>JAODNO010000168.1 GCA_025465235.1 Pseudonocardia sp.
CGCGACACCGTGATCGAGCAGTGCGAGCAGGGCGTCGACTACATGACGGTGCACGCAGGCGTGCTGTTGCGCTATGTGCCGCTCACCGCGAAACGCGTCACGGGCATCGTCTCCCGGGGCGGGTCGATCATGGCCGCCTGGTGCCTCGCGCACCACCGTGAGTCGTTCCTCTACACGCGGTTCGAGGAGCTCTGCGACATCCTGCGCACCTACGACGTGACGTTCTCGCTCGGGGACGGGCTGCGGCCCGGCTCGATCGCCGACGCGAATGACGACGCGCAGCTCGCCGAACTGCGCACGCTCGGGGAGCTCACGGCGGTCGCCCGTGCCCGCGACGTGCAGGTGTTTATCGAGGGCCCGGGCCACGTCCCGTTGCACAAGATCGCGGAGAACGTGCGGCTGGAAGAGGAGTGGTGCGGCGAGGCGCCGTTCTACACGCTCGGCCCACTCGCCACCGACATCGCACCCGGCTACGACCACATCACCAGCGCCATCGGTGCGGCCACGATCGCAGCGCGAGGCACGGCGATGCTCTGCTACGTCACGCCCAAGGAGCACCTCGGCCTGCCGGACCGCGACGACGTCAAGACCGGCGTGATCACGTACAAGATCGCCGCGCATGCCGCCGACCTCGCGAAGGAGCACCCACGGGCGCAGGCCCGTGACGACGCCCTGTCGGCGGCGCGGTTCGAGTTCCGCTGGCTCGACCAGTTCCACCTGTCGCTCGACCCGGACACCGCGCTGTCCTTCCACGACGAGACCCTGCCCGCCGAGCCGGCCAAGAGCGCGCACTTCTGCTCCATGTGCGGGCCGAAGTTCTGCTCGATGCGCATCACGCAGGATGTCCGGGACTACGCCGAGGCGCACGGGCTCACGAGCGTGGAGGCGATCGAGGCCGGGATGTCGGAGAAGTCGGACGAGTTCACAGACGCCGGTGGCCGCGTGTACCTGCCGCTGTCGGACGCCTGAAACCTCCCCTTGTCGCCGGGAAGCCACGTTCGCGCCGCGCATGGTTGCGTGAACGTGGCTTCCCTGCAACTGCCTGGTCACCGAGGGTGTGAAAGCGCCTGAGCCGGGTCCTCGAGATCTTGTCATCCGGTCCGACGGGACCGTGGCCTGCGAGCTAGGCTTTCTTTCGATGAGCATCATGGGTACGCGTGTGGTCCGCACTGAGGATCCGGTGTTCCTCTCCCGGGGCGCCACATATACGGATGACCTGACCGACGAGCGACTGAACGGTGCGCTGCACCTGACGCTCGTGCGGTCCCCACTTGCGCACGCGCGGATCACCGCCGTCGACGTCGAGGCTGCCCGTGAGGCGCCCGGTGTCGTCGCGGTGTTCGCGGGCGCCGACATCGACCTGGCTCCGACGCTGCTGTTCGCCGGCGCCAACCCGGGCATGGTCCGCCCCTGGCTGGCCACCGACAAGGTGCGGTTCGTCGGGGAGCCGGTGGCCGCCGTGCTGACCGAGCAGCCCTACCAGGGCCAGGACGCCGCCGATCTGGTCGAGATCGACTACGACCCGCTCCCGGCGGTGGTCGACCCCCGGGCGGCCCTGACGGACGAGGTGCTGCTGTTCGAGGAGGTGGGCACCAACCTCGCCGGCGGCTTCGGCCACGACCAGGAGTTCGACGAGCACTTCTTCGACGGGTGCGAGGTCGTCGTCACGCGCGACATCGTCAACCAGCGCCTCGCCGCCTCTCCCCTGGAGGGGCGCGCGGCCGCGGCGGTCTGGGGGGAGGACGGGCGCGTCACCCTGTGGGCCTCCACCCAGAACCCGCAGTCAGCGCGGGACGAGATCGCCTCGTGGCTGGGTATCGACGCCGGGCTGATTCACCTGATCGCCCCGGACGTCGGTGGCGGCTTCGGCGCGAAGATCGGGGCTGACCCCGAGTTCGCGCTCGTGGTGTGGCTCGCGCAGCGACTGGGGCGTGCGGTGCGCTGGACCGAGACCCGCTCGGAGAACCTCACCGGGATGCTGCAGGGTCGCGCGCAGCTGCAGACCATCACGATCGGCGGCAACCGCGACGGCGACGTGCTCGCCTACCGCCTCGACGTGCTGGCCGACGCGGGCGCCTACCCGCGTCTCGGCGTGTTCCTCCCGTTCTTCACCCGCCAGATGGCGCCGGGCGTCTACGACATCCCCAAGGTCGAGTCACGGGCCCGCACCGTCGTCACCACCACCACGTCCACGGGCGCCTACCGCGGCGCGGGGCGTCCGGAGGCCACCGCGGCGATCGAGCGGGCCATGGACCTGTTCGCAGCCGAGATCGGCAAGGACCCGGCCCAGGTCCGCAGGCGCAACGTCGTGCCGCCGGACAAGTTCCCCTTCGAGACCAAGGGCGGCGCCGTCTACGACAGCGGCGAGTACGCCAAGGCGATCGACCGCGTGCTGGAGGGGGCGGGCTACGCCGAGCTGCGTGCCGAGCAGGCGCGTCGCCGCGAGCGTGGCGACGTCGTCCAGCTCGGCATCGGGGTCTCCGCGTACGTCGAGATCACCGGTGGGGGTGCGTTCAGCGAGGACGCCTCCGTCGAGGTGCACGCGGACGGGTCGGTCACGGTCCTGACGGGCACCTCACCGCACGGCCAGGGCCACGCCACCGCATGGGCGATGCTCACGAGCGACCGCCTGGGCATCCCGATCGAGAAGATCACGGTGAAGCACGGCGACACGGACCTCATCCCGCGGGGAGCGGGCACCATGGGCTCGCGCAGCCTGCAGACCGGCGGCGTCGCCGTCCACCAGGCGGCGGGCGAGCTCGTGGAGCTCGCGAAGCAGCGTGCGGCCGACCTGCTGGAGGCGGCCGTCGACGACCTGGAGGTCGCCGACGGCGCGGTGTCGGTCAGGGGTACGGACACGAACGTCACGCTCGCCCAGCTCGCCGACCGGGAGCAGCTGAAGGTCGACACCGTGTTCGACAGCGGGGCGCCGACGTTCCCGTTCGGCGCGCACGTCGCGGTCGTGGAGGTCGACATCGAGTCGGGCAAGGCGGTGGTCGACCGGATCGTCACGCTCGACGACGCCGGACCGATCGTGAACCCGCTGCTCGCGGAGGGCCAGCGCCACGGGGGCATCGCCCAGGGCATCTCCCAGGCCCTGCTGGAGGAGGTCGTCTACGACGCCGACGGCAACCCCCTGACGGCCACCTTCGCCGACTACGCCTTCCCGTCCGCGGCCGAGCTGCCCAGCTTCACGTTGCTGGACATGGCCACGCCGACCACCCTCAACCCGCTCGGGGCCAAGGGCATCGGCGAGGCGGGCACCATCGGTGCGACGCCTGCGGTGCAGAGCGCGGTGATCGATGCCGTCTCCCACCTCGGCGTCCGCCACATCGACATGCCCACCAGCCCGCTGCGGGTCTGGGAGGCCATCAACGCCGCCCGTGGTGAACGCGGAGCCGGCAGCGACAGCTCCGAGGGAGCGCAGCAGTGACCACCTCAATGAACACGACCGTGAAGGTCGGGATCACCGTCAACGGCACGGAGACCACGGCCGACGTCGAGCCGCGCCTGCTGCTCGCGCATTATCTGCGTGACGTGATCGGCCTCAAGGCCACCAACGTCGGATGCGACACCACCTCGTGCGGCGCCTGCACCGTGCTGGTGGACGGCGAGTCCGTGAAGTCGTGCACCGTGCTCGCGGTGCAGGCCGACGGGCAGTCGGTCACCACGATGGAGGGGCTCTCCCCGAACTCCACGAACCTGCACCCCGTGGCTGCGGCGTTCCGCGCCGAGCACGGACTGCAGTGCGGCTTCTGCACCCCCGGCATGGTGATGGCCACGGTCGGCCTGCTGAAGGAGAACCCGAAGCCCACCGAGCGCGAGGTCCGCGAGGGTCTCGAAGGCAACCTCTGCCGGTGCACGGGTTACCACAACATCGTCCGGGCGGTGCTGGCCGCCAGCGGGCAGGATCCCGACGCCGGGCAGACGACCAGCGTCGAGGCGGACGCCGGCCGGTCCCCGGCCGGTGGCGTCGAATCCGCGCCGGGCTTCTCCACGGGGAGCGGCGCGTGATCCCGGTCGCCTTCTCCTACGCTCGTCCCGACTCGCTCGAGAGCGCACTGGCGCTGCTCGCGGAGCACGGGGAGGACGCCACGGTGCTGGCAGGCGGCCACTCGCTGCTGCCCGTGATGAAGCTGCGGCTCGCCGCGCCCGAAGTGGTCATCGACATCGGACGGCTGCCCGAGCTGCGCTACATCCGCCTCGACGGTGACGAGGTCGCGATCGGCGCCGGTACGCGGCACCGCGACCTGGAGGCCTCCGATGTGCTCGGAGCCGAGGCGCCGCTGCTCGCGGCGGTCGCCCGCACGGTCGGCGACCCGCAGGTCCGCCACCGCGGCACCATCGGCGGGTCCCTCGCCCACGCCGACCCGGCGTCCGACCTGCCTGCCGCGGTGCTCACGCTCGGCGGCACCGTCGTGCTGCGCGGTCCGCGCGGGGAACGCCAGGTGCCCGCGACCGGCTTCTACACCGGGATGTTCTCCACGGTGAAGGAGCCGGACGAGCTGATCGTGGAGATCAGGGTGCCGCGAACCGGCTCGTCCGGGTGGGCCTACGAGAAGTTCACCCGTCGCGCCAACGACTGGGCGATCGTCGGAGTGGCCGTGGTCGACGGTCGCGTCGGGCTGGTCAACATGGGGGCGAGCCCCCTGCGGGCCTCAACCACGGAGGCCGCACTCGCGGACGGCGCATCCATCGAGGAGGCTGCCGCGCTGGCCGACCAGGGCACCGACCCTACGAGCGACCTCGCGGCCACTGCCGAGTACCGCAGGCACCTGGCCCGGGTCCTCACCCGCCGGGCGCTCACCACAGCCGCCGGCTGATCTCGTTCGCGGACGGTCCTCCGGATTACGCATGGATCCGACCCATCGGGGGAACCGAACCGCATGGCCCTCGACGAGTCCGGTCCGTCGGAGGACCGGTCTGCGGCGGAGCCACGGCTCGTGGCCGGACGGTACGCGCTCGGCCGGGTGCTCGGCGTCGGTTCGTCCGCGGTGGTGCACCGCGCCCGTGACCTGCAGGGCGGTGCGGACGTGGCGGTCAAGCGCTTCCATTCCGGCGCATCGGCGCACGACCTGCGCCAGCAGCGGCGGGAGATGGAGGTGCTGGCGCGACTGGACCACCCCGGTCTCGTCGGCCTGCACTGCGGCGGCACCGAGGACGGCAGGCCGTTCGTCGTCACCGACCTCGTTGAGGGTCCGACGCTGGCCGAGCGGATCAGAACGGGCCTTCCCCTGGCACCTGGTGCGGTGCGTACGCTCGGCAGGCACCTGGCCGAGGCGCTCGCCCACGTGCACAGCGGCGGGATCATCCACCGTGACGTGAAGCCCGCCAACGTTCTGCTCGACGGTGTCCGGCCGCGGCTCGCGGACTTCGGTAGTGCCCGCGCACTCGAGGGACCCGGGGCAACCGCGAGCGGGTGCGTGGTCGGCACCGCCGCCTACCTCGCCCCGGAGCAGGTGCGCGGGGAGCGCGTCGACCCGGCCGCGGACGTCTATGCGCTGGGGCTCGTGCTGCTGGAGGCCCTGACCGGACGCCGCGAGTACCCGGGCCTCGCGGTGGAGTCGGCGACCGCGAGACTGCACCGCGCTCCGGCGGTACCGGCCGGGCTGCCCGGCGGGTTGGGGGATCTCCTCGAAGCCATGACGCGGGACGAGCCGGAACGCCGACCCACCGCTTCCCAGGTCGCGGCGCTTCTCACCGCGGATCCGGCATGGCGCGTGCGGCGGTCGCCGGCAGGTGTGTCGCGTGGGCGCCACCGGATGCCCGGCCGCGGTCGGCGAAAGCCCGCGACGTCCCGGTTCGTGCTGACCATGTTCACCGGGGCGGTCGCGGTGCTGGCCGGGGCCTCACCGCCCGAGGCCTCCGACGCCGTCATCTCCGTCACGGACCAGAACGTCGCGGTTCCCGCAGCGTCCACCGGCATTCCGCCCGGTGGCCTGCTGACCGAGTAGTCGGGACCCGGGCCGCACCGGGACCCGGACTCAGCCGACCAGGCCAGCATCCTGCGCCGCGATGGCCGCCTGCACACGGGAGCGTAGCCCGAGCTTGGTGAGCACCCGGGATACGTGCGTCTTCGTGGTCGCTTCTGTGATCACCAGCTCCGCGGCGATCTCGGCGTTGGACAGGCCGCGCCCGAGGCAGGTGAGCACGTCGGTCTCGCGGGGCGTGAGGTGGTCGAGACCGGGCGGCGGTTCCGGGCGGCGCGTGGGCGGGGCGAGGCGTGCGATGACCCGCCGGGTGATCTCCGGGGCGAGCACTCCGTCGCCGCGGGCTACGGCCCGCACGGCCGCGAGCAGGGAAGGCGCGTCGACGGACTTGAGCAGGAAGCCGGCCGCCCCGGCGGCGAGCGCGGAGTCGACGTAATCGTCGAGGTCGAACGTGGTGAGGACGAGTACCTCGCACACCGGGTGCTGCGCGGCGGTGCCTCCCACGAGCCGGCGGGTGGCCTCGATCCCGTCGATTCCCGGCATCCGGATGTCCATCAGCACGACGTCGGGAACGAGCTCGCGCGCCAGTGCGACGGCGGCCAACCCGTCCCCCGCCTCTCCCACGACGGTGATGTCGGGCGCCGAGTCGAGGATCATCATCAGCCCGGTCCGGATCGCCGCCTGGTCGTCCGCCACCACCACCCGCACGGTCATCGTGATACCCCGTCCGGCGCGGGCGCGGGCAGGGCAGCGCGAACGCTCCATGTCCGCCCCTGCGGGCCCGCCTCGACCGTGCCGCCCACCGCGCCGGCCCGCTCGCCGAGCCCCAACAAGCCCGTACAGGTGCCGTGTGCCGCCGGGGCGTCTGGGACGAGGTCGTTGTCCAGCTCGATCACCAACTCGCCGTCGCGGTGCTGCAGCGTCATGCGCACCGTGCTGCCGGGCGCGTGCTTGACCGCGTTCGTCAACGACTCCTGCACGATGCGGTACGCGGCGAGGTCCACGGCGGCGGCGACCGCCCAGGCCCCGCAACGGCGGTCGTCCACGTCGATCCGCAGCCCGTTGGCTCGGCCTGCGTCGAGCAGGGTGTCGAGCCGGTCGAGCCCGGCGGGGGAGGTGCGCGGCTCCGCGTCGGCCGAGCCGTCGGCGCGCAGCAGGCCGATCATGGTGCGCATCTCGGAGAGTGAGGCGACGCTGTCGCGGCGCACCGCCGCGAGCACCCGGCGCAGGGTGGCCGGGTCCGCGTCGGGCAGGGTGAGTGCCGCCTCGGACTGGATCGCGATGGCCGACAGTTGGCCCGCGATCACGTCGTGCAGGTCGCGGGCCATCCGGGCGCGTTCCGCGGCGACGGCTGCCGCCCGGTCCAGCTCGCCCATCCGCCGCATCTGCTCGGCGCGTTCGCGCTCGGCGTCTGCCTGCTCGCTGTGCCGACGCACCTCGTAGCCCCACAGCACCGGTACGGCCAGCACCAGGCCGAGGTTGAGCACGGTGAGCAGGGCAGCCCGTCCACCGTCGGAGACGAGGCTGGCCAGTCCGAGACCGCCGACGACCAGCGCGGTGGCGCCCGCCACGGCTCGGCAGCAGCAGCAGCGCTCCGAGCACGAAGTAGGCCGCGGCCCTGAGCACGTCCTGGGTCCGTTCCCGCCCCGTCAGCCGCACGCGCCCATCTCAGCATGTCCGGATCGTCGTGCGCGTCGATCGAAGGTGGTACACGGGTGACCGTGGAGATCGTTCCGAGGACCGACGACCAGAGCGCGCCCGACGGGCAGTGTCTCCCGGCATGGGGGGTTTCCTGTCAGAGAACCCGCTGGTGCTGCTCGTCGGCGCCTGCGAGGTGGGCTTCTGGGTGCTGCTCACCGCCGGCCTCGCCGCGCGCTACCTGCTGCGGGCCCGCCGACTCAGCACCGTGCTGCTGCTCCTCGTGCCCGTCCTCGACGTGGCGCTGGTGTCCGCATCGCTCGTCGACGTCGCGGCAGGCTCGCCGCCGGGCCTCACACACGGCCTGGCCGCGGTCTACCTCGGCGGCACGGTCGCGTTCGGGCACTCGATGATCCGCTGGGCCGACGCGCGGTTCGCGCACCGGTTCGCCGGTGGGCCACCGCCGCCGCGACCGCCCCGTTACGGCGCCGCGAAGGTGGCATACGAGTGGCGGGAGTGGGGAAAGAT
>JAODNO010000188.1 GCA_025465235.1 Pseudonocardia sp.
CCGGCTACGAGGACTCCTTCAACCAGGACAACCACTCGGTGCACGACTCCTACAACGACTCCTCCACCAACGTCCACACCGACTCACACGACGACACCCACACCGACACACTCAGCCACAACGACACTCTCAGCCACGACCTGACCGCCCACTCCTGATCGCGCTCACCGGTCACCGCAGCCGTCCCCATGCCGGGCTGACCTCCCGGTAAGGCGACCGCCGGCCCCGCCACTCCACGGGATCACCCGAGGTGGCGGGGCCGCGTCGGCATCCGACAGGTAGGCGATGTCCTGCCCGGCGGTCGACGGGACCGCCAGCGGCAGGGCGGACGTGATTCGGCGCCGAGCGGTTCAGCCGGCGATCCGGAGTACCGACACCGTGTTGGAGTCGAAGTTCGTGACATAGGCCGAGCGGCCGTCCGGCGCGACGGCGATCGTGGTCGGGCCCTTCCCGACGTGGACCGTGGAGACCACCTTCCGAGTCGCTGTGTCGATCACCGACATCGTGTGGTCGCCGTTGTTCGCCACGTAGGCATGCCCGCCGTCAGGGGCGAAGACCACGCTCTGCGGGTGGGTGCCGACCCCGATAGTTGCGGTCACCGCGTTCGTCGCCACATCGATGACCGATACTGCGTTCTGGTCGAAGTTGACGACGTACACGGACTTCTGATCGGGCGAGACAGACAGGCTGTGCGGGCTCCGCCCGACCGGGATGACCGCTGTCACCTTGTCGGACGCGGTGTCCAGCACGGAGACCACATTGGACTCGTGATCGGCCACGAAGGCCTTCGAGCCGTCCTTGGTGAACGTCACGAAATGCGGGTTGGGCTTGACGGCGATGGTCCCGCTGACCTTGTTCGACGCCGTGTCGATGACGGAGATGTTCGTGGAGTCATGGTTCGGGACGAAGACGCGCTCGCCGTCCGGCGTGACCGCGGAGGCGTAGGGATGCCTGCCGACCGGGATCGTGGCCGTGACCGCGTGGGATGCGGTGTCCACGACGTCGACCGAGTTCACCGTCTGGTCCATGTCGGCGTCACCGCCGAAGACGCTGACGTAGAGATGCGCGCCGTCCGGGGTGATGCTCGCGAACTGGGGCGGCCCTCCCGGAATCGGGATCGTCGCGATCGTCCCACCGGCCCCGGTGTCGATCACCGAGATCGAGTTGGCGGCGCTGTTGGTCACGTAGGCGGTGCGCCCGTCCGGGGAGACCACCACCGCCTGAGGCTTCTCACCGACGGGGATCGTGGCGGTTACCGCCGGGGTGTCGATACTGGCGGGCGCCGGGACGAGGCCGCCCTGGGCGGGCTGGGCCGCCGGCGTCGCGGTGGGGCGGCCGATCAGCAGCACGCCGGCGACGACGGCCAGTACCACGACCACGGCGATCCCGACGAGCAGCGGCAGCCGCCGTCGCGCTCGGCTATCGCCCGTACCGGGGCTGGCGAGCGGAGGTGGTGGTGCCCCGGGGGCCGGACCACGTCCGGCAGGGGCGGGCCCGGACGATGTCGGCAGCGCGATCCGCCCGCCGTCAGCGGCACTGCCGCTGGCTGCAGCGGGCCCCGCCGTGTCCGGAGCAGTTCCGGCGGCCCGGCGCTCATCGGAAGCGGGGGGCCCAGCAGCCAGGCCCCCATACGCTGTGGCCACGACAGGTTCCCCGTTGGCGGCGAATGCCGAGGGAGCCATGGCCCCGTCAGCACCCGCACGCACGACACCTTGCTCGTCGCCGGAGGCAGGCGTGGGAGGCCGTCGCGCGGCGAGCGCGGGGGCCGCGAGCTGTCCTGTCTCGGCGGGCCGACGTGGGGCGACCGTGGGACGCGGAGGAGCACCGGCGACGTGGTGCCGCGCTCCGGCCGCCTGAGGACCGAGCCGGGCCGCCCCGGCGAGCGCCGCCGCGCCCAACGCGATGACGTGCTTGGGATGGGTGTCGACGGCGGTCGGGCGGCCGAGCGCCGCAGAGACCATCTGCGAGACCAGCGGGATCCGCGACGACCCCCCGACGAGCAGCACCCCCGTGAGGTCCTCCGGATCGACGCGCGCGGACCGCAACGCGCGGCGCAGGGAGCTGAGGGTCGCCTCGATCGAGGGCCGCATCATCTCCTCGAGCTCGGCACGGGTCAGCCGCACCTCCGTCTGCAGCCCCGGCATGAGCACGGGGATAGCCGTCTCGGTGTCGACCGACAGCGCCTCCTTGGCCAACACGCACTCCTGACGCAGCCGGACCAGCGCCGCTGCGGTCTGCCGGTCGGAGAAGTCCAGCGCGGTGACCGCGCCGTCAAGGGTGCGGTCGACGAAGGCGAAGACGCCCTCGTCGAAGTCGATCCCGCCCAGACCCTCGACGCCCTCGGGCGTCCCGAGGATCTCGAACCCGGTCGCCCGCTTGCGCAGCACGGTGGCATCGAAGGTGCCGCCGCCGAAGTCGTAGACCGCGATCACCGCGCCGTCTGCGAGACGTTCGTTCGCCGCGTAGTGCGCTGCCGCCGCCTCCGGCTCGGTGATCATGGCGACCCTGTCGACCTCGGCGAGCCGCGGCACCGAGTCGAACAGCTCCCGCTTGTAGGGACCCCAGTTCGCGGGATGGGTGAGCATGACCTGGTCGGCCGGGCCGCCCTCACGCTCGGCGACGGCACCCACCACGGCGGTGAGCAGCCGGGCGAGCACAGAGGACACCGAGTGCGGGGCGCCGCCCAGCACGAGCGGCGTCGGGTCGCCGAAGCGGCGCTTGAACTCCCGCGCCACCCGGTCCGGCTCCATCGCGGCCCGCCGGTTGGCGGCGTCACCGGTCAGCACCGGCCCGTCGGCCCGGATGAGCACGACGGACGGGATCGCGGCGGTCCGGTCCCCGAGGGTCGCCATCTCGATGTGCCCGGCCCGGTCGATCGCGGCTGCGGTGAACGTGGTGCCGAGATCGATACCGAGGCTGTATCCCAAGATGGGCCTCCTGCGAGCGCGGATGTACGGCACGGCTACGGGCAGCCGTGCGCCGATCAACATCCCGCCGTTGGACCTCAACCGTCATGAGTAGCCCACTACTCCCCGGCCCGGGACCGGCGGCGGGTTACTCACCCGGTGGCGAACTCGCCGAGGATCCCCTCGCAGGTGCGCACCAACACGCGGGCCGCCTGGCCGACCTCCCGGCTCGACGCCGGGTGCTCGGCGCGCCGTTGCCAGCGCAGGTGCTGCTCGGCGGCCGCCTTGCGCACCGTGTCCGGACCGGCGTCCGCGGGCAGGCCCAGGCGGCCGCGGGCATCGGCGCCTGTGACACCCAGCAACAACTCGGCCTCGTGCAGCTCCACCTCGTCGAGCGGCACCGCCCCACTGCGCAACCGGTCGACGAGCACGATCTCGGCGAACTCGTGCGCACCCGCGCGGACCCGCTCGGCGTCATGCAGGAGCCCGACAGCGGCCGGCAGCGGGTGGCGGCGCAGAATTGCCTCCAAACCCATCAGCGCAGACCGGGCCTTGAGCACATCCGCGCGACCGGCGAACTGGTCGGCCAGAATGGTGCGCAGTGCGGGCAGCCCGCTCGCCGTCAGCAGCTCCCGGGCGAGATCGGTCGCGCTGGCCACGTGCCGGTCGCGGATCAGCCGGACGGCGAGCCGCAGCCCGAACATCCCGAACCGGTCGAGCAACGCGGCGCGTTCGTCGGCCAGCAGATCAAGCTCGGGCGTGCCGGCGAGCAACCGGTCGGCGGTGACGAGCAGGCGGTCGACGTCCAGGCTGGTGGCCAGGAGCTCGATCGCCCGGTACTCGGTCTCCCGCAGTCCCGCCGCCGAGGAGGCGAGCAGGCCCGCGACCGGGACGACCGTGCGGCACAGTGCGCGGATGCGCTGGTCTGCTGCGTAGCGCTCGGCGACCCGGGCTGCGACGCCGAGCGCGTCCGGCTTGGCGTGCCCGACCTCGTCGGCGCGGGCGAGCACCGCGACCGTGTTGATCGGGCGGCGGTCGACCGAGCCGTCCTGAAAGGCCTCCAGGAACCGCACATCCTCGCCGTGCACATGCCGGATGAGGTAGACGACGGCGTCGACGTCGCTGGGCCCGTCCTCGGCGTCGTCGGCGCCACCGGGGGTCAGCAGCGCCTCCGTCCGCAGCCCGACCTCGGTACTGGTCGAGCCCATCCCCGGGGTGTCGATCAGCGTCATCTCCCGGAGTACGGGAGCTGGCCAGTCGACCACGAGGCGCTCCACGTTCTCAGTGGCCACGCCGTCCAGGGCGATGTCCAGGGCTCCGTGCAGCCTGCGGAACGGCAGCTGCCGCGGCGGGCCACCGCGCGGGTGCAGCGTGATCCGGTAGGTCAACCCGTCGACGTACCAGGTGACGATCCGGGTGCACTCGCCCGCGTCAGTGGCCGCGAGCTGCTGACCGACCAGGGCGTTGAGCAGCGTCGACTTGCCGGCCTTGACCCGCCCGGCGATCGCCACGCGCAGCGGCTCGGACAGCCGGTCTGCCACTGCCCGCAGCGCGGGCTCAGCGGGCCCGCCTGCGTGCACCGCGAGCGCGGCACCGACCAGCGCGCCGACCTGCTCGGTGAGGCGGGGCGGGCTCATCCGGCCGCCTCCGATCGCGTGGAGCGGGCCAACAGCTGCTCGCTGCGCGCGCGCAGCGTGGCGAACATCTGCAGGTCGTTCTCCAGGCGGCGCAGCTCGTCGGCCACGTCCTCACCAGTCCGCGCGGCGCGCTGCGCCGCGGCCACGGCCTCCGCCGCGGAGCGCTGCAGCTCGTCGGCGCGCTCGGCGTAGCGGTCGCGCATCTCGCGCTGAGCCCTGCGGATCGTGTCGCGGGAATCCTTGCCGACCTGCAGGGTGAACTCATCCATGAACTTGCGGACGGCCGTCTTCGCCGCGGCGCGCCGCTTCTCCGTCGCGCGCCTGCGCTCGTCGCCGAACGCGGAACGACCCATCAGCAGCCCGGCCGCGATGCCGATGGGGCTCGGGATGGCGAGCATCGCCAGTTGGGTCAGCATCGTGAACATCATGAAGCCGGAGTAGGACTTCTGGAAGATCGCCATCTTGCCCGTGACCTTCTTCGGAGACTCCAGCGCGGAGGTCTGGATCGACAGCTTATCGAGCATCCCGACCGGGGCCCTGACCTGCACTATCTGTGCCTCCGCCAGCTCGAAGTGCTCGGCGACCCGCATTGCCAGCTCGTCGGCGGCCTTCGCGAACCGCGAGTAGTTGTCGAGGGTCTCGGTAGCCAGCCTCGAGCGCAGCCACTTCTCGAAGTCGGGCCAGTTCTTCGCCGGGTCGCCCTCGTCGATGGCCTGCTCGGCCTCGGCCAGCACCGTTCGGGTGCGCATCCGCAGATCGAAGTCCACATCGGAGGAGATGTCGGAGAAGCCATCGAACAGCAGTTGCTGCCAGCGGGCCGAGCGGCTGCGCAGCGTCTCCGCCCGCTCCAGGGCCCCGACCAGCTCAGCCGCGACGTCAGCCGACTCCTCAGGACGGCTCAGCGCCGTCATCCGCGCAGCGAGCACCGGCACCAGCTGCCCGATCACCGACTGCACGTGAGCACCGAGGGCCTGCAGTGCGACCCGCTCCGCGTCGTCGAGCACCTCGCCGAGCCCGCGCACGAACGGCGGGAAGCCCGACTCCTCGTTGACTTCGGCGTCGCCCGACAGTGCCGCGACGTTGCGCACCTCCGACGACAGGGCAAACGCGTCGACTGCGACCCTGGCCTCGGCCAGGTGCCCCAGGTCGAGCTCCAGGATCCGTCGCCAGTGCGGGTACAGATCGATTTTGGTGAGCGCGAACAGGAGCGTCGGACACAGTTCGGCCGCCGTGCGAAGGAACCGCACCTCGGCCTCGGTCAACTCCTGCGAGGCGTCGGAGACGAAGACAACCGCGTGCGCCGAGGGCAGCGCGCTGGCTGTGAGCGCGTTCTGCACCGAGCCGAGCCCACCGACCCCTGGGGTGTCGACGAGGACCAGTCCCGACTCCAGCAGGGCGCGGTCGACGCCCACGCTGACCGAGCGCAACCGCCTCCGGTTGCCGGCATTGCCGCCCTCGGCGACGTGGGCGGCGACCTCGTCGAACTCGATCGGCTCGGTCCACGGCGAGCCGACGTCGCCGGAGTCGGGCTCGTACGTCGCGCTTGCCCGTGGCACCTCGGAGAAGCGCACCATGGTCGGCACGGCGGTGGCGATGTCGTCGTCCACCGGACACACGGATGTGGTCAGCAGGGCGTTGACGAACGAGCTCTTACCCTGCTTGTACTCCCCGACGACGTAGACGGTGACCGCCGATTCGGACAGTAGGTCCCGGGCGCCGCGGAGCCGCGCGACGAGATCGTCACGCCCGTACGCGGCGGCTCCCTCGACGGCCAGGTCGACCGTCTCCCGCCCGTACCGCACCGCGGCGCTCGGTCCCTGCTGATCCGCCATAGCCTTCTTCCTCGCAGCCCCGTCAGGGGCGCAGACTCCGTCGACCTCGGTCAGACGTGTTCGTGGCCCGACGACGCGTGGTCGTGCGAGTCGTGCGACCCGTGCGAGTCGTGCGAGTCGTGCGAGTCGTGCGAGTCGTGCGAGTCGTGCGAGTCGTGCGACCCGTGCGACCCGTGCGAGTCGTGCGAGTCGTGCTCGCGGTTCCCCTCGTGCTCGCTCCCGTGGTGCTCGTTGTGATCGCGGTCGTGCTCGCTCCGGTCGCGGCCGTGGTCGTCGCGGGCCCGGTCGCCGCGGTCCTGCTCCCCGCGGTGGCCCTCGAAGTGCTTGCTCTCGTGCTCGCTGCGGTTGCTGTCGTGCTCGCTCCGGCTGCGGTCCCAGTCCCCGTCGTGCCCCTTGCCCTCGTGTCCCCCCTCGCCACGACCCTGGCGGTGCTCGTCACCGAACACGTCGCCGCCGCGGCTGTGGTCGTGAGTGTTGTGGTCGCCGCTGCCCTGCTTCTCGTCAGCCATCTGGTTGCTCCTGGTCGTAGGTGTCCAATGTCGACTCGCAACCGCTTCGGCCGCGACACGAGTCTGGATGCCGATCACGGGGGCCGTCCTGAGTAGCCGGCTACTTCCCCTGCGCCACAGCGGCCTTCGACTACTCGGTCGCCCCCGATCGACGGAAGTGGGCGGGGTGTCATGATCCTGCGGCGACGCCGACGACCGACGGGAGATCACGCCGACCGGCGACCCCCAGCTTCTGGTAGACGCTGTGCAGCACGTTGTCGACGGTGCGGACCGAGACCACCAGCCGCTCCGCGATGGCCCGGCTGGTCATGCCGGAGCCTGCCAGCGCGGCGATCTCACGCTCCCGCGGCGTGAGCTCGCTCGCGGCCTCGAGCAGCGCCAACGCGGGCGTGCGGGCGCCCTCACAGTCCTCCGACCAGCGCCGTGCCCTCGTCGCGGACATGGTGGCGGCGCCGGAGCGGCCGAGCTGGGCGTAGTGCCGCGCAGCCTGGGCAGCCGCCTCAGCGGCCATCAGTATCGCCCCCAGTGCGGCGAACCGTTCCGCGACGGCATCCAGCCCGGCCGCGTCCGCGTCGACCAACGCCCGTGCGTGCTCGGCAAGCACGCTCGCCAGCGGTCCGTCCACCCCGGCCGCCACCGTCGTGATCCGGTCGAGCACGCGGTCGGCCGCGCCGAGCCGGACGCACGTGTGCAGGGCGACCAACTCGGGCTGCACCTGACCGTTCCGGCGGGCCCGGTCGGCGGCCACGGCGGCCAGGTCGGCCCCGTCCGCGGTGCGGCCACCGAGCACGGCCAGCCAGGCCCCCGCGAGCGTCACCCACGGTGCGCAGGCCTCACTGCCGCTCGCCAGGGCCTGCTCCGCCTGCGTCAGTGCATTCGCTGCGGCCGTGGTGTCGCCGAGCAGCGCCGATGCCTCCGCAGTCTGCGCGAACAACACTGGCAGGAACGGGAACGACCCCGCTGGCATCGCTCCCGTCGCGTCGCGCAGCAACCCGAGCCCGCTGCGGATCTTGCCCTGCTGGACCAGGACGATCCCGTGCCATCCACCGTAGAGCGCCTGCGCGATGGGCCGATCGGCGGCGATCGCGCCCCGGTACCCGGCGGCGGCCAACTCTGCCGCCTCCGCGAACCGCCCGGCGCTGCTGAGCGCGCCGCACTTCACGGATTCGAGCTGGACAACCGCCCAGTCGGCCGCCATGCCCCCGATCTCGTACGCGGCCCGCAGGGCTTCGTCGGCCGTTGCGATCGCGGCGTCGTGCGAACCGGTACCGCAGAAAGCATCGGCGGCGATCGCGTACGCCGAGACAGTCATCGCGCCAAGCCGTCCGGGATCGGCGATCAGCGGAGTGATCGTCGTCAGCGCAGTGGTGAACTGGCCGTCGTACATGAGCAGGGACGCCCGCATGGTCATCAGCTCGGGGCGCTGCGGATCGGTCCAGAGCGCGGCCTGTGCCTCGCGCATGAGGTCGGCGGCCAGATCGGGCTGCCCGGTGCCCCAGTAGAGATTGCCGAGACGGGTGACCGCTAGCAGGGCCCGACGATCGTCGGTGTCGGCCTCCGCGGTCAGCCCGGCCAGGACATCCTCCGCCTCGTCCGGACGGCCGAGACCCATCAACGACTGGGCGAGCACGATCGACGCCGCGAATCCGCCGCCCCGTTTCACGGCCGCTGCCGCGACCCGGGCCGCGGCCGAATGGTCCGGTTCGGGCGCCGTCATCGCCTGCTCGGCCGCGTCGATGAGGACCTCGACGTCCGTCGGCAGGCCGCCCGCCAGCCGCCATGACGCCGCACGCACTCGGTCGGCCGCCGAGCCGCCCGGCCCGTCGAAGGACTCGGCCAGCCGCTGGAACACCGCCCGTTCCCGCAGCGCGGACGTGCGGCGGCGCAGCACCTCGGCGTACAACGGGTGAGCCAGCCGGACGTCGACGTTTTCACCGCGCCGATACGAGATCAGGAGCCCGCGATGCTCCAGGATCTCGAGCGTGTCCGCGTCGATCCGGCGCAGCAGCAGGTCCCCGTCGAGAGTCCCGCCGAACGCAAGCAGCTCCAGCGCCTCCTGCTCCTTGGGCAGCAGCGCCCCGATCCGCGCCCCGACCAGGTCGCGCAGTCTCCGTGCCGGGGTCATCCGGCCAGACCACCGCCAGATCCCGTCCACCCGGGTCAGCGCGCCGCTGCCCAGCCCACTCTCGACGAGCTCGCGCAGGTACGTCGCGTTGCCACGGGACAGCTCCCAGAGCTGGTGGACGGTCGCGCCATCGACCTGGCCCCCCAGGGCCTCGGCCACCAGCTCCGCCGTCTCGGTCCCGTCGAACTCGTGCACGTCGAGCCGCTCGAGCAGGTCCTCCTTCCACAACGCGAACACGGGATCGGGAACGCTGACGTCAGTGCGCGCGGTGAGGACGAGGAAGGCCGACCTGGTCACCGCGAGGTGGTGCACCAGACTGGCCGACATCGGGTCGAGCATGTGCGCGTCGTTGATGCCGATCACCAGCCGGCGCCCGCCCGCTCCCTCGACGAGCCGATGAGCGAGCTCAGCCAGCAGCTGGGGGCCCGCAACGGGCTGGCCGTCGGGCAACAGCTGCGCCATGGCGCCGAGCGCGATCTTCGACGCTGACCGCGTCGCCATCACCCAGCGTGCTGCGGCACCTTCCGCCGCGGCAGCGTCCACCGCAACCCGTGCGAGCCGCGTCGTGCCGGCGCCCGGGGGGCCGACGAGCACTATCCCGGTCGTGCCGGCGGACCTCCGCCGTGCCCTGCGCACGCCCGCCAGCTGATCAGTCCGGCCCACGAACGGCCAACGTCGAGCCAACTGCCGAGCGCCTTCCCCCGTCACCGCGGCCCCCACGGGGACCCGGAGGTCAAGGATCGCCGGGTGCGTCGACCGGGCCCCCACAAGCGTCGGCCCGGGCTGCGAGGCGCGCCCAACTCGACTCGCGCCGACGGCAGCGTTGCCGCCTCCGACGCTGCTCCTGGTGTTGATCCTGGACGCGGGCCGGCTCGTCGCACGAACCGCGGCTCATCGGTGCGGCCGAAGGAGTATTTCGCGCAAGGTGATGGCAAAATTACTGGTAAAGAATTCGGGACTTCAGCAGTCGCTCGTAATGCGTAGGTATGGGGCTTATATGTAGGCACTCGCGGCCCTTCGGGCAGCCGTATAGCACGGAGTTCACATCGGAAGGGTGTACATCTGATCGTAGGTAGCGCCATTCCAGCGGTGGAATTTATGGGAAAGGTGCGTGGCCGGGCGCTGGCCATCGTCGGGGTGCTGCCCTCCCAGTTCGCGGGGCACCGGTCCCGGGCCCGAAA
>JAODNO010000026.1 GCA_025465235.1 Pseudonocardia sp.
CCGACCAGCGGAACCGACCGCACCGGCCCGAGCGGGCCGACGACCTCGCTGACGCAGCGGGTGAACGCACCGTCGCGCGCCGAGAGGGACGCCGACAGCCCGGTGTCCGCCGTGAGCCCGCGCAGGCAGTCGTCGGCGATCCGGGCCAGCCCGCCTGTGCGCTCCCACAGCGACGACAGTCGCCAGATCGCCGAACCGAGGCCGTACCGGCGGGTCGAGGGGTCGACCCACAGGAAACCCTGGGATGCGAGCGCGGCGAGGACGCGCTGGGTCGAGGACTTTGACCAGCCCGTGTGCTCGGCGAGTTCGAGGACGCCCCAGTCGGTCCTGCTTTCGGAGAAGGAGAGCAGGACGCCCAGCGCGCGGCTGATGGTCTGCAGGGGAGGGGCCACGACGGCAGACGGTAGCGCGTAACGCAGATATAACTCCCACTTAGTGGGACATGGGTGCGCTCGGGCCGGTGCGCCCGGTTGCATGTCCGGCACCGATTCTCCAGAGAGGTGCGGGATGTTCAGGCTCGGATGGTTCGTCAACTACGGCTTCGGTGCGTACGGCTGGAACCAACAATGGTCCGGAAACGTGGCCCAGGATGTGGCTCGTCCGCAGCTGTTCGAACAGGGCGCCCAGATCCTTGAGAACGCGGGGTTCGACTACCTCATGCTCGAGGACGCGTCGGTCCTATACGACATCTACCAGGGGTCCTTCGCCTACGCGGCCCGGCGCGGTCTCATCCGGCAGGACCCGATGCCACTGGTTCCGCTCATGGCCCGGGCGACCAAGCACGTCGGGATCATCGCGACGATGTCGACGTCATTCTACCCGCCCTTCATCGCGGCACGGCTGGCCAACACCCTGGACCACCTCACCGAGGGGCGTTTCGGGCTGAACCTCGTGACGTCGTCCCCGCACGCGGCCGCGCAGAACTTCGGCCACGAGAAGCACTTCGAGCACGACCTGCGCTACGAGATGGCCGACGAGTGGATCCGCGCGGTCAAGGCGCTGTGGAACACCTGGGAACCCGACGCCGTCGTCTACGACGAGGCGAACGGGGTCTTCGCCGACCCCGACAAGATCCACTACGCGAACTTCCAGGGCCGCTTCTTCAGCACCCGCGGCCCGCTGAACAGCGTGCCCAGCCCGCAGTACCACCCGGTGCTCTGCCAGGCGGGCGGTTCCGGAGTCGGCCGCGCGTTCGCGGCGGCGCACGCGGACACCATCATCGCCGCCGACCCCGGCATCGACGGCATGCGTGGCTACCGCGACGACATCACCCGGCTGGCCGAGGAGAACGGGCGCAGCGGCAAGGACGTCAAGCTCCTGCACCTCATCAGCCCGGTGCTGGGCGACACCGACGAGGAGGCCTGGGCACGCAAGCGGGCCATGAACGCCGCGGCCGACGCCGACCAGACGAACCAGCTCGCCGCGCTCAGCTACATCTCCGGCATCGACATGTCGACGTTCGACCTCGACGAGCCGTTGCCCGAACTGTCCGACCGGGTCAACGGCCACCAGTCGTCGTTCTCGGTCTTCGCCAAGCTCGCCCGCTCGGGCAAGACGTTGCGGGAGATCCTGAAGTCCCGGCGCGGGCAGGAGACCGTCGAACTCGTCGGCAGCCCGCAGACGGTCGCCGACCGGATGGAGGAGGTCATGGAGCAGGTGGGCGGCGACGGGTTCCTCGTCGTGATGCCGTTCACCCGCCGCAACCTCACCGACGTCGGCGACGGCCTCGCCCCCGTGCTGCGCCGGCGCGGGCTCATCCGGGACGGATACCCCTACCGGACCTTCAGGGAAAACCTCACCAGCTTCTGACCGGCCCGCCCCGCCCCAGCGATCAGAGGAGCCCCGTGGTCCGCCTCGGCGTCCTGACCATCGGTCAGTCCCCCCGCACCGAACTCGTCGAGGACCTGCGGCGCTGGCTGCCCGCCGGTACCGAGATCGTCGAAGCCGGCGTGCTCGACGGGCTCGACCTGCCGCAGGTGCTGGCCCTCGCGCCCGTTTCCGGCGACCCGGCCGACGCCCACGTCCTCACCACGAGCCTGCCCGACGGCACCACCGTCGTGCTGGCCGAACGGCACGTCGTCGACCGGCTGCCGGCGGCTCTCGCGCAGCTGGAGGGCCAGGTCGACCTCACGTTCCTCGTCTGTACCGGAACCTTCCCGGAGTTCCCGCACGCGAAACCGCTGGTCAGCCCGGAGGACCTCATCACGGCCGGAGTCGTGGGGCTCGCCGCCGGCGCCGTCGGGGTGATCTGCCCGCTGCCCGAGCAGGTCGACACGACCCGCCGGAAGATCGGTCCCCGGCTCGCCCCCGGGACGACCCTGCACGTCGAGGTCGCCTCGCCCTACACCGCCACGGCCGAGGAGATGTCCGCGGCCGCGCGGCGACTCGCCGCCGCGGGTGCCGAACTCGTGGCGCTGGACTGCATGGGCTACACCGACATCAGCCGGGCCATCGTCGCCCGGGCGGCCGGGGTGCCCGTCGTGGTCGCCCGCTCGGTCGCCGCCCGGCTGGTCGCCGAACTCGTCGACAGCGCCGCCGCCAGCTCGGACACCGCTCCATCACTCGCCCCCACCACCGCGCGCTGAGTCCCCGCGCCCCTCGAGGAGAACCCCGTGGCACAGGAGACACCCACCACCACCCCGGCGAGCGCGTCGCGCCTCCCCGCCCGCCCCAAGGCGTTCCAGCCGGGAACCCTCGTCCTCACCGTCCTGCTGTCGGTGCTCGGATCGCTGATCGGTTTGCACCTCATCACGACGCTGGGGATCTCGGCCAACACCTCCGTCGTCGGCGCGCTGATCGCCATGCTCATCGGCCGGGTCGGGTTCCTCGGGCTCGACCGGTTCCGCGACACGAACCGGCAGAACCTGGCCCAGACGGCGATCTCGTCGGCGACCTTCGGCGCCGCGAACTCGATCATCATCCCGATGGGCATCAGGTACGCCTACGGCGACATGAGCCTGGTGTGGCCGTTGTTCCTCGGCGCCGTGTTCGGCCTCGGCGTCGACTCGTGGGTCCTCTACCGCAGCTTCGGATCCCGGTTCCTGCCCGCGAACGCCGCATGGCCGCCCGGCATCGCTGCCGCCGAGACCATCAAGGCCGGCGACCAGGGTGGGCGCCGCGCCTACGTCCTGCTCGGGGGCGGGGTGATCGGGGCGATCGTGTCGTGGTTCGGCATCAGCGCATCGGCCGCGGGCGCCGCGCTGATCGGCAACGTCGTCGCGCTGCTGATGTTCGGGCTCGGGTTGCTGGTAAACCAGTACATCACCGTCCTGCCCGGGATGGCCGCCTACTCCCTCACCGGGGCGTTTATCCCGCACGGCATGATGGTCGGCGCCGGGCTCGTGGCGCTGGCGCAGGCCGCGGTGATCCTCGCGGGTCTGTCGGCGCTCGAAGAACGCCGCCGAGGGCGTCGCGGCGCCCGCGGTCGATCCGGCCAAACTCGACACCGTGACCCCGGAACGCCTGCGGCGTCGTGCTGTTCGGCGTCGGGGCGGTGCTGACGTCGCTGTTCGCCGGTCTGTACGCCGACCTGAGCGTCGCGGGTCTGATCTGCTGGATCCTGTTCGCGGCCGTCGCGGCGTTCGCCCACGAACTCGTCGTCGGTCTGGCCGCGATGCACTCGGGGTGGTTCCCGGCGTTCGCCGTGACGCTCATCTTCATGGTCATCGGACTCGCTGCGGGTTTCCCGCAGGTTCCGATGGTCGTGCTCGTCGGGTACCGCGCCGCGACCGGCCCCGCGTTCGCCGACATGGGCTATGACCTCAAGGCCGGCTGGGTGCTGCGCAAGGTGCACTCGCGCCACCCCGACTACGCGCGCTACGAACTCGACGGCCGTCGCCAGCAGTACTTCTCGGCGATCGTCGGTTTCGTCGTCGGTCTGCTGCTCGTCGTGCTGCTGTGGCGGTCCTACTTCGAGGACGGGTTGCTCCCGCCGGTCGCGACCGTCTACGCCGACACCATCCGCGCGGGCCTGTCCGACCCGGGAACCATCTCGACGATCCTGCTGTGGGCGATCCCCGGCGCGGTGCTGCAGGCCCTCGGTGGTCCCAAGCGCCAGATGGGTCTGCTGCTGGCCACCGGTCTGCTGATCTCCTCGCCGTACGCATGCTGGCTCGTGTTCGCGGCGCTGCTCGTCCGCGTCGTCTACCGCAAGGACCGCGGACCGCGGGCCGACGCGGACCTCGCCCTCGTCGGGGCCGGGATCATCGCCGGTGACGCGCTCGCCTCGGTCGGTCGCATCGTCCGCTGACCAGCGGGCAGATGCCCTTGCCCGGGTTCAGGATCCCGAGCGGGTCGAACACCGCCTTGATGCCGCGCTGCAACGCCAAGGAGTCCTCGCCGAGTTCCTGCCGGAGCCATGCGCGTTTGAGGATGCCACCCCGTGTTCGCCGGTGAGGGTTCCGCTCGCAGATCGCGTTCGCCCGCGGTGCTCGCGGGTCCGACAAATGCTGCGCCGAGAACTGCTGGACCGAATACTCATCGGCAGTGGTGTCGGCTGGGGTGGGGTAACCCGCCCACCGGAACCGATCAACGTGGCCGCCGACCGTGACCTGCATGTCCACACCCACCACGGCTCGGCATGATCGCCTGATGGCGCTCCGACTGACATACATGATCGTGTCCCGGCTGCTGGGCTGGATGGTGCTACTCGCCCGCTCCGACGCGGACAAGGACATCGAGATCCTCGTGCTGCGCCACCAACTCGCCGTACTGAACCGCCAGACACGGCGAGCTCGAATCTCCTGGGCCGACCGGGCACTGATCACCGCCCTCGTACGTCGACTGCCTGCCCGCCGCCGAGCAGGCATGCTCGCCACGCCAGCCACGATCCTGCGCTGGCACCGTCGACTCGTCGCGCGCCACTGGACCAGCAGCCCTCGCCGGCCCGGTCGCCCAGCCGTCCCACCCGGCCTGCGGACACTGACTGTGCGCGTGGCCACCGAGAACCCGACCTGGGGCTATCGACGCGTGCACGGCGAGCTCGCCGGCCTCGGCTACCAGATCGGCGCATCCACCGTGTGGAAGATCCTCAAGGCCGCCGGCGTCGACCCCGCGCCACGCCGCGCTGGGCCCTCCTGGACCGAGTTCCTGCGGGCCCAGGCCCGCGGGATCGTGGCCTGCGACCTGTTCCAGTGCGCCACGAGGCGCTGATTGTCCATATGGAGGTGAGAGACCGTCCATCGCTTCGCCGTCGTAGCGGTGGGGTGAAGCTGGAGGTAGCCGGACCCGGGATCGCCGGTGATGGTGGGAGCAGCCTCGACAAAGT
>JAODNO010000201.1 GCA_025465235.1 Pseudonocardia sp.
CTCGCGGACCGCTTGCGGCGGGACGCCGATGCCGGCATGACCGAGCACCAGAGCCGGGATGATGACCACAAACTGCGCCAATGCCACGACCGCCAACCGCCCGACCCGAACCAGCCGCGGGCGAACCGTCGTGGACCGCGCACCCCCCGGCGCGCGGCACGGTCATCGATCACCGCTTCAAGGATCCGGCCGGTGTCAACGGACATCGGCCGAACCGGCTTCAGCCACACCTGCCGGGTGAGCCGGTGCGCGCCCTCCTGCCAGCTCCGGCAGTCGCCGCACCCGCCGACGTGCGCGTTCACCTCGGCGCGGCCGGGAACCGACTGCTCGTCGTCGAGCCAGGCCGACAACGCCTCCCGCGCAATCTGACACTTCATGCCACGATAGTCGTTCGACCAGTACGCCTGGTTCCCACCCGCACTGACCTCGTCGACCACGCAGCCGCCGGCGGATCATCAGTCGCCGGCGCCAGGTCCAGCGCCGTGATCAGGTCCGCACGGGCCCTCGCAACCCTGGATCGGATCGTGCCGACCGGACACCAGCAGACCGCGGCCGCCTCATATAGGAAAGCCCGATCAACAGGTTGCCGAACACCCGCAGATAGGTCTCCTGGGTCAGATCGTCCGCCGCGTCCTCGTCGACCAGGTGCGCGCACAACCACCACACCTGGCGCTGGCTTGCCCGGATGAAGGCCGCAATGTCGTGCGGCTCACCGTCGTGGGCCGCGACCGCGGCCAACGCCGTATTCGAGTGGGTAGTGCTGGTACAACCCGCAACGGCGACATGCCAGCATCGGAATTCTCTCGCCGATGGACTACGAAGGAGCCCATACCCCGTCAGACCTAACCAACCGGGGACCCAGATCCGCCCCAGGCGCCCCGCTCCACACAGCCCGCCACCTGCAAGGGATAGCTCGAGCACGGGTGCGCAGCGGCTTTCACGCATCCGGGAACGGGAGCAGCTGTTCACCCGGCCACGGACCGAGAACCGGACCCGTCGACGATCGATCGGCCCGAATCGAGGACCAGTGAAGTGTCGGTCCTCGCCGTCACCACCCACCCGACCTGGTCGACCTGGTCGACCTGCCACGCACGCGCATACACCGGCCGCGGTCCGGCCTGGTGCGCATGAAGGTGTGCTGCCGCGGGCTCGTGGGCTGAGTTTCGGGCACCGACAGGTCAGGCAGATCTGTCCCTGAGGGAACACGCTCGGGTCGGCGACAATCGCCTCGGCGGTCGGGATCCCACCGGGCAACACGTGCAGCAGACCTTCCGGCAGCCCTGCCTGCTCGAACAACTGGGCGAACAGCACCCCGCCGCTGACGGGGGTCTGCGGATCGGGCTTGAGCAGCACCGCGTTCCCGGTCGCTAAAACCGCCCCGACGGCACGAGCTGACAAGTATCAGCCCCGCGCCGCGGAACACGGCGTCCACATCGGGATCCGTGACGGCGCCTGGGTCGGGCGAGGCCACCGCATGTGTTGACCTGTCGTCCCGGCCGCCCGGCACACGGCTGATCCTGCGCAAGGAACGACCCCACCCCGGCGCGCAGCTGCGGATCACCGACGCCGACGGCCCGCGCATCACCGGCCTCCTCACCAACACCACCCTCGGGGGGCCCGGGCATCAACTCGCCGACCTCGAACTACGCCATCGCCGCCACGCCCGGGTCGAGGACCGGATCCGCGCAGCCAAGGACACCGGCCTGCGCAACCTGCCCCTCCACGACGCCCACCAGAACCGCATCTGGCTGGCCATCACCGCATTCGCCGCAGACCTGCTGGTCTGGACCGCGCGCCTGGCCCTGACCACCAACCCCGCAACTACGACAGATCGACGACACCATCACCAAGATCGTCACCGACAAACGAAGATCACAGTACAGCCGTACGAAATATCGAGGCTAGGGGCCCCGACGAACGCTGGTTCGGTCTCCTGACCAACACCTAGTTGCGGCGCGGGTCCACAAAGACCTGCAGGCACTCGAACGCGACATCTGGGCCTGGATCGCACAGGGAACCGGAACCTGAAGCCCTCCATCTGGACCAAGACCGCCGACCAGATCCTTCAACGACTCGCCGCATATCTTGATCGAATTCCTGGCGCAGGACACTAGATCGTGGCGACGTCGATCACAAACCGGTAGCGGACGTCGCTGGAGAGCACCCGCTCGTACGCCTCGTTGACCTGGTCGGCTCGGATCAGCTCGATCTCGGCGCCGATGCCGTGACGGGCGCAGAAGTCGAGCATCTCCTGGGTCTCGGCAATGCCGCCGATCAACGATCCGGCGAGACTCTTGCGCCCGCCGATCAGCGAGAACAAGTTCAGCGAGATCGGCTCCTCAGGAGCGCCCACGTTCGTCAGCGTGCCGTCCGTCTTGAGCAGGGACAGGTACGCGCCGAAGTCCAGAGGCGCGGACACCGAGGAGAGAATCAGGTCGAACGTGCCGGCCAGCTCCTCGAAAGTCTTCGGGTCGCTGGTCGCGTAGTAGTGGTCGGCGCCCAGCTTGAGCCCGTCGTCCTTCTTGCGCAGCGACTGACTGAGGACGGTGACCTCGGCGCCGAGCCCGTGTGCGATCTTGACCGCCATGTGCCCCAGGCCGCCCATGCCGAGGATGGCGACGTTCTTACCCGGGCCTACATTCCAATGCTTGAGCGGCGAGTACGTCGTGATGCCCGCGCAGAGCAACGGCGCAGCCACATCCAGGGGGAGCGAGTCCGGGATGCGGAGGACGTAGTTCTCGTCCACCACAATGTGCGTGGAGTAGCCGCCGTAGGTGGGCTGGCCGTTCTTGTCGAGGGCGTTGTAGGTCTGGATATTGCCCTCGACGCAGTACTGCTCCAGCCCCTGCTTGCAGTACTCACACTCGCGGCACGAGTCGACGAAGCAGCCAACACCCACCCGGTCGCCGACGTCGTAACTGGTCACGCCCGAGCCGACCTCGGCGACGATGCCGGCGATCTCGTGGCCCGGCACCATCGGGAAGATCGCCTCGCCCCAACCCTCGCGGGCCTGATGGATATCCGAGTGACATACACCCGCGTATTTGATCTCGATCAGGACGTCGAACGCGCCGACCGGGCGGCGCTCGATGGTGGTGCGCTCCAGCGGAGCCTTGGCGGCTGGCGCGGCGTATGCGGCAACAGTGCTCATCAGGGAGCTCTCCTCTGCACAAGAATTAGAAACTGGACGTTCAGTTTTACGCTAGCGCGGGCATCGCCGATTGGCCCCCGTCCCACCCGTGACCTCCGTCTCGCAGCGGCTCAGCGGGCCAGGCCGCGCCGCGCGACATCGACGATCGCGTCGGTGGCCGGGTCATCCAGCGGCGCCTGCCCTGCGATCATCCGGTAGCCCGCCGGCCCGGACACGAGGTCGAGCGCGACGTCGGGATCGGTGTCGGGGCGCGACTCTCCGCGTGTGACTCCGCGCTCCCAGATCGCCCACACCAGTTGCCGCCTCGAGCCCACGAGTCGATCCCGGAGCTCCTCGGCAATCTGCGGGTCGAACATCGACTCCCCGACCAGCTGAGCGAAGACCCGGCCGCTCTGGCCCGTTTAAAAGTGCATCAGCCCACGCAGCGCGAGGCGGAAGTCCTCGCACACGGAGCCGGTGTTCGGATCGGGCGACTCGGCGAACATCTCCGATACGGACGCCTCAACGGCCACCGCGTGCTTGTTCGACCACCACTTCTAGATCTTCGGCTCGCTCACGCCGCTGCGGCTGGCGACTCATCGGTCGTCATCGCCCGCAGCCCAACTCGTGCAGCATCTCCGCGGCCGCGAGCAGCACCGCGGTGCGGGCTTGTTCGCGGCAACTCGCCGCTGAGGGCCCTCGACTGCGGCGGAAAGGCCCCGTCGTCCTCGATCCACTCCCGCAGTTCGATACCCCCCGTCATCGTCGACCATCAGGTCGAGATACTCGCGGCCGTCCGCGTCCGAGATCTTCAACGGCGCGGCGGCCACCGCCGGTCGTTCTAGATCTTCGCCTCAGTACGGGCTTCGAGGGAAGCCGGTGAGCGGGTCGTGCGCAGAGCACGACTCGTCCTGAACCTGTTGGGCCGGCGGCTCGATGAGGTGGTCGCGGGCATCGGCTGCGTCCAGGTGGACACCGACTCGAACGACGCCGTCATAGACCCGACCCTAGAGTCGGCAGGCGCCAATGGGCGAAGATCGCAGCGGATCCTCCGCCGGGACACCCAGCCATTGCGGTCTTACCCGGCGAGGGGGTCGCGACTGTGTTGGGGTCGCTACCTCCTGTAACGATGCGGGTGTGGCAACGACGATCAGGGAGGGGCTGGGTGGTGGGTGAGGACGGGTTGGTGGAGCTGTCGGACGCGATCGAGATCGTGCGGGAGCAGTTGGTCACCGCGCAGCTGGCCGGTCGACGTGTCGTGGCCGGGCGGGTGTTGACCTTCGCGGTGGGAAAGGTCGTGATCGAGTTCAGCGGTGAGGTGAAGAAGACCGCCGGGGTGAATGGTGGGTTCAAGTTCTGGGTGGTCACCGGGGACGGCAAGGCGGAGCGGGTCACGGGCGCGTCGCACAAGGTGAGCATCGAGCTGCTCCCGCTGAGCCCGGACGGGACGTCGTTCATCGTGGCCGATGGTGTCGATGCCCCGCCCCCGAACTAGTCCACGGTCCGGTTGAGGTGCGCCGCCAGGTTGAGGTCTACGCGCAGTTGCCCGACCATCATGTCGATCCTGTGCGGTGGTCAGCCGGATCGGGGTATCTGCTGGGTGGCCGGCTGGTCCTGACCGCGGCTCACGTGGTGTGCGCGGCGGGTCGGGTGCTGTCGACGGTGCTGGTGCGGACGGAGTCCGGGCTGGTGGCGGCGGAGGTGGTGTGGCACCGCTACGACGACGACGTCGATGTGGCGTTGCTGGTGGTGACCGATTCGGGATGGTCGGATCCGGTGTGGCGGCACCCGGTGCGGTGGGGCCGGCTGGTCACCACCCGCGCTGGGCAGCGGTGTGAGGCGATCGGGTTCCCGAAGGTGGTCGCCACGCCGCGGCGCCGCGACAGCCACCACGCCGTCGGGGAGATCAACCCGGGGTCGCTGGTCAAGGCCGGCCTGCACGCGGTGGAGGTGACCAACCCTCCCGCCCGGCCCGGCCTGGACGGGTCGGGCTGGCAGGGCATGTCGGGTGCGGCGCTGCTGTGTGAGGGCCTGTTGGTGGGGGTGGTGACCGTTGATCCGGCGGGGTTCGACAGCCGCCGTCTGGTCACCGTGCCGGTCACCAACGTGACCGAGGACCCGCAGTTCGCGGGTTTGGTGGCCGCGCACACCGGGGCGGCCCCGATCGTGGAGCCGGTGGAGTTGGCCGGGTTGGCCGAACCGGTCCTCGTGCCGGACTCCCCGGCGGGGTTGTTGCGGGCGGATGTGGCAGATACCCCGTTCCGGCACCGCCCCGAGCTCGCCGAGTTGCAGGACTGGTGCGCGGACTCGGCGTGGTCGGGGATCCGGCTGGTGGTCGGTGCGGGCGGCCAGGGCAAGACCCGCCTCGCCCGCCACCTCGCCGCCCAGCTCGCCTCGCAGGGGTGGGCCGGGCTGCTACTCGCCGAAACCGCCGGACCCGAGGCGATCGCGGTGCTGGGCGAGGTGGCGGCACCAACCCTGGTGATCGTGGACTACGCCAAAGGCCGCGGCCCTCAGCTCGACGCGCTGATCGCGGCGATGGGCCGGGCGGAGGCGAAGGTGCGGCTGCTGCTGCTCGCGCGCACCGCGGGGGTGTGGCGCACCGAACGGGTCGGCCCCTCAGCACAGCTGGCGGTGCTCGGCGATGACCGGATCGTGCTCGAGCTGGGCCCGGTCGAACCCACACCCCAGGGTCGGGCGCGGGCCTGGGACCAAGCGGTGGCCGCGTTGGCGCCACGGCTGGAAACCCTGCAGGGCTACCAGCACATCGCCTGGGCCACTGTCGCCGCCGGACTGGCAACGCCGCAGCTGGACGGCGACCGGTTCCGCACCATCCTGGCCGTGCAGATGCACGCCCTCGCCGCGCTGCTGCAAGCCGGCGACCCGGTCGCCGTCGGCGGTGGCGGGCCGCGGGACGTGCTGCTGGCGCATGAAGGCCGGTATTGGTCCCGGGTCGCGGACCGGTTCGGGATCACCCTGACCCCGGCCCGGCGGCGGTGTCTGGTCGCGACCGCAACCCTGTGGGGGGCCGCCAATGCAGACCAGGCCCGCTCGATCCTCGCCGCCGCCCTACCCGCCGCGGACCCGGACACGCTGTCCAACACCGGCGAGTGGTTGGCCACCCTTTACCAGGAGGACGGCGAGCGCTTCTGGTCCGGGTTGCAGCCCGATCCGCTGGCCGAGGACCTCATCGGCACCGTCCTGGACGCCGGGGGCCGCTGCCCCACCCTGATCGGCGACACGATCAACAGTGCGTCGTCCGGACAGCTGGGGCACTGCTTGACCGTGCTCGGGCGGGCCCACCCGTTCCATCCGCATCTCACCCGGGCCATCACTGAGGTCGTGCTCAGCACCGGGGTCCCTGGCGGGGTGGCGGCCATCACCGTTGCTCCCCGCCTGGAGCAGCCCCAGCCGCTGCTCGCCGCCCTGGAGCAGCTGATCCAGGCAGGGGACTTGCCGATGCTGCGAGCCCTCGGCGACGCGCTGCCCCGCTACAGCATGCTGCTGGCACCGATCGCTCTGAAGCTGACCGCAACCCTCGTCTCGTTGCACCGCGCTGCCGCGGCGTCCAACCGGGACGCCTACCTGCCCGACCTGGCGGTGTCGGTGAACAACCTCGCCGTCCGGTTGGGCGAGGCGGGTCGGCGGGTCGAGGGTCTGACCGCCGCGCAGGAGGCCCTCGACCTGAACCGCGAGCTGGTCGCGGGCAACCGCGACGCCTACCTGCCCGACCTCGCGATGTCGATGAACAACCTCGCCCACCGGTTGGCCCAGACAGGCAGGCGGGCCGAGGGCCTAGCCGCCGCGCAGGAGGTCCTCGGGCTGTACCGGGAGCTGGTCGCGGGCAACCGCGACGCCTACCTGCCCGACCTGGCAGCGTCGATGAACAACCTCGCCCTCCAGTTGAGCGAGGCAGGCCGGCGGGCCGAAGGCCTGGGCGCCGCGCAGGAGGCCCTCGGGCTGTACCGGGAGCTGGTCGCGCTCAACCGCGACGCCTACCTGCCCGACCTCGCCGGGTCGGTGAACAACCTCGCCAACCAGTTGATCGAGACAGGCCGGCGGGCCGAAGGCCTAGCCGCCGCGCAGGAGGCCCTCGGGCTGTACCGGGAGCTGGTCGCGGGCAATCGCGACGCCTACCTGCCCGCCCTGGCGATGTCGGTGAACAACCTGTCCGTCCAGTTGGGCGAGACAGGCCGGCGGGCCGAAGGCCTGACCGCCGCGCAGGAGGCCGTCGACCTACGCCGCGAGCTGGTCGCGCTCAATCGCGACGCCTACCTGCCCGACCTGGCGATGTCGGTGAACAACCTCGCCAACCGGTTGGCCGAGGCGGGTCACCGGGTCGAGGGTCTCACCGCCGCGCAGGAGGCCGTCAACCTGAACCGCGAGCTCGTCGCGGACAACCGCGACGCCTACCTGCCCGCCCAGGCGCGGTCGGTGAACAACCTGTCCATCCGGTTGGCCGAGGCGGGCCGGCGGGTCGAGGGTCTCACCGCCGCGCAGGAGGCCGTCGACCTGTACCGCGAGCTGGTCGCGGACAGCCGCGACGCCTACCTGCCCGACCTTGCGATTTCGGTGACCAACCTCGCCGTCCGGTTGGCCGAGGCGGGCCGGCGGGCCGAGGGCCTGACCACCGCGCAGGAGGCCGTCGACCTACGCCGGGAGCTGGTCGCGGGCAACCACGACGCCTACCTGCCCGACCTTGCGATTTCGGTGAACAACCTCGCCGTCCGGTTGGCCGAGGCGGGTCGGCGGGTCGAGGGCCTGGGCGCCGCGCAGGAGGCCCTCGGGTTGTACCGGGAGCTGGTCACGGACAACCGCGACGCCTACCTGCCCGGCCTGGCGATGTCGGTGACCAACCTCGCCGTCGACTTGGCCGAGGCGGGCCGGCGGGTCGAGGGCCTGACCGCCGCGCAGGAGGCCGTCGACCTGTACCGCGAGCTGGTCGCCGGCAACCCCGACGCCTACCTGCCCGACCTGGCGATGTCGGTGACCAACCTCGCCATCCGGTTGGCCGAGGCGGGTCGGCGGGTCGAGGGTCTGACCACCGCGCAGCAGGCAGTCGACCTGTACCGCGAGCTGGTC
>JAODNO010000224.1 GCA_025465235.1 Pseudonocardia sp.
TGCACGGTCACCTTCGGGTAATGGCGCGCGAGGCGGTCTGTGTGGCGCCAGTGCGTGGTGGCCCGCAGACCGTCCAACACCACCAGCGCGGCCAGCACGAACGCTCACGTGCAGACCGACGCCACCCGTCGAGCCGCCGCGGTGACGACCCGTGCCGCGGTAAGCAGCTCCTCCTCGATGACCTCCACCGGCAGCCTGTCGGCCCCCGCGATGATCACGGTGTCGAGATCGCCCGCCTCGTGCGCAGTCATTGTGGGGCCAATCCGAAGACGGTTCGAGGTCACCACGTCGCCGCCACAGGGCGAGACCAGGACGACGTCGTAGGGCGAACCGAACTCGTGGGCCTTGTCCAGCACCTCGGCGGGCCCGCTGACATCGAGCATGGTCACGCCGTCGAACACGAGGATCCCGACCCGATGTGCACCTGCCACGGCGGCTCCTCCTGTGTCCAGATCTGTGGTTGTCCCGTCTCTCAAGACATGGTGCCTGATCCATCGGTCGCGCGATGCTCGAGCCATGACCGAAACCATTTCCGATGTCGAGATCCCTGACACCCGGCTCGTTGCCGAGGCCACGGAGCTGGTGCGCGGGGCGGCGCCGCCGCTCATCTACCACCACTCCAGGCGCGTCTACCTGTTCGCCAGCATGCGGGGCCGCGAGCAGGGCCTGAAGTTCGACCCCGAACTGCTCTACGTGGGCGCGATGTTCCACGACCTCGGGCTGACCACGAAGTACCGGCGCACGGACCAGCGGTTCGAGATCGACGGCGCCGACGAGGCCCGCCGGTTCCTGCTCTCGCACGGGATCGACATCGTGTCGGCCGAGACCGTCTGGACCGGCATCGCGCTGCACACCACCCCGGAGATCCCGCTGCACATGGCACCGGAGGTCGCATTGGTCGCCCGTGGCGTCGAGCTGGACGTGCTCGGGATCGGCTACGACGCGATCACCGACGAGCAGCGAGGCCAGATCGTGGCGGCGCACCCGCGGCCGGACTTCAAGATCCTCGCGGCCTTCACCGACAGCCTCAAGGACCGGCCCGACACCACGTTCGGCAACATCAAGGCCGACGTGCTCGAACACTTCGTGCCCGGCATCCGCCGCGGCGACTTCGTCCAGGTGATCCTGGGCTCCGACTGGCCCGAATGACCCTCGCGGTCTTGGGAGGCGAAGAGAGAGCGGAACCAAATGCGCTTCGAACTGTCGGCGACGTCATGACCGCACCCCACGGTCTCGAGTGTGCGCAGGCTCTCCTCGCCGGGGCCTGCCCACGGAATGCCGGAGTGTCCGGCGCCCGCCGTGCCGGGACAGGCACGCGCCGCCCTCGGAATCCGCACATCATAACGGAGATGAATCGTCATGCCGATGAACAAAAAGCACGACCACATACTTGCCGAGATCGAATTGTCGCTGTCCTCGACGCCCGAACTCAGCGACGCATTCGAAGACTTCAACACGCAAGTCGCAGTCGCCGGATCACGCGCGACTAACAAGCAGCAGCGACCGAGCTGCCGGCCTCTCATCGCGGGTTTGATGTTTACCCTGGGCCTCGTCCTGGTGATTGTTTCGACCATCTCATCCGCTGGAATGCTGATAATTCCCGGCATCTTGGTGATGATGTTCTCCTCTGCCCCTGTGGCCTTCGCATCGAACCAGGCCGCCGGTCCCGTGCCGAGCGTTCGGGGACGAGCGATGTGGGGCTTGCGGCGACGGCGATAGCAGCGGCCGGCCGCCTGCGGACTGGGCGGAGGATCGTGGGGCGACACACCCCATAAACAAGGAAGCCGGCCCCCGGGTCTACGTCGTGACGGGATCGGCGGGACCGGTGGCCTCGCTCCGATCCCTACATGAACAGCCTACCTAAGTCTGCTGCGGGCGCACGAGCTAGAGGCTGCAACGGCACTCGTGGTTGGGGGTGGCGGGCGCTGATCGCGGCGTCGGTAGTGGCAGGTGCGTCAGCGCGGACCTCGTCCGCGGCGCACTCGAGCTGGAGTGCACCTGGCGGACCTATCGAGCGACGCGGCATTGCGGTGCACGCCCAACCGGCGCTCGAACGCACACCGCACTGCCCTGGGTGGGGGAGAGCCACGGCTTAAGGATATGCCGACATGGGATCCGTTGATGGAGCAGTCAGCGGCTTTTGCCGAAATAAACCGCATCCCACCGGCCGAGTCAGAGCGATGGGAATCACAAAGCACTGCCTAGGGTGCGATTCTTTTGGCCTACCTGGCCATCCCCATCACTCTGATCTATGAATTCATCCGTCAACTCCCCCCGGCCGGATAGCCGGCCACGCGGCCGCACGCGGGCCGGAGGTAGAGCGGGCGAGCCGAGCGGGGCCGGCGTAGCTGGCCCGCGCCGTCGAAGGCGCAGACCAATGCTCCTGTCAAGCCGCCGCGGGGCCGCGTGCCCACACCATTGGGCGCTCGCCGCAACCTGGCACCCCCCTCACCAGCCACGATCACTGATGCAGGACGCCCATGTGCCCCTCAACTGCGAGACTCGGGTGCGTCCGCCAGTCGGACCGCCGAGTGGCGTCCAGCAGAGTGGTGTTCGGCAGGCCCTGGTGAGGGGCGTGGCGTGCACGTGTAGGGCGGCCACCGCGTGATGTTCTGGAGACCTCTCACAGTCCTTCAGAAAGCGACTCACGCGATGACCGCACCGAGCAGTATCGACCCTGCCCAGTTCTTGCACGAGCACCTGGCTTCCGCCTCGCCGGACCTGCTGCGCTCGATGCTGACCATGTTCATCAACACCCTGATGTCGGCGGAGGCCGACGCGATCTGCGGCGCCCCCTACGGCCAGCCCAGCCCCGAGCGGATCAATGTGCGCAACGGCTACCGGCACCGCGACTTCGACACCCGCGCCGGCACCCTGAACGTCGCCATCCCCAAGTTGCGCGAAGGCTCCTACTACCCCGACTGGCTCCTCGAGCGACGGCGCCGAGCCGAGCGGCTCTGTCCACTGTGGTCATCACACTGACTTGGGTCTTGCTGCGCCGGGTGATGCCCTGGGACTCGTCGTGCTGCTTCTCCATTCGCCGGGTCGAGACGCCCAGCAGATAGCAGGTCGCGTGGCCGCAGACCTCGACGAGCAGGTCGAGCAGTTCCGCACCCGCCCCTTCGACGCCGGCCGTTACACCTTCCTCGCCGCCGACGCCCTGGTGTT
>JAODNO010000231.1 GCA_025465235.1 Pseudonocardia sp.
GGCGTCCGGGCGGAGGTCACCGCGCTGCACCGTCGGGCTATCTTCGCGGTGGACGACCCGGCGGCGCTGGCGGACTTCTGTGGGCGCGCGGCCGCAGCCGTGCGCCGCGCGAGGCTGCCTGCCGAGCTGACCGCACAGATCTGCGTGGCCTACGGCGCGTTGCCCGACGGGGGGGAGCAGGGCGGGGTTTTCTCTGTGCGGTCCTCGGCTGTAGGGGAAGATGGCGGGACCCCTCCTTCGCCGGGATGAACGTCACGTTCGCGATTGTGTGCGGATCCGAGGCGCTCGCGCAGCGCATCGCGGACTGCTGGGCCTCGGTGTTCTGCCCAGGGGTCGTTGCCTACCGCGCGGCCCGCGGTTCGGCCGGCGAGCCGGCGATCGCGGTTGTGGTGGAGGTGATGGTGGCTGCGCAGCGCTCCGGCGTGGCGTTCACGGCCGACCCCGCCATCGGGCGCCGCGACGTCGTGGTGGTCGAAGCGGCCCTGGGTCAGGGCGCTTTGGTTGTCAGCGGCGCGGTCGAACCGGACATCTACCAGCTGTCCGCCCGTGGCCCGTGCCTCTCACGGCGCTCGGGCATCAGACCCACCAGATCGTCCGAGGCCCGGACGCGCCGACCTCACCGTGCAGCTCGACCCGAGCGGGTCGACACACGTCTCCTGTCGGACGACGAGGCCGCCGACATCGCCTGGCTCGCATTGGGGGCGGGTACAGCAGCATTTCGGCGCTCCGCAAGACGTCGAGTGGGCAATGACGGCCGCAGGCTGTGGCTGGACCTCCCCGCTCAAGGCGCGATCCTGCAGCAGGGGAGTGCTCGTCGCGCCGATGACGAACCCGGACTGGCTCCCGACGATCGCCGTGCCGCCGCGCTCGCGACCAACAGCGGCGGCACCACCTGCCCACGCGGCGATCGTGGCCAGCGAGTTCGGCGTGCCGTGCGTGGTCTTGATCACGCACCGCCGCAACGGATGCAGCGAAGCGAGATTGCGGAGATCCCGAGCGCCGTTTGGACAACCGGCTTGATAGTCCCGAAACGATGGCGCTGTTCCGTTGCCCATGCCACACGCGACATGCCCATGCCTCATCCGGGCAGGCGCTTCAGCCTGGTCCGCTCCGCATGATCACCTCGGTCTCTTGCTGAGCGCCTCCCACACCGCGTCCAGCACGTTGTCGGCGATTCGGGGCGGCAGATGACCAGGGAGCAAGGTGTCGGGCCGGTGTAGCGCACAGGGCTCCCGTCCACCCGTGATGCGTGCAGACCGCGGGCAGTCGCGAGGCGGCTGTGGTGATCAGGTGCGCGAGTTGCACCCCGGAGACACCGGGCAGTTCGTGGCTGCAGGCGCGCTCGAGGAGGGCGCGCCAGCACCCGGCGTAGACGACGGAATGGCGGTGAGCGTGGACCCACGGTCGAGCGTGGCTACGCTGTCAACCGAGCCCAGTTCCGAGATCGAGGCACCCGGCGGACGGTGAAGGCCGGCCCATCCGCGGCTCAGGATCGGTCCGCGGTACAGGCACCTGGCGCGCGACCTCCTCAGCGGAGGAGCACCGAGCCGAGGCCGCGACGGGGTGTCACGGGGAGTTTAGGGGCATCGGAGGCGGGCCAGCCGACGCGAATGACGAGCTGGGGGTTCTCCGGCACGTGCAGCACGTCCTGACGCAGGTGCTCCCGGCTAGTGGCGATCTCGAGGGCCTGGCTGAGCGGTGTGGTGGCCAGTCCGATGCGGGTGGCGGCGAGCAGCACAGCGCTGGTCGCCTCGCCGGCGCGCAGCCGGTCGAGCTCGTCGTCGCCGGGAGTGGTGATCACCAGGAGTTCGGCCGCGTCGTCGGCGGGGCCGTGCCCGGGCTGCTGCGGCGGCTGGGCGAGCTCGCTGCGGGTGAACCGGCGCAGCGGTGACGGCTCGCGGGCGCCGATCGGGGGGGCGGCAACGTTGGCCGCGGGGACTCCGTCGTGGCCGCCGGGGAGCCGGTGGGTCCACATCCGTAACTCGGTCGCGTAGCCGGGTTCGACCTGCTGGTGCTGCCCGGCGTCCACGAGCGCCGTCACGAGCTGCCGCCTCAGGGCGGGGTCGGTCACCTGGACCAGCAGGGCGCCGCAACGGGCGGCGTGGTTCACAAGCGATTGGAGGTCGTCCGGTGGGACGTGACGGTGGCTCATCAGGCGGCGATCGGTGCGGCGCTCGGCGATGCTGGGGAACAGTGCGGCGTCGAGGGCGTCGGCCTTCGTCCCATCGGCCGGCTGCGGTTGGAGCTCGACCGTTGCGAGGTGGCTGCGGTCCTCCGGATCGGGTAGCCGGTGCACGTCGATGCCCAGGCCGCGCGCAGCGAGCGCGACCTGGAGGTGGTGCAGGGCGGCGCCGCAGCTCAGGACCAGGTCGCGACGGTCGGGGTCGGTGACGGTCAGGTGGCGGTCCCAGTCGGCATGTAGCTCCACGGCGTCGCCACGGATGCGCCAGCGCCACGGCTGGGTGTTGTGGACCGACGGTGCCCTCAGCGCGTCCTCGATCGCCTCGGTGAGCTTGCCGTAGGTGGCCATCCGGGTCTCCGCATCGTGGTCGGTACGTAACCAGTCTCCGCGCTGGCGACGGGCGCGGGCAGAGCCGCTCGTTCCCCCGGAGCGGGCCGTTCGTCCCTGGGCGGTCCGGCCCGGCCCAGGTTCCCCTCGGACAATGGCCAGACGGAAACGTTGCTATGACTCGCAGCCGGGCAGTGGCGCGGTTCAGACGGGCAGGCGCTCGATTGTGTCGTCGATCGGGCGGCGGGGTGTCGGCCGGAGCGGTGGGACGATCGGTGCCCAGCCCACACGCATCACCAGCTGCGGGGACACCGTGCCGTCGAGCACCTCGGCCCGGAGGACCACCCTGCTCGTCCCGACCTCCAGTGGCTGGCTGAGCGGGCACGACGTCGCCAGGCCGACCTCGGTGGCGTGCAGGAGCACGGCGCTCAGCGCCTCGCCCGCGCGAAGCTGGGAGAGCGGATCGTCGGAGGCCGTTCCCAGGACCAGGAGGACGGCGCCGTCGGGCTCGCCGCTGTCGGCCTGCTCGATCATCCGCCTCGCTGAATCGTCGCGCCGTGCTGGCGCCGGTGGCGTTCGCGTCGCGCAGGAGGTTCGCGGCGGGTACGCCCTCGACGTCCGCGTGGCGGCCGCTCCACAGGGCGGTCTCGGTGCGGTAGGCGGATGCCGTCTGCTGTGTCTCGGACGCCTCGCGGATGGCGTCGATCAGCACGGTCCTTGCCCGCGTTCCGATGACCGGGCGGAGCAGCGCCCCCTGCCCGGCAGCGGCCGCCGCGAGCTCCTGCAGGAAGCCGTCGGGGACCTCCAGTCCCCGAACCGGCTGCGGTCGGTGCGCCGGCGCGTGATGGCCGCCGCGAGCGCGAGGTCCGCGTCGGCGGTTGGGCCGCTGCGCAGCTCCACCGCGGCGAGATGATCGGGCTGTTCGGGGTTCGGCATCCGGTGCACGGTCGTCGAGAACCCGGCGGCCGCGAGAGCGACGCGCAGGTGGTGGAGCGCGGCTGCGCAGCTCACGATCAGGTCCCGGCCCTCGGCGTCCGTCGCGGGCAACCAGCGGCGCAGGTCCGCATAGAGGTGGACGCTCGTAGGCCCGAGTACCCAGCGCAAGGGCTGGCTGTTGTGCATTGATGGTGCCCTGGCGGCCAGCTCGAGGGCGCTCCGCGCGGTGCGCTGGTCCACGTGTTCGATGATCTTTTGCTGCTCCTCCTGGTGGGCGGAAGGGCCCCACGAGCGATCCGGATACCACCGATCCTCGCGCTCCGGGGTTGGTGAAACCGGAGGCGCTGGTCCCGTTGCGGAGGGACTCTCGGCCCGGAACGAGGCCGCCAGGCGGTGACGGCCCTGCCGACCCTGGTCGACGGAGGTGACCCGCGCGTACGCCGCAAAGAACGTCGGACAGGTGCCCGGTGCCCGCACCAGTTGTGCCGTGGGGCGGGCTCGCGGGTCCGCCCGTCGAGCCGGTGACCGGGTGGCGGGCCACGACGCGGTTGGCCCGCGATCACTACGTGCGCCTGGACGGCAACGACTACTCGGTGCACCCCGCCGTGATCGGACGCCGGGTCGACGTCGTCGCCGACCTGCACCGGGTCCAGGTGCGCTGCGACGGGCACCCCGTCGCCGACCACGCCCGGGTGTGGGCCCGCCACCAGACCATCTCCGACCCGGCGCACGTCACCGCCGCCCAAGCGCTGCGCCGTGCACGCGGCGGGCTGTTGCGCCCCGCCGCCGAACCCGAGGTCCAGATCCGCTGCCTAGCCGACTAGGACACTGCCCTCGGCCTCGGCCTCGACGAGCCGGCCGGGCGGGATGGAGGCGCGGCGTGATGGCCGCGACCAAGACCGCCAGCACGCCCCCCACGACCAGCGCGGGGGCCCGCGATCTGGCCGCGGAGGTGGCGTTCCTGACCCGGGCGCTCAAGGCGCCCACGCTGCGCGAGTCGGTGGCGCGGCTGGCTGAGCGGGCCCGCACCGAGCACTGGACCCACGAGGAGTTCCTGGTCGCGTGCCTGCAGCGGGAGGTCGCCGCCCGCGAGTCCCACGGCGGCGAGGGCCGGATCCGCGCCGCGCGATTCCCGGCCCGCAAGAGCCTCGAGGAGTTCGACTTCGACCACGCCCGCGGCCTCAAACGCGACGTGATCGCCCACCTGGGCACCCTGGACTTCGTCGCCGCCCGGGAGAACGTGGTGTTCCTCGGCCCGCCCGGCACCGGCAAGACCCACCTCGCGATCGGGCTCGGGATCCGGGCCTGTCAGGCCGGACACCGGGTGCTGTTCGCCACCGCCTCGCAGTGGGTCGACCGGCTGGCCACCGCCCACCAGGCGGGCACCCTCCAAGCCGAGCTCGTCCGACTCGGCCGCTACCCGCTGCTGCTCGTCGACGAGGTCGGCTACATCCCCTTCGAACCCGAGGCCGCCAACCTGTTCTTCCAGCTCGTCTCGGCCAGATACGAGCGGGCCAGCC
>JAODNO010000249.1 GCA_025465235.1 Pseudonocardia sp.
CGAGGCCGGCGGCGATCGGCGAGGCGTCGAAGTCGCCCGCGGCGGCGCGGTTGCGGATGCGCCGCGCGACGGCGGATCCGACGAGGCCGGGCAGGTGCCGCCCGGCCCACAGTTCGATCGCCCCACCGCGGGTGCATGCGGTGTCCCGGGGCGGCGTGGCCGTGGTGAGCGCGCGCAGCACGGTGGCGACGACGTCGTCGACCTCCTCCCGGCGCACCTGACCCTCCAGCGCCAGGCCGACCTCCCGGCCCGCGTCGTGGATGGGAGTGCGGACGTAGCCGGGATAGACGGTGGTGACGTGCAGTTCGGTGCCGTACTCGAGGCGGAGCCCGTCTGCGTACGCGGTCATCCCGCGCTTGGCCACGCTGTAGGCGGACACGAACGGAAGCGTCAGGTAGGCCAGCTCGCTGGAGACGAACACGACGCGGCCCTTGCGCCCCGCCCGCCGGGCACGGGCGTCCATCAGCGCCGGCAGCGCGGCCGCGGTGACGCGCCACGCGCCCAGCAGGTTGACGTCGATGACACGCAGGGCGTCGGGGGCCAGCGCGCCGCCGGCGTCGTTCGGGATGCCGACGCCCGCGTAGTGCACCACGGCGTCGAGGCCACTCAGCCGCCGCACGGCCTCGGCGACGGCCCGGGAGACCGCTGCGTCGTCGGTGATGTCGCAGGCGATGGTGTGCTCGGCACCGGCCATGTCGAGCCCGATGACCTGCACACCTCGCTCGCGCAGGCGGGCCACCGTCGGGGCGCCGAAACCACCCGCGGCACCGGTGACGAGCACTCGGGTGCCGGCGGTGATTCCGGTTGCCGTCCCCGCGGACGTCACGGTACTGGCCATCGGTTCCCCCTCGCCGCTTGTTGTTACCACCGGTAACTGTTACCACTGGTACGGTGCCTCGCGACGCCCCTTCTGTCAAGGCCGGACCCCCGTCCGCCCGGCAGCTCCGCCGCGCCGAACGCCGCGACGAGCGCCGGGACGAGATGGTGCAGGCGGCCATCGACGCCGTTCGCACGCACGGCCCCGGAGTGTCCGTGGCCGAGATCGCGGCGCGGGCAGGCATCACGAAACCAGTGCTCTACCGCCATTTCACGGACCGCGCCGACCTGCAGCGCGCCGTCGGGCGCGAGGCGGCCGCGCTGCTGATGGGACGGATGGCGCCGGAGCTGGATCCGGAGCGCGAACCGGTCGATCTGATCCGCGGGGTCGTCGACGCGTTCCTCGCCGGTATCGAGGACGAGCCCGAGCTCTGGCGGTTCGTCGTGCACCACCCCATCGAGCGCGCGCCGGGGGCCGAGGTCGTCGACGACGCCCGCGAGCAGATCGCGCGACTCCTGGCCACGCTCATCGGAGAGCGGCTGCGCAGCAGCGGCCTCGACTCCGGCGGGGCCGAGGCGTGGGCACAGGGACTCGTCGGGATGGTGCAGAGCGCCGGCGACTGGTGGCTGGAGCGGCGCACGATGAGCAGAGCGGCGCTCACCGACTACCTGACGACGTTGATCTGGGGCGGCGTGTCCGACGTGCTCGGCGCGGCCCCCGCAGCGCCGACGTCGCTGCGGCTCAGCAACCCTGACCCGGGAGGACACCATGGCTGACGAGCACGACGCCGAGGGCTACCGAGGCGCAGCGACGCTCACCGTCGACGGCCGCGACGTGCCGGTACAGGTGGTGCTGGACGCCCGGCACGAACCACTGGACGGGCGGCTGCACTGGTTCGGAAGGGTCGTCCTCGCCGACGGGGCCGAACCCGAACTGCACGCGGCACTCACCGCGGCGACGAGCCACATCGGGCTGAGCGCAGGCGGCGCGACGGCGGAGGCCAGGATCGGCGACGTCGACCCGTGGGGCCGCTACCGCGTGACCGGAGTGGGCGTACCCCCGTTCCCGATCGACGGGCCACTCCTCGAGGACGACTGACCGCACACACCTGACTGGCCACCGTGCACACGTCAGGCGATGTGCACGCTGACCACACGGGTGTGCGCGGCCGGTCCGGCGGCCGGGCTCAGCCGATGGCGAAGCCCACGCGGCCTGCGGTCGCGGGCGCGATCTCGACGTAGGCGATCTGAGATGCACGCACCAAGTAGCGCCTGCCCTTGTCGTCGACCAGCTTGAGCAGCCCGTCGTCGGTCTTCAGCGCGTCGTCGACCAGAGCCTGGACCTCGTCCGGCGTCTGGTCGCTGGACACCACGAGCTCGCGCGCGCTCTCCGCGATGCCGATCTTGACCTCCACCGGTTGACCTCCTGGTCACGTTGTCGAACTGGCCCGGCCCAGGCTAGTGCAGCTGGACACACCGAGCCCTGATGGGCAGTCCGCCCACGGCGAACTCAGGCCAACCCGAGCCTCGCCATGCGCTTGCCGTGGTTGGACTGCAACCGCTTGAGCAGCGCGGCGATCCCCGACAGGTCACCGGAGCCGGAGACGATGAACTCGGCCAGCTCGTCGCGCTCGGCCACGATCTGCTGTGCCTGGGTCACGGCCTCGCCGAGCAGCCTGCGCCCCCACAGCGCGAGCCGGTCGTGCACCTGCCTGCTGCTCGCGCACGCCGCCCTGACCTCGCGTTCGGCGAACGCGCTGTGCCCGGTGTCGGCGAGCACCTGCTGCACCAGCTCACCCGTCGGGCCGGGGAGCCAGCCCCCGATCTCCCGGTAGAAATCGGCTGCCAACCCGTCGCCGAGGTACGCCTTCACCAGCGACTCCAACCAGGTCCGGGGCGCGGTGGACGCGTGATAGGCGTCCCACTGCGCCACGAACGGGCGCATGGCGTCCTCGATGGAGACGTCCAGCCCCCGCAGGTGCTCCTCGAGCATCCGGAAGTGCCCGATCTCGGCGGCCGCCATTGCCGACAGGGCCGCCCGGCCGCTGAGGGTCGGCGCGGTCCGCGCGTCCTCGGCGAGCCGGTCGAAAGCGGACAGCTCGCCGTACGCCAGCACACCGAGAAGATCGACGGTCGCCCGCCCCGCTCCGGCAGGATCCGCCGACCGCGCAGTCACCATGCGTCGAGCCTAGAGGTCACGCGACGCGGCGGGGCGGTGCACATCACCCTGTCGACACGCGACGTGGGGCTGACCCGGGGACCGGGCACCGGGTAAGATGTCGGACAGCGCAGCGCCCGCACGGGTGCGCGCCTACGCGCGGCACCGGCCGGAGCCCCCACAGAGGGGGTAGGACGGAGCCGCAACGACCTGGTGCGTGCAGCGCCTTGTCGGTTCTCCCACCTGGGCACGCCGTGACCTCCACGGAACAGGGCAGCCGGTGGTCGACGAGCCGGCCCCGGCTTCTGTGCGCGGAGAGAGGCGATCATCCTGTCGGTTCAGAGCGACACATCCACCGAGTCCCCCGTGGACTCCCCAGACAACTCCACAGAGGCAGCCATCGACGACATCGTCGAGGCGCACCCGCTGCAGGCCGGCGCCCCCGTTGCGCCGGACTCCCCCACCTTCGCGGAGCTAGGGGTGCGCCCGGAGATCGTGCGAGCGCTGGCCGAGGCCGGCATCGAGCGCACGTTCGCGATCCAGGAGCTCACGCTTCCGCTGGCGCTGGCCGGCGACGACATCATCGGTCAGGCCCGCACCGGCATGGGCAAGACCCTCGGCTTCGGCGTCCCGCTGCTGCAGCGTGTCACCCCGCCGTCCGAGCAGCCCGCGGCCAACGCCGACGGCGAAGCCGCCGACCGCACCAAGGACGTGCCGCAGGCGCTCGTCGTGGTGCCGACCCGCGAGCTGTGCGTGCAGGTCGCGAAGGACATCGCCGACGCCGGCAAGCACCTCGGGGTCCGAGTCACCGCGATCTACGGCGGCCGCGCCTACGAGCCGCAGCTGGCCGCCCTGCGCAAGGGCGTCGACGTCGTGGTCGGCACGCCCGGCCGCCTGCTCGACCTCGCCGAGCAGCGCCACCTCGTGCTGGGCCGCGTCAAGGCCCTCGTGCTCGACGAGGCCGATGAGATGCTGGACTTGGGCTTCCTGCCCGACGTCGAGCGCATCATGCGGATGCTGCCTGAGAAGCGGC
>JAODNO010000256.1 GCA_025465235.1 Pseudonocardia sp.
GTGCCACGCTGCCCACCATCGCGCCGCCGGTAGCCACGAGCCTGCCCCCGCGCCGCAGCACCGGTCGGCCGGTGACGTCGCCGACCGCCGCCGCCACGGCGGACGTCCCCGCCATGCCGCCCACCCACATGTACAGGGGCACGTCGGGGTTCTTCCACGTCGGCTTCTTGAGGATCGGCCGCCCGTAGTAGGAGACGAACTCCGACTCGGGCACCATCGAGCCCTTGATCCGTTTGTGACCCCGTCGCTCGCGCCGGTCCCCGTGGTCCTCGCCCGATACGTCGACCGGGTCCTCGCCGCCGCCCGGCATCAGTCCGTCTCCCTCAACCGGGACGGCCCGCCCAGGAATGATCCGAGGACGGCCGCCATCAGGCCGGCCGCGGCCAGAGCCGCTCGCCTCCACATCTGCGGCAGGTCCCGCGTGGTCACCACCGGGTCCGGCGGCAGGCCGTAGACCTCCGGCTCGTCGAGCAGCAGGAAGAAGGCGCCGTCCCCACCGACGCCGTCGTCCGGGTCGCGGCCGTAGAGCCGCGCCTCGGTGACGCCGCCGCTGTGCAGTTGCTCCAGCCGCCGGTCGGCCCGTTCCCGCAGCTCGTCGAGCGCGCCGAACTGGATGGACTCGGTCGGGCACGCCTGCGCGCATGCCGGGGTCAGCCCGTCCTTGGTGCGGTCGTAGCAGAGCGTGCATTTGAACGCCCGCCCGTCGCCGGGCCTGATGTCGATCACGCCGTACGGGCAGGCGGGCACGCAGTAGCCGCATCCGTTGCAGACGTCGGGCTGGACGTAGACGGTGTCGAACTCGGTGCGGATGAGCGCGCCGGTCGGGCAGACGTCGAGGCAGGCGGCGTGCGTGCAGTGCTTGCAGACGTCGGAGGACATGAGCCAGCGCACGTCGCCCGCCGCGTGGCGCGGCGACTCCACGGTGTGGCTCTCGATAAACGCCACGTGCCGCCAGGTCGAGGATCCGAGCGCGCCGGTGTTGTCGTAGGACATGCCGAGCAGGTCCATGTCCCGCAGCCCGGCGAGGTCGGTCGGGGTGCTACCGGTGGGGTCGGCGTCGGCCGGGATGGCGTTCCACTCCTTGCACGCCACCTCGCAGGCTTTGCAGCCGATGCACACCGAGGTGTCGGTGAAGAAGCCGAGCCGTGGCGGCCGCTCACCCGGCATGCCGAGGTAGGAGGCGCGCTCGGTCTGCCCGGTCATCGGGGTGGTGATGGCGGTGCCGACGTTGCTCGCGAACCCGGCGGTCGCGTCGGTGGCGCTGGTCGCCCCCACGTCGTCGGCCCGCGCCGTGGGATGCCGCGGCACGTCGGTGCCGTGCGCCGACCAGCGCTCCTCTGGGGGTGTCATGCCAGGCCCGCCCGCCGCTGGTAGTCCTCGACGAAAATGCGCAGCTCAGGGCCGTGCGGACGCCGTCCGGGGCGGATGTCGCAAGTCAGCACCTTGGACTCCTGGATGTCGACGTTGGGATCGAGCGTCACCGAAAGAAGGTCGTTCGCGCTGTCCCCGGTGGCGAGGCCGCTGTGGCCGAAGTGCCAGGGCACCCCGATCTGGTGCGTCTCCCGGCCGTCCACGCGCAGCGGCTTCATGCGTTCGGTGACGATCACCTTCAGCTCGATCGCATTGCGAGCCGTGATGAGGGTCGCCCAGCCCAGGTGGGTGATTCCCCGCTCCTGCGCCAGCTCCGGCGAGATCTCGCAGAACCCCTCGGGTTGCAGCTCGGCGAGGTAGGGCACGAACCGGCTCATGCCCCCGCCCGTGTGGTGCTCGGTGAGTCGGAAGGTGGTGAGCACGAACGGGAACACCGAGGACCCGACCGGATGGTGCCGGTTGCCCGGCCTGTCGTACAGCTTCGCGGGCGGGTTGTACGTGTGGGCGGGATGCAACAGGTTCTGGAACGGCGTCTCCACCGGCTCGTAGTGCGTCGGGAGCGGGCCGTCCACCAGCCCGGCCGGGGCGAACAGCCACGCCTTCCCGTCGGTCTGCATGATGAACGCGTCGTCGCCGGCGAGCGCCTCACCTGCCCGCGCGCCGGGCGGGGGTACGTAGTCCGGTCGTCTGTCCGGCGGGAAGTCCGGCACGTCGTGGCCCGTCCACTTGTCCCCGTCCCACCACACGAGCGCCTTCCGCTCGCTCCACGGCTTGCCGTCCGGGTCGGCAGAGGCGCGGTTGTAGAGCTGGCGGCGGTTCGCGGGCCACGCCCAGCCCCACTCCGCCGCCACCCAGTCCTGCTCGCGGGCGGGCTTGCGCCGGGCCGCCTGGTTGACGCCGTCGGCATACACGCCGCAGTAGATCCAGCAGCCGCAGCGGGTGGAGCCGTCGTCGCGCAACTGCGTGTAGGCGCTGAGGAGCTCACCGTCGGGCCCGTACCCGTTGATCTCGCGCAGCACGTCGTCGGCGAGCGGCTCGGCCGTTGGGCCTTGCGTCTCGTAGTCCCAGGTGAGGGCCTTCAGCGGCGCGTCGCGTGGGTCGTCGGAGGCAGCCAGGCGCTCCTTGATGATCCGGCCGAGGTGGTAGAAGAACCACAGGTCGCTGCGGGAGTCCTCGGGCGGTTCCACCGCCTTGTGCCGGTACTGCAGCAGCCGCTGGGTGTTGGTGAAGGTCCCGTCCTTCTCCACGTGCGAGGCGGCGGGCAGGAAGAACACCTCGGTGTCGATGTCCTCTGTCCGCAGCTCACCGGTCTCGATCTCGGGTGAGTCCTTCCAGAACGTCGCGGTCTCGACGCACGACAGGTCCCGCACCACGAGCCACTCGGTCTTCGCCAACGCCTTGCGGTGAAGCCGGGCGTTGGCCCCGCCCACGGCCGGGTTCTCCCCGGCGATGATGTAGCCGGGCACCTTCCCATCGAGCATGTCGAGCACCGTGGCGTAGTTGTTGTGGTCGCCCGTGAGCAGCGGCAGCCAGCTGAACCCGTAGTCGTTCTCGGCTGTGGCGGAGTCGCCGAACCAGGCCTTGAGCAGGCTGACCATGTAGTTCGGCATGTCACCCCAAAAGCCCGGTTTCCCGGCGTCGGCGGCGACATAGCTCTCCAGGTCCTCGCCCCGGTCCTTCGCCGGCATCGGCAGGTAGCCGGGCAGAATGTTGAACAGGCTGGGGATGTCGGTGGAGCCCTGGATGCTGGCGTGGCCGCGCAGCGCGAGGATCCCGCCGCCGGGCCGGCCGATGTTGCCCAACAGCGCCTGCAAGATCGACGCCGTTCGGATGTACTGCACCCCGGTGCTGTGCTGCGTCCAGCCCACGGCATAGGACCAGTTCGTCGTGCGCTCGCGCCCGCTGTTCTCGGTGATCGCCCTGGCCACCGCGTGGAACGCGTCCTGCGAGATGCCACACACCTCCTCGACGAACTTGGGGGTGTAGCGGGCGTAGTGCCGCTTGAGGATCTGGAACACGCAACGCGGGTGCTGGAGCGTCTCGTCGCGCGGCGGCTTCCTGTTCACCGACGGACCGCCGCTGCCGTACTGGTCGGCGCCCGCGGTGTCCTTGTGCAGGCGGCCGCCGTGCTGCTCCCTGCGGCGGTCGCCGGCGTCCTCGTCCGCGCCAGGATCGTCGCGGCGCACCTCGGCCGGCTCCTCGCTGCCCGCGTACTGCCAGGTGGAGATGTCGTACGCGCCCTTGTCCGGGTCCCAGCCGCTGAACAGGCCATCCAGGTCCTCGGTGTCCCGGTAGTCCTCGCTCACCAGAGATGCCGCGTTGGTGTAGGCGACGACGTACTCGCGGAACTCCTTGCCCTCGGTGAGCACGTGGTTGATCAGCCCGCCGAGCATCGCGATGTCCGACCCTGCCCGGATCGGGACGTGCAGGTCGGCCAGCGCGCTGGTGCGTGTGAAGCGCGGGTCGATGTGGATCACGGTGGCGCCGCGCAGCTTCGCGTCCATCACGAACTGGAAGCCGACGGGATGGCACTCGGCGAAGTTCGAGCCCTGGATGACGATGCAGTCGCTCTTCGCCAGGTCCTGCTGAAACGACGTCGCGCCGCCGCGACCGAACGAGACCCCCAGACCGGGGACCGTGGAGGAGTGTCAAAGACGGGCCTGGTTCTCGACCTGTATCGCGCCGAGAGCCGTGTACAACTTCTTGATCAGGTAGTTCTCCTCGTTGTCCAGCGTGGCGCCACCGAGATGCGCTATCCCCATCGTGCGGTGCAGCGGCTGACCGTCCGCATCGGTGTCCTGCCACGTCCGGCGTCGCGTGTCGAGCACGCGGTCGGCGATCCTCTGCATCGCCGTGTCGAGGTCGAGGTCCTCCCAGTCGGTGCCGCCCGGCCGCCGGTAGCGGACCGTCGTGATCCGGTCGGAGCGCTGGACGTACTGCTGGGAGGCGGCGCCCTTCGGGCAGAGCTTGCCGAGCGAGATGGGCGAGTCGGGGTCGCCCTCGATCTGCGTGACCTTCTCGTCCTTGACGAACACCCGCTGCCCGCAACCCACGCCGCAGTACGGACAGATGGACCGGACGACGCGGTCCGCGTCGGCGGTGCGCGGATGCAGGTGTTCGCTGCGCGGTGAGCGGGCCGCGTCACCGCGGGCGGTCCGGTCCGCACCCCTCAGCTGGCGGACGACCGGCCACAGCTCGATGAACTCCCGCACACCCACGCAACCGCAGATACCCGGGCCCAGTGCGAGCAAACCCGTGA
>JAODNO010000281.1 GCA_025465235.1 Pseudonocardia sp.
AATTCATGATAAAGCTCGACACACTGTTGAGTTCTCAAAAGACACCCGCACACCATCCACCACCGCTAGGCAGTGCTCCGGGGCTGTGTTCCTCTACTGTAACACCGCCCAGGCACGGTTCATTCCCGGGGGCCTCCAGCGGAGGGGGCGGCCAGCGAGCACTGGTGACCGAAGCCGCTAGGCCTTCGTTCTGTCCGGTGTCTCGCTGACAACGAGAAAGTTACGCGAGGGGTTGACGCGACGTCAAATCGGCCCCCCACTAGTGCGCTGACCTGCATAAACGAGGGGTCCGCCGTCACTCAACGTCGCGATCGGGGTGGCGCCGCGCGACGAGCGGTCGGCCGCTTCGGGCACCCCTCGGACCGTCCACACTGGTTTGATCCTGCTCCTGAGCTGCTAGAACAGGAGCGGAATCGCTGTCCGACGGATCATGCTGGGGGTCCAGAGTGGTCCGCGCAATATCTTCTGTGTGACCCGAGCCATGCCTTGAACGGTCGCTCTCCGCGACGAGCGGCGGTCCGTTCGTCGCCAGGCGGCGCAACATCGCGTTATAGGCCTCGAGGTCCGAGTCACCGTCCGCGTCCGCCCGACGATCATCGCGTCGCGCCGACCGTTCGTCCTGGCGCGACCACTGGACCAGCAGCGCGATCACCACGAGCAGCAGTGGCACCTCTCCCGCAGCCCACGCGAGCCCGCCGCCCAGTTGCTGGTCATGTAGCGGATCGGGCACCCACGGCAGGGCGAGACTCCGGTAGTACTCGCCGCCCAGGGCTGTGTTGGCACTCATGACGGCCACGCCGAAGAACGCGTGGAAGGGCACGGAGGCGAAGACGAGACCCATGCGGGCTGGGGGCGGGAGGCGGCGCGGTGCCGGGTCGATGCCGACGATCGGCCAGAAGAAGATCGCGCCCACCAGCAGGAAGTGCAGGTTCATCAGCTTGTGCGCCCAGTGCTGGGGCAGGGCGGCCGGGAACAGCCCCGAGAAGTACAGGACGTAGTAGCTACCGACGAACAGGGCCAGCGCCACGAGCGGGTGCGTCAGCCAGCGGGCGATCGGCGAATGCACCGCGGCGAGCAGCCACTCGCGCGGTCCGGGCGGACCGGACCGGCCCGACGGCGGGAGTGCGCGCAGGGCGAGCGTGACCGGCCCACCCAGTACGAGCAGGATCGGGACGAGCATTCCGAGGATCATGTGCTGGCCCATGTGCACGCTGAACATCGCCGGGGCGTAGCGACCGATCCCCGAGCTCGTGGCCACCAGGAGCCCCACGCACCCTGCCAGCCAGGCCAGCGTGCGGCCGGCGGCCCAGGCGTCACCGCGCCTGCGCAGCCGAAGCACACCCAGCAGGTAGGCAAGGGCAAGCACGATCGCGGCGGTACCGAAGACCAGATCGAACCGCCAGTCGAACGCCAGCCGGGCGAGTGTCGGCGCCCCCGAGAGGTCGTACCCGATCACCGCCTCGGTGCGCGACGGCACGCCGCCGGTGTCCGGCGGAGCGCTGCGTCCCAGCGCCACCGCGAGCCCGATCGTCGCGAGCATCAGAAGCACCTCGACCCCGCCGAGGCGCAGCAGGGCCCGGGTGTCCCCCTGGGATGCCGGCCCCACGGACGAGCGGCGATGGGCCGCGCCGAGCGCACCGAGCACGATCAGCGCCGCCATCTTCGCCATCACGAGAGCGCCGTACTCGGATCCGATAAGTGCGGTGAGCGGGATCCGCACGAGTGCGTTCACCACACCCGTGACAGCGAGCACCAGCCAGCACGCCAGTGCCAGCCGGGAGAATCGGGGCACGGCGGTCGCCAGCGCGCTGCTGCGATCGGGGCCCCGGGTCGTGGCGATCCCGAGCACCGCAACGAGCCCGCCCACCCACAGCGACGCGGCCAGGACGTGCATCACCAGGCTGTCGCTCGCGATGTCGTGGGCGCCACCACCCGCGGAGTGCCCGGTCAACGCGACCGGCAACGGACCGAGCAGGGCCAGGCCGAACAGAACGGCGCTCCACCCCCAGGTCAGCACCGTGCGGCAACCGACGAGCACGAGCAGCGCGACGAGCGCGGTTAACGACCACGCCGAGGCCGCGGACAAGCGGGGTATCAGGTCGAGCAACAGGCCGGGGTCGAGCACCTCGCCGACGGGCCGGCCCAGCGCATCGGCGACGTTCAGCGGGATCAGCAGTATCGAGCCGGCCGCCCAGCCGGCCGCGGTCCACGACGCCGCGCGGAGCGCCCGGTACCCGGCCACGTCCAGGTAGCCGGCCCGCTGCGGCGGGACGAGGAACGCCGCGAGGAGGAGCGCCCCGATCGTCAGGACCATGAGCGCCTCGGTGCCCGCCCGCACGGCGGGCAGACCGACGTTGGTCAACACCCCCGGGTCGGGGAGGCCCAGCGAGGTCACCGGACGCGCATCGGTGAGGGCCGTGAGTCCGGCCGCCACCATCACGGCGACGGCCACGCCCAGTCCCACGACGCCGGCCAGGCCGGACGGCGGCCTGGTCTGCGGTGGCGGAGCGGCTGGCTCGACGGTCGCGTGCGCCATGGACCCAGGCTATGCCCGTCCCCACGGATCGCGCCCCCGGACCGTAGGGCAGGCAGGACGAGCCCTGCGAGACTTCCCGCGTGACGGACGGGGCGGGGACCGTGGACAGCGGCGTCGCCGAGCGGCTGCTGCGGGCCGCCACCGGCCCGGGCGGCGGCGGGCCCGTGCGGTGGTCGGCGGCACCCCTGGTCGCGGCCGAGCGCGTTCTCGAGCTGTGCTGCGGCACGGGCGTGCTGGCCGACGAGCTTCCCGCCGGTCACTGGCTGGGCGTCGACCGAGGTGTCACTCCCGCGGCCAGGCGTCCGCTCCTGCGCGCGTCGCCCTGTGCGCTCCCGTTGCGCGACAACGCTGTCGACGCCGTCGCGATATTGCTCGCCCTCCCCCGCCTGCCCGACCTCGATGCGACGTTCGCCGAGGTCCGGCGGGTGCTCCGCCCACGCGGCACGCTCGTGGTGGTCGTGCCGTCCGCGGCGCCCCGGTCGGTCCGGGAGCTCCGGCTCGCGCCGCTGCTCTCACCCGTGCACCGCTCCGGATGGCGGCACCGCGCTGCGCTCGACCAGACCGGCTGGCTGCTCGCGGCGGCCGACTTCGCCGTGCTCAGCGACGACCGCGTGCCCTTCGCACTCCCGATACCCGATGTCGCGGCCGCGCACGACCTCGTGGCCGACCTCCCCCGCGCGGGCTTGTGGCCGCCGGACCTGCCTGCTGCCGTACGCACGCGAGTGGCGGCCGGGCTCGCCAGCCGGGCCGGCCACGGTCGCATGCTCCCGATACCGCTGCGGCGGCTGGTGGCGCGGCGCTGACTCCATCCCCGATCCGCCGCGACCCGCCCTCCTACTCGCAGGGACGGTCAGAACTCGCTGCGCTCGGCGGCGCCCACCACCACCTGTACCTCATCGGGTTCCGGAGCCTGGCCGACCAGGTCGGCGACGATGCACGTGATGTTGTCCGGTCCGCCGCCCTCGTTGGCCAGCGTGATGAGTTGCTCGACCGCGTCCGCCGGCTCCGCGACGGTCGAGAGGACGTCCCGGATCCCGGCGTCGTCGAGTACCGCCGTGACCCCGTCGGAACAGATCAGATACCGATCCCCGACAAGGCCGTCGAGCGGGAAGAGGTCCGGTTCGGCCGGCGTGCTCTCCTGCAACGTCCGGATCAGCCACGACCGGCGGGGGTGGGAGGCTGCCTCCTCCGGCGAGATGCGCCCCTCGTCGATCAGGCTCTGTACCAGGGTGTGGTCGCGGGTGAGCCGGACCAGCTCGCCCGCGCGCAGCAGATAGGCCCGCGAATCCCCGATGTGCGCCACACCGATCCGCGTACCGTGCACGAGGAACGCGACGACAGTGGTGCCGGTGCCCTGGAGCTCCGGGTTCTGCTCGCTCAGTTGCGTCAGCCGGGCGGCCGCGTCGGCGATGCCCTCACCGAGTGCGGACGGCAGGTCGACCCCGGAGAGGTCCGTGCCGCGCAGCTGGGCGTCGAGGTCGAGGAGTGCGGCGACGGCGACCGAGCTGGCCACCTCCCCGTGAGCGTGCCCGCCCATGCCGTCTGCCACGACGAGCAGTCTCGGGGTGGTGGCTGCCGAATCCTGGTTCATCGACCTCCGGCGCCCGACGTCGGAGCCTGCCGCGGAACGCAGCGTCGGTGACATGGCGCCCACCCTCTCACGCGGTACAGAAGCTGATCGTCCAGCGGCACGCGCACGTGCCCCGGACGGGGATGCTGCGGCCGCACTCGCTGGGCCGGATACCGGCCGCGGTCGCCGAGATGGGGCCGGTTTCGCCAGGAACCACCGGCCGAGCCCGCCGCCGAGGCCGAGGCCGCCACGGCCACCGCGACACTGGTCTGCACGGCCTGCACGGCCTTGCGCACCGCCGGACCGGCCCAGTCGCCCTGAGCAACCTCCTCGGCGCGGGCTCGCAGCTGCCGGCGCGGCCCCTCCACGAGCTTGTGCTCGGCCTTGACCGCGTGCAGCAAGGGAATCAGCAGGGCGAGGTGCTGATCGGGGGCCGCCCGGTCGCGCAGTACCGCGGCGACCCGCGCGCGCAGCTCCGTCACCGGCCCCGCATCGCCGGCGGGGCCAGGTCGTGACGGGGATGATGCCCAGCAGCCGGCCGCGGTCGCGCCGCAGCAGCCCCCGCTCGACCAAGCGCTGCAGCACGGGCTCCCGCGTCTTGCGCGCCAGCCGTTCCACGGCCTTCTGCGCCCTCAGCGGGTTGCGGCCGTCCAATCGAGCCAGGGCGGCGTCGAGCAGAGGCTCACGAGTGGCGGAGGAGTCGCCGACCGAGAGCCGCGCCTTCGCGCCCGCTCCGTGGGCGGTGAGCCGGTCACGCGTCGACAGGTCGAGCAGCAGCGCGCCGCCGATGGCACGGTCGAGCGACGTGCTGTCGACGACGGCCCGGCCGGAGTCCGGGTCGAAGAGAAGGAGGACGAGGTCCTCGGTGATGGTCGCCATCCCACATACCTTCCGCTCACTCCGACCGTCGGTCGTCGACCCGACGGAGGAACTCCAGCACAAGTGCGTTCACCTCGTCGCCCGGACGTCGGGCAGCAGCGACCGGGCCCGCTCGAACGCCTTGCGCCCGTCGTGGATCTCGCTCCGCCCGGCAATCAGCGCCGGCGTCGGAACGTGGAGAGCGCGCAGCTGGTCGTCGGCGGGATACGTCGGCGGCCCACCCCGCCCGAGATCCAGCTCGACATGCGGGTGCGCAGGAAGTTCGGGGCCGCGGGCAGGGTCACCAACGACGCCACAACGATCTTCAGCGAGCGCCAGAACACGCACGCAGAATCGATCAGGCTCAGTGACGCGACCGGCTCCGGCGGGCAGCAGCACGGGTGGACGTGCACCTGGCCGAACTCCGTGGGGATCATCGCCGTGCTGCTCGGCGGAGGCATGCGGGCCATCCCTCCGCATAGGCAGCCCGGAACCGCCTCGGCGTCGGCGTCAGCGAAGTGCCCGATCATGAGATCCCTCGCCTGACGGTCAGCAGGGCCGCTGCGACACCCTCTCGGCCTCCATCCGGTGACCACCGATTACGGGGACTCAAGGTCCCCGCTGCGTCCGCAGATACGGCCCGGGGCCGCACGGCGAGCCCCGCAGCAGGTCAGCCCGGTGCAGTGATCACCACGTCCTGGCCGATCGGTACGATATCGGACCGATCGGCTGAGCGGCGGTAAACAGTCTGCGGCGGGACACGACGGAGGGAGATGCGCGTGGGGGACCCGCCGCGGTGAGCCATGATCGAAGCCACGAGCCTGCCACCCGCTCGCGCGGGCGTCCCGCTACCCTCTTCGTGGCGGTTCGGCTGAACCGCCCCGGCCCTCGTAGCTCAGCTGGATAGAGCAAGAGCCTTCTAATCTCTAGGTCGCAGGTTCGAGTCCTGCCGGGGGCACCAGGTCAGAGCCTTGATCGACTCTCCTTAGTCCCGCTCATGGAGCCATTTATGGAGCGACTCGCTGCTACCGTTGCTCCATGGCGGCGAAGTCGACGGCTCGGCAGCGGCGCCGCGGTGAGGTTGAGGCGTTGCCGAGCGGCTCGTTCCGCGTCCGGGTCTACGCCGGCATCGACCCGCTGACGGGCAAGCGGCACTACCTCCGCGAGGTCGTCCCGGCCGGGCCGAAGGCGGCCAGGGAAGCCGAGAAGGTCCGGACCCGGCTACTCGCCGAGGTCGACGACCGACGGAACCCACGCACCAAAGCGACGGTGAGCCAACTCCTGGAGCGCTACCTCAGCGTCCTCGAGATCGAGGACACGACGCGCTGGGGCTACGAGAGCATGATCCGGCTCTATATTCGGCCGCTGCTCGGCGACCTCGCGATCGGCCGCATTGACGGCGAGACGCTCGACGCCTTCTATGCCGAGCTCCGCCGCTGCCGGGCGCGCTGCGACCGGCGGTCCCGCATCGACCACCGGACCGACGCCGAACACGAGTGCGACGACCGGTGCGCCAAGCACGTGTGCAAGCCCCTCGGAGCCTCATACCTGCGCCAGATCCACACCGTGCTCAACGGAGCCTTCACCCGCGCCGTCCGCTGGCGCTGGATCGGCATCAACCCCGTCCGGCAGGCGGAAGCGCCGCCACAGCCTGCGCCGGATCCGAACCCGCCATCCCCGACGCAGGCCGCGCGGATCGTCGGCGAGGCGTGGCGCGATCCGGACTGGGGCATGCTCGTCTGGCTCGCCATGACAACCGGCGCGCGCCGCGGCGAGCTGTGCGCGTTGCGCTGGGACCGCATCGACTTCGCCACCGGCGTCCTCGACATCCGCACGGCCGTGGCGCAGATCAACACCCGCACATGGGAGAAGGAAACCAAGACCCACCAGCGCCGGCGGATCGTCGCCGACCCGCAGACCCTCGCCCTGCTGCGCGCCTACCTCCAACACGTGGCGCAGGCTGCGGCGAGCCTCGGCGTCCCGCTGGCCGAGGACAGCTTCGTCTTCTCGGGCTCGCCGGATCACGAGACCTGGCTGAACCCGGACACCGTGACGCAGCGCTACTCGCGCATGTGCAAGCGGCTCGGCTGGGACATGCATATCCACCAGCTGCGGCATTACTCAGCGACGGAGCTGATCGCGGCCGGCGTCGACATCCGCACCGTTGCCGGCCGGCTCGGTCACGGCGGCGGCGGAACTACGACCCTGCGCGTGTACAGCGCATGGGTAGCCGAAGCCGACCAGCGCGCGGCCTCATCGCTCGCCGCCCGAACGCCAGAACTGCCCGTATCGGCATCGAGCGGGGACGGAACAGCCGCCCTGCCCGCGGCGCTGGTCGTCGACGTCACGGTCGATGACAGCCCCTACCGGATGATCGCCGCCGACCTACGGGCCGCCATCCGATGCGGCGCCCTCGATCCAGGCGACTATCTGCCAACTGTTAAGAGCTTGTCGGCTCGCTACTCGGTCTCGGAGGGAACAGCACACCGAGCGATGGCGCTTCTGGCCGGGGCCGGCGAGATTGCCGTCTCGCGGGGTCGACGCGCAGTTGTGGTCGAGCCGGACCAAATGAGCAGCTAATGCGGAGGTGGGCGCCCTCCAGCCGCACCGGTGCGCCGGTCGTCGCGCGGCGGAGGCGGTTCGGGCGGAGGCATCAACCAGTCTCCGCCTGACGTCCACGCGTTTGCTGGCGACCATGAGCCTATCGAATCAACCCGACAAGGGCGCCAACCACTGAGACAAGAGTTTGCATAGACGCCCAGATGACACTAATTCGCACACCCAGTCGTGGCCAACGCTCGCGTCGAGCGAACCGCCACAGGTAGTTCTCGTGTAACTCGCGACTTAAGATAGGAGCTAGAGTCAAGACTCGCTCATTGAGCGTCGCGCTATCCCGAAGTCGCAGCTCTGGACGCGTTTCAAGGATAATCTGCTCGAAGTGGTCGACCATTACTAGATCCAGGTGCTGCTCGTGACCCGACTTAAGTCGTATCAATATGCTGGAGGCGCCAAAGCGCCTTGAGCGGGGCCCGAGCCGACGCCGCAGGTCCCGCAGCGCCTTCTCCGACACCACCGGCGCGGCCAGACCGGCCAGGCCCGCGCACAGCTTGGCCCAGACCCGGGCGTAGCCGAGCCGCGGGAACAACCCGAGCGCGAGCACGAAGTACACCCCCGTCCGCGAGGGCAGCTCGCGCAACCTGCGCTGCACGGTCCGGGTCTCGGCGAGCACGTCGTCGACCAGCTCGAAGGGCAAGTAGCGGGTCAGCTCGCCGAGATGACCGGGGGCGAACACCCCGGCGGCGACGGTGACCGTCCGGGTGATCGTCGTCGTGCCGACCCTGGCGTTGCTGCGGGCAGGAGGGGACGTCGTGTCAGACTGCGCGGGCAACGCGACCTCTGGGCGTGTGGGGAAGATCGTGAAGGGTCCGACCGACCTACCGGAGGTCCCGTCGCCTAAATGATCACCACGCCGTGATCACCACCGGCGATCGCCCAGTGACGTGCATGAGCAGCCCGAGCGCGACCGGCTGACCCTCCCCCGGCCCCGGTATAGCTGCCCGGGACGGCGACGAGGAACGGGGCAAGGTGCAGCGCCCGCAGCGCAGCGAGGACGAACGACCTCGCGCCGTGACGAGCGTCGTCCACGCTGACAGCGACCGGAGAACGCCACACCCCTCCGTGCTGCGCAAACACTACGTATCGCCACTCGCTTGACGAGACCGTAGATCCCTTAACTCCGCGGCATTGCAACGCGCAGCGACGCCGTAGGCGCCCTTTACTCCGCCGGCGTGGTGTGGACGATCGCGGCAGAGGGGGACACCTCCGCATTGGTCTCCGCTAGGGCGGGGCGACGGGTACTTGAACCACGCAGGCCCCGTGACGACCGTTCCCGCGAGCCAGTTGTACTTCTGGCGCCGGGCATGGCAGGCCAACGAGCGTCTCGCCTCGGCTGAACTTGCGTGTGGGGAGGGCCGCGAGTTCGACAGTGCAGACGATGCCACCTCATGGCTGCTCTGTCCCGACGACTGAAGGTGCCCACTCTCATCATCGGATTTGAGCCGATCGGACCCAGCCGATCCCCGTCCGCTCTGGTCGTCCGGTACATCGACGGTGACTGTTCAGGTCCCGTGGCTTGATCGTGTCCGTGTCGGTGCGTGACATCCGGTCCTGATTCAGGATGATCTTCTGGTGGAGCAGACCGGGCAGCCGCCGTCGTATGACGAGTTGGCTGTGCTGGTGATGGTGCTCAAGGCGAGGCTGGAAGAGGTCGAAGCCCGGGCGGATCGGCTGGAGGCGGAGAACGCCGAGTTGAGGGGCGCGGCGGGTAAGAACTCGCGGAACTCCTCGACGCCGCCGTCTACGGACGGTCTGGCCAAGCCGCCGCCTCGCTCCATGCGGGGCACGAGCGGACGTCGGCCCGGGAAACAGCCTGGATCGCCGGGCGCCGCTTTGCTGCAGGTCGCGGACCCGGACCGGACGGTGACCCACTTCCCCAGCGTTTGCGGCGGCTTGTTCGCGCAGGTTGAGGCGGTCGAAGCGGGTGGGGACGCGGTCGTGCCGCAGGTGTTCGACGTGCCGGAGATGACGGTGTCGGTGACCGCGCATGAACTGCACGCTGTGGTCTGCGGGTGCGGACATGTGACGCGTGCCGATGCTCCGCCCGGGGCATCGGCCCCCGCCGTCTACGGCCCGAATGTCGCGACGTTCGCCGCCTACCTGTCTGCGCAGCATCACGTCCCGGTCGGCCGGGTCAGCGAGATCCTGGCCGACATCGCCGGGATCGAGGTGTCCTCGGGCTGGGTCACCGACGCCTGCAGGCGCGTCGAGCAGGCGGTCGCCGAGGCGAACACCGCGATCACAGACGCGATCGCGGAAGCCGGCGTCGCGCGCTTCGATGAGTCCGTCACCCGCGTGAATGGCAAGAGCCACTGGATGCACACCGCCGCCACGGCGACGCTGACCGCGGTTCCAGATCGATGAGCACGGTCGCGGCGTCGCCTCGATCACGGCGTTCGGGATCTTGCCCCGCTTCGCCGGGGTCGCGGTCCACGACGCCTACCTCGGCTACAACGGCTTCACCCGCGCCACGCACGTGCTGTGCAACGCCCACGCGGGAGTTCCTGCACTTCACCACCGACTTCCGAGTCGCGTTCTCCAACAACTGCGCGGAGCAGGCCATCCGCATGATCAGAATCAAGACCAAGGTCAGCGGCGGGTTCCGAACCCTGACCGGCGCCCAGACCTTCCTGGCCATCCGCGGCTACATCTCCCACCTCCGCAAGAACCGACTACGCGCCGCCGACGCGCTCCGCAATGCGCTCCTCGGCAACCCCTGGATGCCACCCGGCTACGCCGCGACCTGAACAGTCACCATCGACGGACAAGGATGCGGCGGGATGGACAAGGAACTGCGGAGTCTGCTGATCGGATCCGGGGCGTTCGCGGCGGTGATTGTTTCGCTGATCACCATCGGCACCGCCAATACATCGACCTCGCCGGATCGCGTCATCACATGCAAGATCCTGACGGAGTCCGTCACCACCGACGGGGACACCTGGACCACGTGGGGCACCGACCGCTGCGGGGTCCTCTACGCCCCGGAAAGCCACAATATCTTCGACGGCGCCTACGCACGCGCGATACGGGACCTGGACGTCGGGCACATCTACCGGATCCGCGTGCACGACGTCCACAAGCTTTTCAGCGACCGGACGCACGTGGTCGAGGTGGAAGGGGAAGCCCCCTGATCAGGGCAGCTCCGTGAGCGCTGCTCCGTGTCGGGGACGGGTCCGTGGGTTTCCGCGATCTTGGAAGCATGCCACACGCGACTGACAAAGGTCGCTGACCAGGCACTTGTGGTGGGGTTCGAACCCACGACCTGACGGATCTCATATCCGCTGCTCAGGGCCGTTCTACGGTGATCAGCCCGAGTGCATTGCCGCAGCTCAGGACGCTTAGGTGTGATCAGGCAGGACAGCGACATTCGGTCACGATCAGACGTAAGCGCGGCCCTTCTCGGGGCCGCTCACCTGGCTCGACGCCAAGAGCGGTGCGGCAGCTCGCCGGCGGCCCCTACCCGCTGTGGGTAGATTCCATGGAGGCCCGAGCGGCCATCGGTTACTCCCTTGGCTCCCCGGGCTTACCCTGCGACCGATCCATTGGCCCAGGCAAGTCGAGCCGAGAACTCGCAGAAGAACCCACACAGTCATCTGATCCGTAGTCAGCGCGTTGGCACGCGGATAGCAGGTTTCGGGGCCGCCCAGTGGGTGTAGTGGCACCGAAATGGGCATGAGTGGAGCCAGTGCTTTGCAGTTCGTGGATCAGCTCGTGGATCGAGATCAACTCTCCTCATCGTGGGAATCTTGACAACCAGAGCAGCCTTGGGAGCCGTCTTCACATCTGCCACCACGTGGCGGCTGCGCAGCCACCGTGCTCACCGCGCCGCAGGTCGGTGACCATCGCCCGACACCGGCTCCACGGCAGACGCTGCGGGAACGCAGGCGACACGCGACGCCGACGCTGGTAGGCATGCGGGCATGGGTCAGCTCGGCCGTCGACGGGCACAGCTCGACACCGAGCGTGCCGGCGCCCTGCTGTTCCCCCAGCACACCGGCTGCGCCGGCACCCGCAACCCTCGCGGCGACGCGACACCCCACCCGTGCGTCGCCGAACCCACCGCGACAGTCGCCCACCGCTACGAATACCCGCGCCCGCGCACCGAGCGGTTGTTCGTCTGCGAGGCGCACGCGATCGGCCATCCCGACCCGCGGCCGCTCACCGACAAGGACCGGGCCACCCTACGAAGACGGCGCGCGACCTACCGACGCCGGCCGGGGCTTCGGGCCGACGAGGCTCGCGGGAACGTCTGACCGGGTTTCGTGGAGCCGCCTTGGGGAGTCGAACCCCAGACCTACGCATTACGAGAGAAGCGCTGGGATGCGCCAACGGCACTACCAGCACTGACATCACCTCCCACGGCACTGGCGCCACTTCGCGAACCGGGCGAACGTGGTTCGTCATGCCAGAAGTCGTGCCAACGGCGCCCTGTAGACGCGAAGACGCGATCTGGAGCGGCGTCCGGTCCCCCGGGCAGCGGAGAGCGCATAGCGCTCGCGGATGCGGATTGGGTCGAGGGCGGTTCCGCGGTGGCTCAGATCAGATCATGGTCATGGCGCGGCCGGTGCCGCACTGCGTGGCCCGCACGGTGGCGGTGCCGGTCCGCTCCAGGCACAGGCCGGTGCCCGGCCATCGCAGGTAATGATCTCGACCGGTGGACGGTCAGCCGCGGCTTCCTGCACCAGACCCCTCATTCCCGCTCAAGATCACAGCAATGAAGGAGAGGATGGCACCCGGCACCGACAGGGCACCACACTCCACCAATCCCGACTCGCGGCCCCGTTGGGTGGGTGGCGACAGGGCTGGGCCGCGCCTCCTCGCTGGACCGCGGGCCGGAGAGCGAGGTCCGAGGAGCGGTCCGGATCGGTGGAACCTCTCCGCCGCCGGGCTGCAAGAGCAGCGGCCGTCGGTATGATCACCCGTCGGGTGTGACTTCGCCCTTGGCGGCCGCAGACGAGCCCAGCCTGACGGGGCGAAAGCGAAGCTCGCAGTCGCCACCGCCCGGCGCGGCCGGGTCCTACCATGCTGTGGTCGGCGACATATTTCTGCCGCGCTGCCTGGCTTCGCCCGTGCCGAGCACGCCACCGCGCTCGTCCCGGGCCCTGGCCGTTGCAGCCGGCCGACCCAGTCGCTGGCGGGGCCGGGCATGGGCGCTACCGCCACCCGCCTGACGGGAAGGGCGACCTTGACGTGCAGACCTCGTCATCCACGAAGCCCGCTGCGACCCGACGACGGCTGCCAGCGCTTTGGGCGGGGCTGTCCCCGCGGCGTCGGCTGGCCGGGGCGCTGACCGGGCTGGTCGTTCTTCCCCTGCTGACCCTGGCTTTGGTCCAGCTTCGCGACGTCGTGAACCTGCCCAGCCAGACGCTGCTCTACCTGCTCGCCGTCGTGGTGGTGGCGCTGGTCGGTGGGCTGGTTCCGGCGCTGGCCGCCGCGGTCGCGGCCGCGGTGCTGCTGGATCACTACTTCATCCCGCCGCTGTACGACTTCGCCGTCGCCGATCCGGACAACGTGGTGGCCCTGGTCGCTTTCCTCCTCGTCGCCGGTGCGGTGAGCACGGTTGTCGGCCTGGCCGCGCGCCGCCGCGAGGCCGAAGCCCTTGCGACCGCGAACGCCGAGAGCCGCGAGGAACTGCGCCGGCTCGCCGACGAGCAGGCCGCGTTGCGGCGGGTCGCCACGCTGGTCGCCCACGGGATGCCACCGGCCGAGGTGCTCGCGGCCGTCGCGCACGAGGTCGGCCACGTCCTCGGTGCCAACGGAACGAACATCCTCCGCCTCGATCCCGACGGCGCGACGACCGTCGCGGCCCGTGTCGGCGCATACGCCGCCGAGTTCCCGATAGGAAGCCGCTGGACGCCCGAGCCACCGCTGGCCCTGGCGGCGGTCCTGCACACCGGCCACCCGGCCCGCATCGACGACCTCAGCCCCGCCTCCGACCCGTACGGCGACGCCGTTGGTCGGCTCGGACTCCGGTCGGGGGTCGTGGCGCCGATCGTCGTCCAGGGGTGTCTCTGGGGCGCGATCGCCGTCGGGACGCGGCGCGAGCGTTTCCCGGCCGACGCCGAACGGCGCATGGCCGGGTTCACCGAGCTCGTCGGCGAACTGGCCGATCTGGGTTTGCAGCTCGGGCAGGTCGGCGGGCACCTCGGAATGGGCCAGGCGCAGCTCGAGGCTGAGCGAGACGAGTCGCTGCTGGGTGCCGTCGTGCAGGTCGCGCTCGATCCGGCTGCGGGCGTCGTCGGCGGCGGCGACGATCCGGGCTCGGGAGGCGGTGAGTTGGGCGCGGCTGTCGGCGTTCGCGATCGCGGTGCCGACGAGTTCGGTGAAATCTCCCAGGCGTTTTTCGGTGTCGCCCGGGAGGCGCTCGCGCCGCGTCCCGACGGCGATCGCGCCCCACAGCCGCCCGTCGACGATGATCGGGGCCGCGACCGCCGACCGGATTCCCAGCCGGCGAAGGCGGTCGCCGTAGACGTCGGCGGCCTGGCTGAAGTCGTCGAGGCGGGCCGGGCGGCCGGTGCGCAAGGCGACCGCCAAAGGCAGCGGCGGCTCGAGGTTCAAGCGGCGCCCCACCGCCAGCTCGTCGGGGTGCTCGCCGACCCGGGCGAGGACGGTCGTCGCGCCGTCGGGATCGAGGCGGACGATGCTCGTGGTGTCCGCGCCGAGGACGTGGCCGACCTCGTGCGCTACGGCCGGGAAGATCTCAGCCGGTGGCAGCCCGCGGGCGACGAGGGTGGCGACGCGGCGCAGCGCGGCCTGTTCCTGCGCGAGCCGGCGTAGTTCGTCGCGGCTTTCCTCGAGCTGGGCGCGGCCCTCGGCATTCGCGATCGCGGTGCCGACGAGTTCGGTGAAACCGGCCATGCGCTCTTCGGTGTCGGGCGGGAAACGCTCGTGCCGGGTCCCGACGGCGATGGCGCCCCAGAGATGCCCCTGGACGATGATCGGCACCGCGACCCCAGACCGGAGTCCCAGCCGGCGGATGGCGTCGCCGTAGGCGTCGGAGGCTTGGCTGAAGTCGTCGATGCGGGTCGGGCGACCGGTGCGCAAGACGGCGGCCAAGGCCAACGGCGGCTCGGGCGTCCAGCGGGTTCCTATCGGGAACTCGGCGATGTACGCGCCGACGCGGGCCACGACGGTCGTCGCGCCGTCGGGATCAAGGCGGAGGATGTTCGTGCCGTCGGCACCGAGGACGTGGCCGACCTCGTGCGCGACGGCCGCGAGCACCTCGCCTGGTGGCCTCCCGTGGGCGACCAGCGTGGCGACCCGCCGCAGGGCGGCCTGCTCGTCGGCGAGCCGGCGGAGTTGCTCGCGGCTCGCGGCGGTGGCGGTGGCGGTGGCTTCGGCCTCGCGGCGGCGCGCGGCCAGGCCAACCACCGCGCTAGTCGCGCCGGCGACGAGGAGGAACGCGACCAGGGCCACCACTTCGTTGGGGTTGGCGACGTCGATGTCGTACAGCGGTGGGATGAAGTAGTAGTCCAGCAGCGCCGCGGCCGCGACCGCGGCGGCCAGCGCCGGAAGCAGCCCACCGACCAGCGCCACCACCACGACGGCGAGCAGGTAGAGCAGCATCTGGCTGGGCAGGCTCACCACGCCGCGAAGCTGGGCCAAAACCGCTGTCAGCAGGGGAAGAACAACCAGCCCGGTC
>JAODNO010000297.1 GCA_025465235.1 Pseudonocardia sp.
CCGCTGCAGTACTAGCCTCCGTCTTTCACTGGGGCCGGCGACACGCCGAGCGTGATCTCCAGATAGACGTGGCGAGGTGCACCTGACCAGCCAGAATGCGATTGTCGAAGATCGTAAGCTGACCGGGGCAGGTGCACCTCTTCCGTGCAAAGTACTTAGGGCCAACCAGCTGGAACTCGTCGGCGACGATGATCGCCTGGTCGGGTTCGCCGGGGCGTTGCCGTTGCGGCTGCTGGCTGAGCGGACCGGGCTGCGTGCCAGGCTGTCGAGGGCGATGGTCCGGCGCGGGTTCGACCCGGTGTATGACCGCGGCCAGGTCCTGATCGACCTGGCCGTGACCCAAGTCCTGGGCGGGGAGGCGATCAGCGACTTCCAAGGACTACGCCACCTGATCCCGGTGATCGGGCCGGTACCGTCGACCTCGACGGTGTGGCGGGCGCTCTCGGAGATCGGGGAGCTGCGACTCGCCCGGCTCAACACTGCGGTGACCACGTTCCGGCGGCACTGGTGGGGCCTGCTTGTCGCTCGCCCGGAAGGGTTCCCCTGGCTCACCGTCGCCGGCCGCGAGCTGACCGGGATCATCGTGGTCGACCTGGACGCTTCGATCGTGTTTGCCTCCTCGGAGACCCTGCTGGTTAATTCGATCAGGCCGCCAGGGCGAGTTCGAGACGGGCGAGGTGGCTGGTTCTGGTCCGGTCCAGGGCGTGCCCGGCGGTCCCAGCCGGGCGATGTCGATCACGGTCGGCAGCCAGTGCGGCGCCGCTGCCGCGACCGCCTCCAGGCAGGCTCGACGCTCTCCCCGGCCAGCTCGAGGCGGTTGAGGTCCCGTGCTCGTCGAAGTCCCGAACATGCTGCCCGTAAGCCATGCCTCAACCTTGGCCGCCCATGAACAGCTGACGAGCGGTGGAGGGTGCGCGATCGAGGACGCGGCCGTCCTTACGGAGTGCATCCGCGCCCGCGAGTTGCCCAACGGCGGAGTGAATCACTACCCCTGGCGGGTGGTCCGCGTTGCCTGCATTAATGATCGGGTGGGTTACTTGCTGCCGTCCGGGCGCGATTCATACCACCTTTCCGCGTAAGGCAATTCGGCATGCTAATTGTCGTGACAATGAGTAGGGGTACAGTGGAATTTCGCTATAGGCGGGGTACCCGCCGCATCGTTCTGACATTCATCGCGCTTGCCGGGTTGCTGGTGTTCACACCACAGGCTTGGGCTCAGCCGGTGCAGTCGGCGACGACAGTGCAGGCGTCACCCGCGTCGGCTACCACTGGACAGCAGGTCGCTCTCACCGCGACTGTCACCTGTCGGGGATTCATACCCGGCGGACTCGGCGTGACTTTCTTCGATGGTCCGAATTTGCTGGACACCGTGCCGGTCGATGCCAGCGGGCAGGCAACGCTCACGACCTCATTCACCACCGAGGGCACCCACACGATCACGGCCGCCTACAACGGTTACAACAACTGCGGCGCGTCGAACTCCACCACGACGGTGCAGGTCACGGCGGCACCGACGCCGCCCACGTCGCCCACGCCCTGCGGGTGCGGCAGCGGCCTGGTCAACATCCACCAGAGCGGCAACGACGGGGGGCGCGCGGCCTCCTGGTACTGAGGCGCGGCGCGACGATCGCGCACGCGAGGTCAGACCAGATTACGACGACGGCCCGGATGAGCCGTTCGGCTGCGGGCGGGGCGAACCGGCGTACCTGCGCCTACCGCCCCGCCCCGCAAACCGGTGGTACCGGCAGATCCGTGGCCGTGCGGATCTCGACCGGCCGGTGTGGCGGCAGCCAGCTCGCGACGTCGTGATCAGAGCCTCAATCTGTACCGATTGGCCTGATTCAGGCTGAACTGATCCGACCGACGACCCGGCTAGTCCCCAAAGGACGGCGTGAGAATCGCAGAGCTTTCGAATGTGCGCTTGAAGTCGGGGCACTCTACGAGCGGTTCGTGCATGCACGTCGAGGCATGGTGGAGACCATTGCGCATCCTGCCAGGCGAATGGACAGTATTCCTTCAGGCAGTGAGCGGCGGGAAACTTGAACGCGAACTCATACAAGGCGATTCGGGCAGCGTCCTGACCGGAGCTATTGGGGCTCTAGGGAGTTGATCGCTTCCCGCAGCGGCTCGGACGACGTACCCATCTCACCGAGAAAGGGATGGGCCAACTCCGTGACGAGGAACAAGTTGACGGCAACGAGCACGCTGACCGCCGCGACCATCGCGTAGTGCATGCGAGCCTGCGTCTCACCGATGACGACGGCGAACCCGAGGACCAGCCCGCTGGTCAGGAAAACCACCCCCCACAAGGACCAGGGTGGGCCGTCGTTCGTGCGCGCCATGACCAGCCGTTCCGTGCGCGACAGACCCAACTGTTTCAGGGAAGCGAGCGAACTGGCGAGGAAGGCACGTTGCCCGTCGTCGCGCGGCTGGATGCTGTCGTACACGGTGTACAGGCGCGCCAGTGCGTTCTCCGCCTCGGGCGCGGTGCGACCGCTCGCGGCTTGGGACCACTCGGCCACCGCTGAACGTTCGTACTCCAGCAGGCCCTGCCGGATTCGGTCGCTGTCAGCCTTCTCGAAAACATTGAGGTCCCTGACCATCTGTACCGCCGAGGCTCCCTCGGTCCGCGCCACCTGGTCTGCCGCATTGACCTGGCCCCAGAGCACAACAACGATGAAACCTGTCATGAACCCGTAAACAGGACCGACAACGGAGAATCCGACCTTCGCGATGTCGTTGTGCCCACCCTCCGCGAGCCCAGGGAAACGACGCCGGACATACGCCAGGACGCCTATCGTCCCGGCGGCGATACCAACGATAAGCGCGGCCAGAAGCAACAGGGACGGTACATTGCTCACGATCCAACGACTCACGGCCGCACGCTCCCCGCATAGCGGACTCCGGTAAACACACGCACGACAACCAGCCCTCGACGGCGGCACACGGTGGCAGGCGACAGCAGCAGCACGCCTGCTCCGGCGACCAACGCCAGCGCGTTGAGCAGGAACAGCCGCCAGAACAACGCCGCCGGGGTCCTACCCGTCCGGTGACCGCCTAGAACTCGTTGCCGAAGTCGGCCGACGATCGCTGACATGCCCACAGCGTCACCTCGCCCTGTCGGTCTGTCCATTGTCGGCGCCTGATCGCAGGACTACCGGCAGAGGGAGGCGAACCCACGTCGCGGCCCCACCCTGCCGTTCCCCTACGTCGCGCACTCGGGAGGGTGAAGATGAACAACGACGCGTTGGTGGCCGCGCTCGGCATGGACGCCGTGGCCCGCGGTGCACGGCTACCGGCTGCAGCGTGATCTCCGAGGCCGAGCGGCAAGGGCTGCGACTGATCAACGGGGCGCTCCCTGGCGCCGAGACGATGGAGTGGCCGAGCTGGTCGGCCGCCTGCCGCGCGGTCAGAGCCGCCTGGGCCCGATTTTGAGCACATTCAGCACATTCAGCTATTTTGGGCATATTCAGCCACCAGCATGGGCGGAACCGGGGCCCGCGCAGCTGGCGGTGCCGGGTCTTATCGGATCGACGGGCCTTCCATATTGAACCGACAGGGTCACGCCATAGCTTTGACTGGTCCCGGAAAAATCGGATCGAGAAGGAGTCATCATGGGAAAGTTTCGACCGCTGCCCGCCCGTCGTAAGGTTGAGGCGCCGAAGCCGAAGCCGGAGCCGCGGCGTGACCCGAAGGGCAAGCGCTGAGACTCGGGCGCCGGTATTCTGAGATACTTCGGCGCACCTGAGATCGACAGGCCTGGTCGGGGCTTCGTGCACGAGGCCCCGACCGGCTTTCCTGGATGCCAAGGAATGCGCGGTCGGCTCTCGCCCGACTGGCATACCGGGTAGCAATTGAGGAGTGCGGAGATGGATTCCGGAGTTGTCCGGGCCCGCGGTAGTTCGAGCGCGATGACTGGCCTTCACGACCGGGTGATCGCGCCCGCGCGAACGCTGCGGGCGATGTTCACCCGGTTCTGGCCGCTGACGCGACCCGACCGTCCGACGTTGCTCGGAGCGGGCCTTCTGCTGATCGTGGCCGCGGCAGCGGACACCGTCGCCGTTCTGATGTTCATGGACATCATCGACGGAGTGGTGTCCTCCGGAAAGCTCAGCGGATACTGGGAGCCGGCGGGGATATGGGCGTCGGTAGCCGTGGCGGGCGCAGTGGCGACGGCATGCGGCTCATACCTCCTGGCCCGCGCCGGCGAGCGTTTCCTGCTGCGTCTGCGGGACACTACGTTCGCGCACCTGCAGCGGCTGCCTCCTCATTTCTTCGCACAGCACCCGCCGGGTGACCTGGTGGCGAGGCTCTCCGGGGATATCGAGGAGATCGAGACGCTCGTCTCGGCGGGTGTCGTGCAAGGGGTGACGGCGGCGGTCAGCGTCGTCTTCTTCGGGGGTGCGGTCTTCTGGTTGCGGTGGGACCTCGCCCTGGTGGTGATCGCGCTGCTGCCCGCGTTGCTCCTGCTCACACGGCGCGTCGCCAAGGGCTTCCGGGTGACGGCGCAGGACGAACGCCTGAGCAACGGCGCGATCAGCGACGTCGTGGAGCAGGGGGTCTCGAATGTCGCGCTGGCGCAGGCCTACGCGACCGAGCAGGTCGAAGCGGAGCGCCTGCACGAGCAGGGGCGCGCCTGGATGCGCGCCCGGCTCGCCCAGATGCGGCTGACAGCGGTCTATACGCCCACGACCGATCTCCTCGAATCGCTCTGTGTGCTCACCGTTCTTGGCGTCGGCGTCTGGGAGATCACGCAGGGCCGACTGACGATCGGCGGTCTCGTCGCTTTCTCGACCTTCCTCGGGTTCCTCTACACGCCGATCCACTCGCTCTCATCACTTTTCCTGACAATGAGTGCGGCCCGCGCCAGCTCTGACCGGGTGAGCGAGGTGCTCGACGCAGTGCCCGCGGTCACCGACCTCCCTCGGGCCTGGGTCGAACCGGCTCGTCACGGGCGTCTGGTCCTCGCGCATGTCGGCTTCTCCTACCCGGCTGCGCGCCGCCCCTCGTTGACCGACGTGACGCTGTCGACCCGGCCGGGGCAGCTCGTTCTCCTCACCGGACCCAGCGGCGCCGGGAAGTCGACGGTGGCGGGCCTGCTGATGCGGTTCTACGACCCGACTGGGGGTCGCGTTCTACTCGACGGCGTCGATCTGCGCGACTACTCGCTCAGCGCTCTTCGCCACAGCATCACCCTGCTTCCGCAACAGGCAGCCATTGTGGACGGGACCGTCGCAGAGAACATCGCCTACGGCAGCCCTGGAGCGAGCAAGCGGCAGATCGGCGACGCGGCGCGTGCGGCGCAGGCGGAGTCGTTCATCCAGAGCCTGCCCCGCGGCTACGACACGCGGCTGGGCTCGCACGGCACCGCACTGTCGGGTGGTCAGCGGCAGCGGATCGCGATCGCCCGCGCCTTGCTGCGCGACACCCCGGTGATCGTGCTCGACGAGCCGACCGCCGGGCTCGACGGCCCGGCCGCGGCCGCTTTGGTACCTGCGCTGCGGGCACTGATCCGCGGGCGCACCACGATCCTGATCACCCACGATCTCACCCTGGCGCCGTCGGCGGACGCTGTGCTCGTGCTGGACAACGGACGCCTCGTCGAGCACGGCACCCACCACCAGCTCATCGAGCGCGGCGGGCTGTACCGCCACCTACAAGGACGGCTCGACCCTGCCGCATCCCTGATCGCGTAGCTCCGTCGCCTCCGGTTATCCGGCTCTACGCCGCTGAGCGTGGTAGCCGTCCTCTGATCGGGGTGGCGCGGATAGTGTTCCAGTCGACGCCGCAGTGCAGCAGGAGGCGGAGCCGATAGTTGTCGAAGTTGCGAAATCCGTGCCCGACCCGCTTGATCTTTTTGATCAGCAGGTTGACCGCCTCGGTCGGCCCGTTCGAGACGCGCCCGGTGTCGAAGTAGGCCAGGAACTCGGCGTGCCAGGAGTCGATCGTGCGGGCCAGGCGGGTCAGCTCGGGGACATCGGCGTCGGCGCAGTAGGCCAGCCATCGGTAGAGCCCCTGTTGGGCGCGGTCCCGGTCCGCGGCGTGATAGATCAGCCGCAGCTCCTGGGCGGCGACCCAGGTGCGGGCGAGCTGCTCATCGGTAGTGTCGCCGGCGTCCAGGCCGGCGAGCAGCCGGGCCCAGGACTTCTCGGAGTGGTGGTCGTAGCGGCGGCGCAGTAGCCGGCGGATGCCGTAGAGCGGATCGCCGGTGCGGCCGCGGTGTCCGGTCTGCTCCTGCTGGATCCGGCGGCGGACGTCGTCGACGGCGGCGAACCCGAGCCGAACGACGTGGAAGGCATCGAGCACCCGCACCGCGTCGGGCAGCGCACTGCGCAGCGCGCTGGCATAGCCGCGGTAGGGGTCCAGCGCCGCGGTCGCGATCCCGCTGCGCCATGCCGGGTCTTGGGCATTCATCCAGCTCAGCAGCGCCGATGCGCTGCGGCCTGGGACTACATCGAGCAAGCGGGCGGGCCCGCGGCCGCGGGTCAGATCAACGACACCGGTCACGAAGCTGGTCGAGCGGGTCGCGGCGGCGGCCTGGAATGCGGTCTCGTCCACCCCGACCGCGTCGATGTCGGCGAGTCGGTCAGGGTCGTCCACCCGGTGGGTGCCATGCTCGCGGACCGCGGTCATCGCGGTGCGCCAGCCGATGCCAAAGTCGCGGGCCACGGCCGCGACCGGGGCGCCGTCCTCGCCTACCCGGCGGCAGATCTCCGCGCGGGCCCGGCCGGTCAGCGACGCCCGCGGCGCGATCACCGGGCTGGTCTCGGTCCAGGTCCTTTTCGGGCAGAGCGGGTGTGGACACCGCCAGACCCGCTTGATCCACACCAATGTCACCGGCCGCCCGCCCGAGGGCAGGTCTCGCACCCATACCGGTCGCCGATCATGCAGCTGTGCCACTGCCGCGCAGGTCGGGCAGCCCACCAGATCGGCCGTGGTCTCGATCGCCTGCTCGAGCTCACCGTCATGCTCCGACACGGCCAGCACGACGAAGCCCGCCATGCCCAACATCGCCGCCGCCGCACTACTCTCTCGTTCCACCTGGGGCCTCCGCTTCGTGTCCTCAACACCACGGATCATGAGGCCCCAGGCCCATGCTCAGGCCCAGGTTGAAGATCGTGTTCTACAGCGGCACACCACGCTCAGAGACGAAGAGCCAGTTTGGTGAGGTGGCTGGTACGTGTCTGGCCAGGCAAAGATCCGGTCCACCAGGCGTCCAGGCGGATCAGATTGATGGCGGTGGCGGTGAAGACGTGCGCCAGGTGTGTCTTGGGTAGGCCGAGGTACCGGCTACGGCGAATCCCGGTGGTTGCGACGGCTTGGTGGATGGTCCCTCGATCCCGGCCCGGACCGCATAGCGCTGTTTCCACTCGTCGGTGGTGTGTTCGGTTCTGGCCCGCTCGACCGCCTCGTGAATGTCGCGGGGCCGCAACATCAACTGCCGACCCGTGGGTGCCGAGAACTCGGTCACGCCATGCGACCTGCAGATACTCGTGTATGAGACCACCGAGGCGATCTCGTCGCAGCGGCCGAACGGTCGCGCCGGGGTCCGGGGGAGTGCGGCCTGCGGGCGGATGCTGATGGAGCGATCGGTGCGGGCGGTGCGTGTTGTAGTGCGCGAGGTACTCCTGCAGGACTGCCGCGAGGTGGCGCGGTCCGGTGATCAGGAGCTGGTCGAGGCATTCGCGGCGCAAGCCGATCCAGCGCTCGGCGATCGCGTTCGCTTGCGGTGCTCGAACCGGGGTGCGGATGATCCGGA
>JAODNO010000335.1 GCA_025465235.1 Pseudonocardia sp.
CCCCGGAGGCGGATCACCGGAAGGTCTGCACACCCACGAGGGCGACCAGATCTTCTTCGTGCTCCAGGGCACGATGAGCATCGAGGTCGACGGTACCGAGCACTCCGTCGAAGCGGGCAATCTGATCGTCTTCCCTGCCGGCGTGCCGCACCGGAACTGGAATGGCGGCAGCGAGCCCACCGTGCACCTGGCCGTCAACGCCCCGCTGCCCGACCCGGCCAAACCGTTCGCGCGCCGGGTCAGTCCAGCTTCGGGCTGACGCGCCGGACCTCGCGCACGGCGCGTTGGTGTCAGGCTGAGTCCGGTGTGCGGGGTTCCACCTCACCGGCGGCAGGGTGCAGATCAACGAGAGAATGTAGCCGGCGAACCACGCTGCCGAGCCGGATGAACAGCATTGTCATACCGGCGGTGGGGTACATGCTTCGGGACGTCGCGGAACCCATCGGGTTTCCCTTGTAATCGCTGCGCCTCAGTGGCGTGACCACGATCACCCGGGTCCACGACAGCTGCGGCTCGGCGGCGAGCACGTCGAGGCCGTCGAGGCCGCGCGCCGTCGTCTGTGACCCAAGCCGTGGTTTTGCTCTTGGATCGAGCCGCGACGGGTACATCGAGGCGGCCGGACGGCGCCAATGCGCGGCGCCGATGCAACCGATCGGAGGAGACATGCCTCAGGGCACCGTGAAGTGGTTCAACGCCGAGAAGGGCTTCGGCTTCATCACCCCCGACGAGGGCGACAACGACCTTTTCGTCCACTTCTCCGCCATCCAGGGCAGTGGCTACAAATCGTTGGAGGAGGGCCAACGCGTGTCCTACGAGGTCAGCCAGGGCCAAAGGGGACCGCAGGCGGACAACGTCCGACCCATCTGACCGCACGAGCCCGGCCGCTACTGACTCGACGGCCTACTTCCGAGGCGAATCGGAGATCCAGACGACCGCAGAGCCACGGCGGTGAAGATGCGGCACAGCTTCGTATCGCCCTCTCGGCGTCCGGGATCCGGATCGAGGACATCTCCCGCCTCGTCGGCCACAGGGGGAGGTTCGCACTGGCCCTCCCCCGGCCTGACGCTGGTAGCGCGTACGCGGGAGTCCGGAGCAGTCCGCGGCACAACGCCGTAATGTCACTCAGTTAGTCGCTCAGTCGCTGCCGGGGGATCAATGGGGCTGAGTACTGGCCGGGGATGCCTAGCTCGCGGTCAGGATGGCTCCCGACGGTTTTGGACCGTCGCAGGGACAGCGGTCGCCGATGCTGCGGTGCAGGGCGGATCGAGGGTCCCAACCCGGCCAGCGGGGTTCCCGACCCGGCGCCGCGGTATCGGCCCGTACCCGGTGTCGGTCACGACTGGCCATGCTCCTCGCCATGGGCGAGCGCGTCGAGGTCGACCGGCTCGACGACCGGAGGCGGCTCGACGTCGGACGGTGGAGTCCACGGGTCGGCCCGCCGCAGCACCGACGGGGTCTCCGGAGAGCCGGTCCTCCCGAACAACGGGGAGATCGAGGGCAACGAGCGCAGGCGCTGGCGCAACGGCGGCGCGTCCGGGCCACGCTCGGGGAGCGGGACGACGCGGCGGGCCGGGCGGGCCGCAGGCAGCCGCACACCGCCGGATCGCACGGCTACGCCTGCTCGTCGAAGACGGTCACGTGCACCAGGATGCGCTCAGTGTGCGCCGACTCCCGCGCGGCGCGCCGATCACCGCCGGTGCCCGGTGGCCCGGTCGGCGGCGGCGACGACGGACATCGCGACGGCGGCCACCTCGTGCGGCACCTCGCGATAGCCGCGCCCGACAGCCTCGATGAGCGCGGCCAGACTGCTGGAGACGTCGCCGCGGCGGGCATCCACGTGGCCGTCGTGGCGGGCCACCTTTCGAAGGATGTCAGCGGTCTCCGCGAGTGCCGTGTGGTGGCGCGTCGCTCGGGTTCATCCCCGGTGCGGTCGGTAGCGGTGTTGGGGGCGTCCTGTCGTGCCGTAGGCGAGGTCGAGGTCGATGAGCTGATTCTTGGCCAGCTCGGCGAGGCAGCGCTGCGCGGTGGGACGGCTGGCGCCGAGGGTCTCCGCGACTTCCGCGGCGCTCAACGGTGCCACCGAGGAGGTGACGATTTGGAGCACCCTGGCCATTGTCGGCTCTAGGATCCGGGCTTTTGTCACTCCTCGGGGTTGAGCACCGCGCAGGCTGTAGAGGGCGTCGACGTCCTGTTGGCTGGCCTCGGGTGCCTGTGTCAGTCGTTCCACCCAGGCTGAGTAGGCATGGAGTTGCTCGCGCAGCGCGGCGAAGGTGAAGGGTTTGACGAGGTAGTAGAAGGCTCCGAGCTGCATGGCGGTGCGGATTGAGTCAATGTCGCGGGCGGCGGTGAGTAGGAGGAAGTCCGGGATCTGTTCGCTTGTTGTCGAGATGCGGCGCACGAGCTCCAGGCCGGTGCAGTCGGGCAGGTACATGTCCAGGAGGAGCAGGTCCGGCGTTGTCGAGGCGATGAGCTCGAGGGCCGCGGCCCCGGACTGGGCCTCGCCGACGACGGAGTATCCGTCGATTGTGGCAACACTCAGGGCGTGGACGTGGGCCACATGGTAGTCGTCGTCGACAACCAGGACGCGGATCATGAGACTCCTTCGCGCACCCGTAGGGGCAGGACGACGTCGAAGCGCGCTCCGTCTGGGGAGGTGACCGTGACTGTGCCACCGAACCGGGTCACGAGGCGATGGACCAGGGCAAGTCCCACGCCTCGGTGGATGCCGGATCGTGGCTCCTTGGTCGAGAACCCGTCGACGAACACGTCGGCAAGATGGCCGGCTGCGATGCCTGGCCCGGTGTCGGTTACGGTCAGTCGAAGGACCTGGTTGGTGTCAGAGACGGCGACGGTGACGACTCCTCGTGGGTGCTGGCCCTTGGTCCTCGGGTCGCCGGTGATGGCGTCGACGGCGTTGTCGACGAGGTTGCCCAAGACGGTGACGATCGGCAACTGGTCCACCTCGACGCAAGCGAGTTGGCTGGTGGGATCGACCCGGACGACGACATCACGTTCCCCGGCGACGGCCATTTTGGCGATCATCAGTGCGGCGACGATCGGCGACCCGATCCGGGACCGCACGTCCTCACTGGCCAGTGTGGTCTCGGTCTGGAGCTGGCGACTGTAGCTGGTGGCCTCTTCGACCTCGCCTAGCTCGAGCAGCACGGACAGCACGTGCAGGCGGTTGACGAACTCGTGCTCTTGGGCTCGCAAGGCGGTCGTGAGCCCCTCGACGGCGTCGAGTTGACGCAGCGACGCCTCCAGCTCGGTACGGTCCCGGATGGTCACCACAGAGCCGGCGTGGCGGCCTGCGACAACGACCGGCATCCGGTTCAGGACGAGCAGGTGCTCGTCGGTGACGACCACGAGGTCGGGGCCGCTGACCTCGCCGGTAACGATTCTGCGGAGCTGCCCCTCAGCCAGAAGGTCCTCGACGGGCTGACCCAGTTGGGCAGCAGGGATGGCGAGAAGGCGCCGCGCCTCTTGGTTCAGGACGTTGACCCGGCCGAGGGTGTCGACGGCGAGGACGCCCTCGCGGATCCCGTGCAGCATGGCCTCCCGCTCTTGGATGAGAGCCACGATCTCCGCTGGTTCCAGATCGAACGTGGCCCGCTTGATCGCCCGAGCGAGGATGAGCGACGCCACGATCCCGAGCCCGAGTGCCAGGAGGGTGTAGAGCGCGACGTAACCCATCTGCTGGGAGAAGCGACTGCCCACCTCGGATTCGAGGATCCCGACCGACACCTCGCCCACCGGGCGCCCGGCCGCGTCGATGATCGGGGCGCGGGCGTTGGCCGACCTGCCCAGGCTGCCCTCGTCGAGGCCCGTTCGCACGATTCCGTCCAGGGCGACAACGGGTTCTTCGATGCGCTGCCCGATGAGAGCAGGGTTGGGGTGGGAGTAGCGGACTCCCGACCGGTCGATGATGACGACGTAGGACGCTGCGGAGTCGTGTCGGACGCGCTCGCCGAGGCCTGGCAGAAGGTGCAGGGGATCGCCGGCGTCGACCGCGTCGGCGACGCCGGGGGCGTTGCCGAGGGTGACGGCGATACTCCTGGCCTGCTCGACGGCCTGGTCGTCGTTTGCCTTACTCGTGAGCGTGGAATAGAGCGCGAGCCCGGCGAGCATCGTCATGGCGATAATTCCGAGCGTGGCGAGCAGGATGCGGGCGGCCAAGGTCCTGCTCATCTGCGACATACCACTCCTGGCTCAGTCAGTTGGCACTCGTCGGCGATCCGGCGGCGTCGACCCCAGCATGACTGAGCAGAACGCACAAAACCACCAGTAACGCGACGATCGGCGTCATCGATCAGAAGCCTTCCGCCGCCATGCGGTCTGTTCCTAGGGTGCCGGGACTCAACGTCGAGGAGAGGAGTTCGGGGCCTATGGCGGCCATCGAGCTACGCAACGTCACCAAGAAGTTCGCGACCGCAGATGGCGGTACGTACACCGCGCTCAAGGACTTGTCCCTGACGGTCGAGGAGGGCCAGTTCTGTGCCGTCGTCGGCCCGACGGGGTGCGGCAAGTCGACGACTCTGACGCTCGTGTCCGGCCTCGAACTCGCGTCGTCAGGAGAGGCGGTCGTCCACGGGCAACCGGTGCGCGGGGTCGACACGAGCACCGGGTTCGTCTTCCAGCAAGACGCGGTCTTCCCGTGGAAGTCGGTACTGGACAACGTCGCGGCCGGGCCCCTGTTCCGCGGTACCAAGCGGTCCGAGGCAAACGGGCTGGCACGGGACTGGCTGCGTCGGGTCGGCCTGTCCGGCTTCGAGGACCGATACCCCCACCAGCTGTCGGGAGGCATGCGCAAGCGCGTCGCGCTGGCCCAGACGCTCATCAACCAGCCCCGCATCCTGTTGATGGACGAGCCGTTCAGCGCGCTCGACGTGCAGACACGGGCGATCATGTCGACCGAGCTGCTACAGCTGTGGGACCAGACCAAGCCGGCCGTCATCTTCGTTACCCACGACCTCGAGGAAGCCATCGCCCTCGCCGACAAGGTCGTCGTCATTACCGCCGGCCCGGGCACGGTAAAGGCCGAGTTCGACATCAACCTTCCGCGTCCGCGCGTCGTACAGGAAATCCGCTTCGACCCGACCTTTACCCGACTTTACGGACAGATCTGGGAAGCGCTGCGTGACGAGGTCGACGAGGCATACACCCGCACGACAACCCTGTCGAGGGTGGCCTCATGAGCGACACCCCGCTGCGCTCCGACGCACCTATGGCCGCCCCCGCCATGGCGGATTCCGCCGACACTCCCACCAGGCCGGCCGACCGGCCTCCTTCGCGTCGAGGTCGCCGCAACGCCCGGCGCCGGGTGCTGATGGCCGCAGCGCGAGTGGCGATTGTCGTCGTCCTGCTGACCGTCTGGCAGCTCGCGGTCAACGCCAAGGTCGTGGACCCGTTCTTCTGGGGCGAGCCTAGTGGCGTATGGGACGAGCTGGTCTCGTGGGTCACCGTCGGCACCCCTCAGGGCTCTCTCTCGGAACAGATCCTCGTGACCCTGCAGGAGGCCGTCCTCGGCTTCGTCATCGGCGTGATCCTCGGTGTGGTTTTCGGGATCGCGCTCGGCAGGGTGCGTGTCCTGGCCGAGCTGTTTGCGCCATTCCTGAAGGTGGCGAACTCGATCCCGCGCATCGTCCTCGGAGCGATCTTCACGGTGGCCTTCGGCTTCGGCATCCAGTCAAAGGTGATCCTCGCGGTGGTGCTGGTGTTCTTCGGGGTGTTCTTCAACGCCTTCCAGGGTACCCGGGAGGTCGATCGCAACCTGCTCGCCAATGCCCGGCTCCTGGGCGCCTCACCGTGGCGCGTCACACGCGAGGTTGTCCTTCCCTCGGCCTTCACCTGGATCCTCGCGAGCTTGCACATCAGTTTCGGCTTCGCGCTCATCGGCGCGATCGTCGGCGAGCTACTCGGAGCGAACAAAGGACTGGGACTGCTCATCCGCTCCTCGCAGAACAACTTCAACATGAACGGCGTCCTCGCCGGGATGGTGCTGGTCGCGATCATCGCCCTCGTTGCAGAAGCTCTTATCACCCTCCTGGAGAACCGCCTGCTCCGTTGGCGTCCCCCCCAGTACCACGGCGCTGCCGCCGTCGAATAACAACGCAGCCACCGCGGCGCGCCCATACCACCCGGCCGAGCCGCCGGCATTTCCTGCCCTGTTCGGGCACCCCTACCGAGGAGATCCTCCGTGAAGTACAAGTACCTTGCGCCCGTCGTGGGTGCACTCATGGCCACCGCGGCCCTGGTCGGATGCGCGAACAACGCATCGGGCGCATCGGGCGCCGCCTCGCAGCCTGCGGCTAACGCCGCGAACGTCACGATCATGGTCGGCGGTCTGAGCAAGCAGATCTATCTCCCGTTCATGCTAGCCAAGCAGCTCGGCTACTACGACAAGATCGGCGTCAACGTCAACCTCATCGACGAGCCCGCCGGTGGAGACGCCACCCAGAACATGCTTGCCGGTCAGGTGCAAGGAGTCGGCGGCTTCTATGACCACAACATCGCCCTGCAGGCGCAGGACAAGTTCTCCGAATCTGTCGTCTCCATGCTGCAGATCCCCGGAGAGGTCGAGCTGTGCCGGAGCGACCTCAAGGGCGTCATCAACAGCCCCGCCGACTTCAAGGGCAGGTCGCTGGGCATGACCGACACTGGCTCCTCGACCGACTTCCTCACCCAGTACCTCACGACCAAGAACGGCGTCGACCCGACTCAGACGACACGACGCGGCGTCGGGGCCGGTCAGACCTTCATCGCGGCCATGAAGCAGAAGGCCATCGACTGCGGCATGACCACCGAACCGACCGTGTCTCAAGCACTTTCGGACGGGACCGCGTTCATTCTTCTCGACATGCGCACCGCCGAAGGTTCCAAGGCAGCACTCGGTGGGACCTATCCGGCAACCTCGCTCTACATGCAGACCGACTGGGTCAACAGCAACAAGGATACCGTGCAGAGACTCGTCAACGCCTACGTCTCGACGCTGAAATGGATTCAGGAGCACACCGCCCAACAGATCGCCGACAAGATGCCCGCCGACTACTACCAGGGCGTCGGCAAGGACGCCTACGCCGCGGCTTTGAACAGTGAGAAGGGCATCTTCAACCCCACCGGCATCATGCCGGCCGACGGGCCGCCCACCTGCCTCGCGGTGCTCAGCGCCTTCAACGACAAGGTCAAGGGCAAGTCCATCGACGTCACCAAGACCTACACCGACGACTTCGTCAAGGCGGCCCAGCCGATCTCCTGACCGGCGCATGCCGGAGGGGTATGCCGCCGGCAAGATTCGCGGCATACCCCCCCACCGAGCGGAAGCTGGGCTGACGGCGAGGTCGGCGAATCACGACACAGAGCGAGGGCCGGTTTCGACCACCGCAGCGTGCTGGCCAGGATCGAGAAGTGGACCTACCCGAACCGAGCCGGTCGCCCACCCATCCACACCACGATCGCCACCCTGACCGAACGGACGGCCGGTGAGAACCCAACCTGGGGCCACAAGCGAACCCAGCGCGAACTGCTCAAGCTCGGCCATCCCGTCGGAGCACCCACCATCCGAAGGATCCTCGAGCTGCAGCGGATACCTCCGGCACCGTCCCGGTCCGCTGATACGACACGGCGCGCAGCCAGGCTCTCTACAGGGTCAGTCAGGCCGGGTAGCGCCTGAGCGTCCGGGAGCAGCCCCGGGGGGCGGGGCGGTGGTGCCGCGCACGATCAGCTCCGTCGCGAGCTCCACGTGGTGGGAGTCGAGCGCGTCCCCGGCCGCCAGCTGCAGCACCGACTTCAGGGCGACGCGGCCCATCTCCCGCAGCGGCTGGCGGATAACCGTCAGCGGGGGCGATGCCATGGTGGCGAGCTCGGTGTCGTCGAAGCCGGTGACGCTCAGGTCGTCGGGGACCCGTAGGCCCCGCAGCCGGGCGGCTTCCAAGATCCCGATCGCGATGGTGTCGGCGCCACCGACGATGCCGGTGGGGCGGGTGGCGAGGTCGAGCAGCTGACCTCCGGCGCGGCGGCCGACGTCGTACAGAAAGTCCTCGTTCACCACGTACTCGGGGCGGCTCGCGATCCCGGCGTTCTCGAGCGCGGCCCGGTACCCGTGCAGGCGAGCCTGGTTGCAACCGGAGTTCGGGGGTCCGCCGACATAGGCGACGCGCTCGTGCCCGAGTTCGAGCAGGTGCCGACTCGCGCTCATGCCGCCGGCGAAGTTCGTCGAGCCCACACTGGTGACCTCCGCGCCCGGCATGTTGAGCGGGTCGATCACGACGAGCGGCACACCGGCGAGCGTGAGTGCGTCGATGTGCGCCCTGGTGAGTGCGCCGGTGACGACGATGACGCCCGCGCGGCCGGCGCCGGCGAGCCGCCGGGCCAAGGCCTGGGGCGCGACACCGGGCAGACGGTGATCGTCCAGCGAGCCGACGACGATCGATGTTCCGGTCTCCGCGCCGGCAAGCACGACGCCCTCGATCACCTGGGTGGTGTAGGCGCCGAACTGCCCGCGGATGAGCAGCTCCACGGTCGTCGACGCGGCGCCGGCCCGCCGCGCGGACAGCGGCACGTAGTCGTGGCGGCGCAGCATCTCCTCGACCAGCGCCCGGGTGTCTGCGGCGACGTCCTCGCGACCGTTGACGACCTTGGAGACGGTAGGGACCGACACCCCGGCCGAGGCGGCGATGGTGGCGAGCGTGGTGCGTTCGGTGTGCCGGGCGCCGGCAGACCGTTCCAGTCCGGCCAGGAGGGCCTCCTTCGGCCTCAGCGGGGCCACCGCGCGGGGACCCGATGAGCGCAGGATAGCTCGTGGAGGCCGATCCCCGGATGGCATATCGAAAGTTTTCGAGCAGAGCCAGCCGCATCAGCGAGGCTTGACGCCTCCGCGGCGTGATCCTTATGGTCGCCCCGCACGCCGTCATTTCGAAAGCTATCGGCGCTGTCGCGAGGCAGCCCACCGACCGATCGAGCGGCCGCAGCGACGCGGCCCGGCGCAACGGAGATCGACGTGGATCAGAACCGAATTTCCCGACGGTCCTTCCTGGCTCTGGCGGTGGCCGCACCCATCGGTGCGAGCGCGCTCGCCTCCTGCGGGACGGCAGGCCCGGGCCAGGCGCACAGCGGCGAGGCCAGCGTCTGGTACCTGACCGGTCAGCCCCAAGAGGGCATCCGCAAGGCCGGGGTGGACTCGTTCAACGCCGCGCACCCGGACGGGAAGCTGGCTGCGACGTGGTTCCAGAACGACGCGTACAAGACCAAGATCCGCACCGCGATCGGCGCCAACCAGGCGCCGACGATCATCTGGACGTGGGGCGGCGGCGGGCTGCGCGACTATGTCCGCGCCGGCCAGGTCGAGGACCTGACGGACTGGTTCGCCCAGAACCCCGAGCTCAAGAAGAAGCGCTTCGCCACCGCATTCGGGGCGGCGACCGTCGACGGCCGCATCTACTCGGTGCCGTGCGAGAACGTCTCCCCGATCGTCCTGTACTACAACAAGGCGGTGTTCGCCCAGGTCGGCGCGCAGCCGCCGACCACGTGGAACGAGCTGATGGCGCTCGTACCCGTGTTCAACGCCGCCGGCAAGGCTCCGCTGTCGCTCGGCGGGCAGTCGCGCTGGACCAGCATGATGTGGTTGGAGTACCTGTTCGACCGCACCGGCGGCCCCGGGGTCTTCGAGGCGATCGCCACCGGGAAGCCGGACGGCTGGTCGCACCCGGCCGCGATCGACGGGCTCACCAAGATCCAGGACCTCATCCGCGCCGGTGGCTTCGTCAACGGCTTCCAGTCCATCACCGCGGACTCCAACGCCGACCAGGCGCTGCTCTACACGGGCAAGGCCGCGATGATGCTGCACGGCGCCTGGACCTACGGCGCCATGAAGCAGGACGGCGGCGACTTCGTCCCCGGCGGGCACCTTGGGTACACCGCGTTCCCGGCGGTCGAGGGCGGGAAGGGCGACCCCGCCAACGCGGTCGGCAACCCGTCGTCCTACCTCGCGCTCTCCTCGCGAGCCACCGACGAGCAGAAGGCCATAGCGAAGGACTACTTCGCGACCGGGCTGCTGAGCGACGCCGACGCCGACGCGTGGATCACGAAAGCGGGCAGCGTCCCGATCGTCAACGGCGCCAACAGCAAGTTCTCCGGGAGCCCCGACGCCGACTGGCTGCAGTTCGTCTACGACCTGAGTTCGAAGGCGCCCGCCTTCACGCAGTCGTGGGACCAGGCACTCCCCCCGGCCGCCGCCGAGGTGCTGCTCAACAACATCGAGCAGCTCTTCGGCCTCAGCATCACTCCCGAGCAGTTCGCCGCGAACATGAACGCGGCGCCCAGCTCGTGAGGACAGCGGTCGGCACGCGGCGCGGGTCGCTCGGGTGGCTGGTCGTGCCCGCCCTGCTGTTCTTCACGGCGTTCGGGATCGTGCCGCTGGTCGGGGTGCTGGCGCTCAGCTTCACGACCTGGGACGGCATCGGCGCGATCATGCCGGCCGGGCTCGCCAACTGGTCGTCGGTGCTCACCGACCCCGGCCTGCCGCACGCCCTGTGGGTCACCTTCCTTGTGATGACACTGTCGTGGTTGGTGCAGACCCCGCTGAGCATCCTCATCGGGGTGTTCGTCGCCGGCGGGCAGCGCTACCGCGCGGTGCTCGCGGTGCTGTATTTCCTGCCGCTGCTGCTGAGCTCGGCGGCCATCGCGATCGCCTACAAGGCGCTGCTGGACCCGAACTTCGGCCTCGGCGCCGGGCTGGGGCTGCCGTTCCTGGTGCAGAACTGGCTCGGCGAGCCGGCGCTCGCGCTGGGCGTCGTGGTGTTCGTGGTGTCGTGGCAGTTCGTCCCGTTCCATTCGCTGATCTACCAGGGCGGGGTGCGACAGATCCCGGTGTCGCTCTACGAGGCCGCCCGCATCGACGGGGCCGGACGGGTGCGGCAGTTCTTCTCGATCACGCTGCCGCAGCTGAAGTACACGATCATCACGTCGTCCACGCTGATGGTGGTCGGGTCACTGACGTTCTTCGACCTGATCTTCGTGCTCACCGCAGGCGGGCCGAGCGATGCGACCCGGGTGCTCGCGCTCGACATGTACCTGCGCGGTTTCCGGGGCAACCTCATGGGCCCGGCCAGCGTGATCGCGGTGATCCTCGTGCTCGTCGGGCTGGCGCTGGCGCTCGCGCTGCGGCGACTTGGTGGGACGGACCCGAACGCCAGCCAGCTGGAAGGAGCCTGACATGCCGACCGGTACCGCGGTCTCCGCGCCCGCCCGGACCACACGTGGTGGCGGCGCCGGCCCGGCCGACGTGCGCCGCAGGGGCACGTCGGCCCAGCGCCGCAACTACCTCGGCGGCCTCGCCGGCTGGGCCTGGCTCGCAATCATCATCATCCCGATCTACTGGATCGTCATCACCAGCTTCAAAAGCCAGTCCGTCTACTTCTCGACCAACCCGCTGGCCCTGCCAGCGGAGCCGACGCTCGAGAACTACCAGATGGTGATCGAGGCCGACTTCGTGCGGTACTTTGCGAACTCGGTAACGGTCACGGTCGGCGCGACCTTGCCAGCTGTGCTGATCTCGTTCATGGCCGCCTTCGCGATCGTCCGCGGCGGCACGGGACGCTTCCTGCGCTTGGCCAACGGCGTGTTCCTCATGGGACTGGCCATCCCGCTGCAGGCGACGATCATCCCGGTCTATCTGATCATCATCCGGCTGCACCTCTACGACAGCCTGCTCGCGCTGATCCTTCCGTCCATCGCGTTCGCCATCCCGCTGACCGTGCTCATCCTGGCCAACTTCATCCGCGACGTGCCGAACGAGCTGTTCGAGTCGATGCGGCTGGACGGCGCAAGTGAGTGGGGCACGATGTGGCGGCTGGCGTTCCCGCTGACCCGCCCGGCGCTGGTCACGGTGACCGTCTACCAGGCGCTGCAGGTGTGGAACGCGTTCCTGCTGCCGCTGGTGCTGACCCAGAGCCCCGAGCTGCGGGTGCTGCCGCTCGCGCTGTGGACCTTCCAGGGCGAGTACAGCGTCAACATCCCCGCCGTTCTCGCGTCCGTCGTCCTGACGACACTGCCCATCCTCGTGCTCTACGTCCTCGGGCGGCGTCAGCTGCTGTCCGGCCTCAGCGCCGGCTTCTCCAAGTAGTCCAGAAGGGAATGCACGTGACCGAACGGCAGGCGTTGGTGGTGCGCGGAGGATGGGAAGGGCACCATCCGGTCGAGGCGACCGACGAGTTCCTCCCGCACCTCGAGGCCAACGGCTTCAGTGTCCGGGTCGAGGACTCGCCCCGGGTGTACGCCGAGACCGGTTACATGGCCGGCGTGGACCTCGTCGTCCAGTGCATGACGATGAGCACGATCGAGAAGGACGAGCTCGCCGGGCTGATGACTGCCGTCGAGAACGGCACCGGCCTTGCCGGCTGGCACGGCGGCATCGCTGACTCGTACCGCAGCTCGAGCGACTACCTGCATCTCATCGGCGGCCAGTTCGCCTGCCACCCGCCGAAGGCGCCTGAGGAGCGCAGGGGCGAGCAGGCGGACTACTTCCTCCCGTACCGGGTCGAGATGCTGCCGGCCGCGGCCGACCACCCGATCACGCAGGAGATCGCGAGCTTTGACCTGGTCACCGAGCAGTACTGGGTCCTCACCGACGCCTACGTCGACGTGCTCGCCACCACCACCCTCGCCGCGCGGGAGTGGGACCCGTGGCACCGGCCGGTCACCTCCCCGGCGATCTGGACGCGCGAGTGGGGCCGGGGCCGGGTCTTCGTCTGTACCCCTGGACACGACATGGAGGTCATCCGGAACCCGAGCGTCACGACGATCATCGAGAGGGGCGTGCTGTGGGCGGCCCGTTGAACGCACCGCTGCGGGTCGGGGTCGTCGGGGCCGGCAGCATCTCGGCGCAGTACTCGGCCTGCCTCGCCCGGCTGCCGCAGCTGCGCGTCACTGCAGTCTGCGACCTGCAGCTCGACCGCGCCCAGGCGCTCGCCGCGAAGCACGACGGCGCCCGGGCGCTCCCGTTGCCGGAGCTGCTCGCCGCCGAGGACGTCGACGTCGTGCTGGTCCTCACTCTGCCGGCCACGCACGCCGACATGGCGCTCGCCGCGCTGACGGCCGGCAAGCACGTCTACGTGGAGAAGCCGCTCGCCACGTCGGTGGCGGAGGGCCGCGAGCTCGTGAAGGCGGCGGCAGCGGCGGGGCTGCGGGTGGGATGCGCCCCAGACACCGTGCTTGGCACCGGGATCCAGACCGCGCGCGCCGTCGTGGACGCCGGCCGGATCGGCTCCGTGCACTCGGCCACGGCGTTCATGACCACCCCCGGCCACGAGCGCTGGCACCCCGCGCCCGACTTCTATTACCAGCCCGGCGGCGGCCCGCTGCTCGACATGGGTCCGTACTACCTCACGTCGCTGGTGCACCTGCTCGGTCCGGTCGTGCGCGTCACCGGCGCGTCGACGCGCCCGTCCACCACCCGCACGATCGGGAGCGGCCCGCGCGCTGGGCAATCGTTCGATGTCGCGGTCGACTCCACTGTCACCGGGATCCTGGAGCACGCCTCGGGCGCGCTGTCCACGTTGATCATGAGCTTCGACGTCTGGGCGGCTCGGCTGCCGCGCATCGAGGTCCACGGCACCGGCGGCTCGCTCTCGGTGCCCGACCCCAACACGTTCGCGGGCGCGGTGGAGCTGTACTCGGCTGCCGCGCCGGACGAGGGCTGGGTCGATGTCGGGGTCACGGCCGGCTACCGGGACGCCGGCCGCGGCTACGGAGTAGCCGACCTCGCGCTCGCGCTCGCCGACGGCCGGCCGCACCGTGCCGGCGACGACCTCGCCCTGCACGTCCTGGACGTGATGGAGGCGGTCCAGCAAGCCGCCGTCACACGGACGTCGATCGAGCTCACCTCCACCAGCGATCGCCCGGAGCCGGTGGTGGGCGTGCCGGACCTCGCCAGGTAAGGAGGGGCTTCGCCAGCGCCTGAGCTGCCCAGCAGCGCGCAGCCCCCTCATCATCGGCCCCGGCCAGTTCGGCCGGCAATGAGCCACGACCGAGGAGACCATGCCGTGACCAGAGGAAGCACGAGCGTCACGCCGCTGTCCGTTCAGCTCTACACCGTCCGGGAACTGCTCGCCGCGGACCTGGCCGGGACGCTGCACCGCCTCGCCGGACTGGGGTTCACCCAGGTCGAGCCGTTCGCCTTCACCACCTTCGGCGAGGTGTTGGGCCAAGCGATGGCCGAGGCCGGACTCACCGCGCCGACCGCCCACCAGCACTTCATCGGCGACGACCCCGAGCCTGTCTTCGCGGCTGCGGCCGCCATGGGCATCAGCACGGTCATCGACCCCCGCGTCGACCGGGCGCGGTGGGGCAGCGTGGCCGACGTGGAGCAGGTCGCCGCCGATCTCAACGCCGCCGCCGCCGCGGCCGCAGGCCACGGCGTGCGCGTCGGCTACCACAACCACGCCCAGGAACTAGAGATAGTCCTCGACGGGCGTACCGCCCTGGAGGTGTTTGCGGAGCAGCTCGACGACACCGTGATGTTAGAGGTGGACACATACTGGGCCGCGGTCGCCGGCCATGACCCCGTGGCCCTCCTGCGGCGGTTGGGTGATCGCGTCCGAGCAGTGCATCTCAAGGACGGTCCGGCCACCACCGACGTCAAGGATCAGGTTGCGGTCGGCCACGGCAGAATGCCGATCCGGGAAATCCTCGACGCGACCCCCCACGCCCTCCGCGTCATCGAGCTCGACGATTCCCGTGACGACCGGTTCCAGGCCGTCGCCGACAGCTATGCCTGGCTCGCCGCCAACGGACTGGCATGAGGAGGAGTAGCGGCGCGGTCGGCGTCGGGGTCATCGGCGCCGGGGTTATCAGCTCCCAGTACCTGCGGAACCTGACAGCGTTCCCGGACCTCGACGTGCTCTTCGTCGCCGACATCAACGAGGCTCGCGCCCGCGACCGAGCCGCCGCGTTCGGCGTACCGCGAAGCGGGTCGGTGGGTGAGCTACTCGCCCACGACGGGATCGAGATCGTCGTGAACCTCACGATCCCCCTGGCCCACGTCGACGTCGCGCTCCGCGCCCTGGCGGCCGGTAAGCACATCTGGAACGAGAAGCCGATCGCCCTCGACCGAAAGAGCGGCCGGGAGCTGCTCGACGCGGCACGCGGCGCGGGCCTGCGCGTCGGGACCGCCCCGGACACGTTCCTCGGCCCGGGCATCCAGACCTCTCGGCGGCTGATCGAGGCCGGTGTGATCGGAACACCGCTCACCGCACTGACCCTCATGCAAGGCCCCGGTCCGGAGTCGTGGCATCCCGACCCCGACTTCCTGTACCAGGACGGCGCCGGACCGCTCTTCGATATCGGGCCGTACTACCTCACGGCGCTCGTCCAGCTGTTCGGGCCGATCTCCCGGGTGATGGCAGTCGGATCGCAGGCGAAAGCGGTGCGCACCATCGGCTCCGGACCCCGTGCCGGTCAGCAGTTCCAGGTCACTGTCCCGACGCACGTGAGCGCGATCTTGGAGTTCGCCGCCGGGCAAACCGCGCAGAGCATGTTCACCTTCGACTCGATGCTGCGCCGCAAGCAGTTCGAGGTCGCCGGGGTGGAGGGCACGCTGGCCATACCCGATCCCAACACCTTCACCGGCGAGGTGGTGATTCACCGCAGCGGTGGGGAAACGACCACCGTGCTACCGGTCGAGTTCACCTCGACGCGGGGCATCGGAGTGGTGGAGTTGGCACGCGCAATCCGCGCCGGCCAGGCCGAGCGGGCGTCGGGCGAGCTGGCGTACCACGTACTGGACGTGATGATCTCCACCAGCGAGGCGTCCGACCGGGGCGCCCCGGTCGAGGTTGCGAGCACGGTGGAACCGACGCCGGCGCTACCGGAGGACTGGGACCCGCTCGCGAGAACCCTCTGAGGGGCTGTGTTCGTCATTGGCGCCCGGCGGAGCGTGCCCAGCGAGCCTGCGCGTGCCGAGAACCTTGTCACAGACCGTGACCTGGAAGTTCCTCGCCCGATATCGGATTCCGAAGACGTCGAGCTGCTCGTCCTCCGCCACGAGCTCACCGCGCTCCACCGAACCAAGCCCCAGGTCAACCAGGCAGCCGAGTTCTGGAACCCGACAGAGCCAGAAGGCGCGCGCGGCTCGATCCACCCATCCCTCCATCTGGTGATGAACCCCCGCGCTGTCGGATCCGTTCTGCCAATGTGGTCAGAGGTTCGATGTCGACGGTAGTCCGGCCGAGGACCACGCTGCTGCAGGTCGCCGGGGCAGGTGTCCAGGTCGCCCGGCTCGTCGCGCTGTCGGCCGGCGCCGCCCTCGGCCCGGTGGGCTGGCTGGCCGGTATCGCGTACTCCCTGGGCCTCTGGGCCCTCCTGACCACTGCCGTCCGCCGGGCCGGCGTCACCACGCTCGGCCCGGCCGACCTCGTCACACCGGTCAGGGCGGGCCTCGTCGGCGCTGGGCGCCCGCTTCGACATGAAGGCCGGCGCGTTCCTCGTCCTCGTCCTGAGCATCCACGTCGCCGTGCTGCTGGGCCCCTGGGTGCTGGCCATCGGCGTCATGCGTTATGCATTGGTCGCGGCGAGTTGGACGACGCCGTGGATGCGGTCGGCTCTGCCCACGAGGTACTCCGCCAAGACCGTGGCCGCGCTGCAGGGATCGCCCTCGTCGTGGCTGCCAGTGAGGTCCTGCTTCTCCCGCTCGCCGTCTCATGCCTTCCTCGCCCGTCAGGGGCGGCTCGGATCCTCGGACCGCATCCGCAGCAGGGAGCAACCACCACCGGACCCGGACGGAAGGAAAAGATCATTGCGGGAGGACGACTTGACGACCGATGGCGGTCCGGTGCGCATGCCGGACGACGACGGCACACCGCCCGGCGAGGACACGGCGGAAGCTGACAAGGACCGCCGAAGGGGACGCCGTGTCGTCGCCCGGGTGGTCACCGCGCTGGCCTGCCTGCTCGTGTTCGTCGCCCTCGTCGCTCCGGACACGCTCGGTGGCCTCACAGCAGGCGCGTTCCTGCGCATCCCTGTGGAGGCGATAGTCGGCGTCGCCCTCGTCCTCGTCCTGCCGGCGAGAGCGCGTCGGCCGGCGGTGGTGCTCGGTGGCGTCGTCCTCGGGCTGCTGGCCGTCCTGAAGATCGTCGACATCGGCTTCACCGCGGTGCTCGCCCGGCCGTTCGACCCACTGGTCGACTGGAGCCTGTTCGGCGCGGGCCTCGACTTCCTCGCAGGCTCCATCGGCCGGATCGGCGCGGACGCCACCGTGGTCGTCGCCGTGGTTCTTGCGGTGGCCGTGCTCTTCCTCATGACGACGGCCGCCCTGCGTCTTTCCGGGGTCGTGGTGCGGCGCCGGATCTTCGCGACCCGTGCCGTCATGGTGCTCGGGGCGGCGTGGGTCATCTGTGCCCTGCTCGGCGCGCAGATCGTCCCGGACGTGCCGGTAGCCTCCACGAGCACGGCGGCCCTCGCCTACGACCGGGCCGCGCAGGTGCGCGCTGGCCTGCAGGACGAGCAGGCGTTCGCCGCGCAGATCGCCGCCGACCCCTTCCGCGACACGCCCGCTGACCAGCTGCTGACCGGACTGCGGGGCAAGGACGTCGTCCTCACGTTCGTCGAGAGCTACGGGCGCAGTGCGGTGGAGAACCCGGATCTCGCGCCGAAGGTCGACCCCGTACTCGACGACGGAACCCGCCGCCTGGCCGCGGCCGGGTTCGGCGCCCGGAGCGCATTCCTCACCTCGTCGACGTTCGGCGGCTCCAGCTGGCTGGCCCACGCCACGTTCCTCTCCGGCCTCTGGGTCAACAACCAGCAGCGCTACAACACCCTCGTCTCGAGCGATCGTCTGACCATCACCAGCGCCTTCCACCGCGCGAACTGGCGCACCGTCGCCGTCCAGCCGGGCACCACCGGGGCCTGGCCGGAGGCGGCGTTCTACGGCTTCGACCAGCTGTACGACTTCCCGAAGCTCGCCTACCACGGCCCGGACCTCGGCTGGGCCACGGTGCCCGACCAGTACATCCTGTCGGCCTTCCAACGCGGCGAGCGCGCGGATCCGAACCACCCCCCGGTGATGGCGGAGGTCGACACCGTCTCCAGCCATGCGCCGTGGCCGTTCGTCCCGCCGGTTCTCGACTGGAACAGCGTCGGTGACGGCTCGGTCTACACGGGACTGGCCGCGGGGGCCCCGCCGCGGGACGCCGTGTGGGCGAAGGGCACCCCCGCCGTCCGCGACGCGTACGCGCGGTCGATCGAGTACGCGATCAACAGCCTCGTCTCCTACGTGCAGACCTACGGCGACGACAACCTCGTGCTCGTCTTCCTCGGCGACCACCAGCCCCTTTCGCTCGTCAGCGGGGATGGCGCGAGCCACGACGTCCCGATCACGATCGTCGCCAAGGACAAGACCGTTCTGGACCGCATCTCCGGGTGGAAGTGGCAGGACGGCCTCAAGCCCGGTCCCCACGCACCGGTATGGCGGATGGACGGCTTCCGCAACCGCTTCCTGACCGCCTTTGGATCGCAGGGCGGGTCAATTCACTAGCCGTCCCCGAGGACCTGGAACCACCGGCCCAGACCGATCCGCGGGGTGCACTGCTCGAACGGCACAACCACGAGGGAGCCGGGCACGTCCCGCAGATCTACTGGATGCGGATCGCGGGACGCAGCGCGCGCAGACTCCGGCCCCGCTGACGATCGTCGCGGTGACACTTCGACCGCACCACCGAGCCAGGTCGCCGCGTTCGCCCAGCACACCACGGCGGCGGCGGGTTTCCGGGACGCCGCCCAGAGCCGCGGCGAGCTTGCCGCCGCCGCTGAGCTCACTGCGCTGCTCGGGCACCTGCAGCAGTTCTTACCGACCGGGAACGGCTCCGCCTGGCGCGGGTGGCGGGCGGGTTGGCGCCTAGCGTCGACCATATGCGCATCCTGATCACGGGCGGGGCGGGCTTCATCGGCTCGCACGTCGCCGACCGGCTGGCCGCCGACGGGCACGATGTCCTGCTGCTCGACGCCCTGCTCCCCCAGGCCCACGGCACCGGCGACGAGCCCGCGTGGAGTTACGGCCATCCATTCGTCCACGGCGACGTCCGCGACGCCGGATTGCTCGCGCGGCTGCTGGAGGGTGTCGACGGGGTGTGCCATCAGGCGGCGATGGTCGGCCACGGCGTGGATCCGTCGGACGCACCGGAGTACACGTCCCACAACGACGTCGGCACGGCAGTGCTGCTGGCTGCGATGTACGCCGCGGGAGTGCACCGGCTGGTGCTGGCAGGGTCGATGGTCGTCTACGGGGAGGGCCGCTACACCTGCCCCGAGCACGGAACGGTGCGTCCCGCTCCGCGGCGGCGGGCCGACCTGAACGCCGGCTGCTTCGAGCCGCGCTGCCCGCGTTGCGAGCGACTGCTTGTTCCGGGGCTCGTGCCGGAGGACGCCCCGCTCGAACCGCGTTCCACCTATGCGGCCACGAAGCTCGCGCAGGAGCACCTGGCGGCGGCGTGGGCCCGGCAGACCGGCGGCACGGCGTGGTCGCTGCGCTATCACAATGTGTACGGCCCACGGATGCCGCGCGACACCCCGTACGCGGGTGCGGCGTCGATCTTCCGGTCGGCGCTGGAGCGCGGCGAGGCCCCGCTGGTGCTGGAGGACGGGCGCCAGCGGCGCGACTTCGTGCACGTCAAGGACGTGGCGGTGGCCAATGCGCTGGCGCTCGGCCGTGACCCGGAGCCGGGCACGCTGGTGCCGGTCAACGTCTGCTCCGGTGAACCCCACACCATCGGCGAGCTGGCTGCGACGTTGTCGGCGGCCGCGGGCGGCCCCGCGCCGGTGGTGACGGGCGGCACGCGGCCCGGCGATGTCCGGCACGTGGTGGCCGACCCCGCCAGGGCCCGTGAACTGCTGGGTCTCCGCACGCGGATCGGTTTCGCCGAGGGGGTGACCGCGTTCGCGACCGAGCCCCTGCGGTCGTCTGCCGCACCCGTCGGCTGACGCTCAGTCGGCCGTCGTCGCGAACACGCGCTCGAGCACGCCGGACAGCGCGGCGGCGACCGGAACCAGCGCCAGGACGGTGACGGCCGCGATGATCGACCCGCGGCGCATCCGGTGCAGCAGCGTGCCGAGCGCCGCAACGGGTACCGATAACGCGACCGCTACCGGCACCACTGCGAGGAGCGCATCACGGGCTCGCTGCCCCGTCGGCGCCGTCGTAGCGGTACCCGACGCCCCAGACGGTCGCGATGCGCGTCGGCCGGGTCGGGTCGGCCTCGATCTTCTCCCGCAGCCGCCGGACGTGGACGGTGACCGTGGACTGGTCGCCGAAATCCCAGCCCCAGACGCGTTCCAGCAGCTCGGGGCGGGTGAACACCTGTCCGGGGCGGCGGATGAGGAACGCGAGAAGGTCGAACTCGCGCACGGTCAGCGCCAGCTCCTGCCCGGCCAGCGACGCCCGCCGGCCCGGGATGTCGACGCGCAGGTCGCCGTCGGCCACCGGTTCCAGGCCGGCGTTGGCGGGCAGCTCGCCGGAACGCCGCAGCACCGACGCCACCCGCAGCACCAGCTCGCGAGGGCTGAACGGCTTCGTCACGTAGTCGTCGGCCCCCAGCTCCAGGCCGAGCACCCGGTCCTCCTCCTCGCCGAGCGCAGTGAGCATCACGATCGGCACCCCGGAATGACGGCGCAGCCGCCGGCACACCTCCAGGCCCCCGAGTCGCGGCAGCATCAGGTCGAGGACGACGACGTCGGGCCGGCGCGCGACCACCGACTGCAGCGCTCGCTCCCCGTCGCCCGCCGCTTCGACCCGATACCCAGCGCGGTCGAGGTAGCGCGTGACGACGTCGCGCACCGTGACGTCGTCATCGACCACCAGCACCAGCGGGCGGTCCGTCATCGCAGCTCCTGCACGGTTTCGAGGCTATCCCGCCTCCGCGGCCCACCGGCTCGTGTCACCGGACCGTAAGCACCACAGCCCGCAGAGCACCTCCGCCCGCCCTAACGTCACCGATCCTGAACGGCCAGGTGGACGTGATCCTCCCGTGCCTGGACGAAGCCCAGGCCCTCCCCGGCGTGCTCGCGGCACTCCCGCCCGGCTACCGCGCCCTCGTGGTGGACAACGGCTCGACGGGCGGCACACCCGAGATCGCCGCCGCGCTCGGCGCCACCGTCCAGCAGGAACCGCGACGTGGGTACGGCGCCGCCGTGCACGCCGGACTGGTCGCGGCCTCGGCGGAGGTGGTCGCGGTGCTCGACGCCGACGGCTCGCTCGATCCGGGTGCGTCACCGGCGATCGTGGCGCTGCTGGCACAGCCACGCATTCGATACCGCGCAATGCTCGTTTAGTACAGCCACCGATGCCTCTTGATCACGTCGGCAACGTCGTGCTCGGCTGCCCAAGCGGCGTCGGACGTTCGGACTGCTCGGAAGGCGTCGGCGAGCTCGTCACCTAGAGCGGTCCGGATACGCTGATTATTCAGTAACGCGTCGAGCTGTTCGTCCACGGTCCTGGGCAGAGGGTGGATGCCTCGCTCCGTACGCTGCTCCTCAGTCCAGGTACCAGGGTCTTCTTGCACGGGCTCCGGCGGTATGAGGCCGTCTTCGATTCCGGCTAAGCCGGCCGCAATAACGACGGCAAGGGCCAGGTACGGGTTGGCTGAAGCGTCTGAGGGCTTGAGCTCGATGTTCGCGTGCTCAGTCCCCAGAAAGGCCGTGCTGGGCACGAGACGCAGTGATGCCTCCCGATTCTCTACCCCCCAGAACGTGTAGGCACCGGACCAGTAGCCGGGTCGTATCCGTTGCAGCGAGGACAAGCTAGGGGCAGTGATAGCCACGACTGCCGACAGGTCCCGCAGTAGGCCAGCCAGATAAGCGCCGCCGTCGACGGTCATGCCGTGCGCGCCGTCTCCGCCGGATAGAAGATTCACGCCAGTCCGGGCGATCGAGGTATGTAGGTGCCAGCCGTTACCGACCTGGCCGTGCTCGACCAACGGAGCGAAACTCGCCCGCAGGTCGTGCGCACGCGCCGCGGCATGAATGGTCTGGCGGGCCAGAAGTTGGTGGTCGGCAGCCGTAACCGGGTCAGCCGGCACGATACTGAGCTCGAACTGGCCGGGGCCATATTCACCGTGGAACTGGTTGACCCCCACGCCGTTCAAATCGAGGTCACGCAGCAGTTGCTCCGCGAATCCATTAACTGCCAGAGTCCTCGCCGGCCCGTAGGACGGCCCCTCATGGACGGGAGATATCTTGTCGCCGCCCTGTTCGGGCCAGGTGAGCTGGAACTCTAACTCATAGCCCGCCAAGAAACTGAGGCCCAGTCCTTCGGCTCGAGCGACCTGACGTTCCAGAACTCCTCGCTGATCGTATGGCCACGCGGATCCGTCAGCCGCCACCTGTCGGCCGGGCGCCCAGGCAAACCCGGGCTGACCAGCGAGCCGGACCAGCCGGTCACCCTCCGGTATCAGACGTATGTCTCCCGAGGGGGTGCTCAAGCCCTTGTGCTCGAAGGTGATGCCATCGTGCGAATCAAATACCGCAAAGAGTGGCGTGATACCGATCCCACGTTCGGCGACCGACTCGAGCCGACCAACAGGCACAATCCGCGACCGCGGTATGCCGTTGTTGTCGGCCCACACGATCATTACCCCGACGACGCCCTGCTTGGTCAACTCCTCCCCCACGGTCCGCATCGAGCCAAAGCCCTTATCGACGGTCATCTACCTACCTCTCAATTAATGTAGGGCAGCCTGTACCCGACTGCCGCGGCGCTACTCGCGCGGCTGCTCGGCGCGGCCATCGAGCCCGGTCAATGAGCGCCATCCGCCGAGCAACGAGTCCTCCCACAGGAAGCGCTGAACGGCTTCCGGGTCGCGCGCCTTGTCCTTCTCGTACCGCTCGCTGATACACTTCGACCCGAGCCTCAGCGATGCCACCGCGAGGTGGGCGAGGACGGTGGCCTGGGCGAGGCTGGAACGAATTGGCACCCTTTATCCAGCGCCGTCCGGACCGAAAGGCGTCGATGACGCGCGGATCGCCCAAGACCAGGACAAAGACAGGGCAACGCCGGAACCCGGCGAAACCGATGTTCTTGCGCTGCCCCCCGCGGCGCTTTGCCCGGCGGACCTAGTGCCCGCCTCCTGCATCTCGCGCTTGTCGGCCATCTGCCTCGCGTACAGGTCGGAGATCCGCTTGCACATCCGTCGTCGCGGATCACCACGAACCTTCACGGCTGCCGGCTGCCTGCCGACAGCGCCCACCGGACCACCTCGAGAACCTTGTCCACGACCTCGTCGGTACGTCGCGGCTCGGGTCGATCGCCCGCAGTGAGCGGCGATACCGGGTCAGGGCGAGGGACCGGTCATCGGTGGCGCTGTCCTGCGGCGGGGCGCTCGCGCGGCCTGTGCCGCCGGCTGTCGTCTCCTACGTCTCGATCATGGCTAGTCAGTTCCTTGATTGCACTGATGTCGGCTACCTCCGCCCGGACCGCCCCGCCGATTGAAAGCATCGATCCACCCCATTGACTCCTGCGGCCCGATTGTCCATTTCCTACCTTTTCCATTGGTCCATGGCTGTCCGCCTACCATGCCATTGCAGCAAGTAGCGATCGCGAGATCGACGTTCCTGTGCACTGGTTGGCGAGGACCGGTGCCGACAGTGGAGAGTCGGCAATCACCGAGACCTAGGATTTGTTTGCGCCGCGTGGAATACGGTTCACTTCGCATTCGTCACGGTCGGGATGTCGTGCCGTGTAACGAGTACCGACGAGTTGCCTGACCGCACCCAAAAAGCACAGGTCACACGCCCCGTGGCGATTGTGGCACGCTACAGGCCCGCAGCCAGCGCCGTCTTGCTCGCCTCAGGAAGGTCGGCCTTCCAGCGGCCGATGGACTGCTCACTGACCTTCTCCCGCCGGGCCGCCTCTGCGATCGTCATCTCCCCAGCCAGCACGCTCAGCTCAATCCGAGTCTTCCGCTCGGCCGGGATCAAGAAGATCTACCCATGGTTCAGATTCCCCTTCAAGGACTGACCTAACAGCCCTGCCGGGAATGTTGACGCGCGACACGCACACCCGCTCAGGTGCGGCTGTCGCCGAACGCCGGCTCCGGTCACCTCGCGTTCAATGTCACAAGGTCTTCTGACGCGGCACTAGGCTAGGGCACCACGGTGACCGGCCAGCGACCGGCGCGGACAAGCCGGACGGCCAGTGACCCGATCAGCCGGTGGCCTGCCTGCGTCGACGCGCCGACGACGACCGCGTCGGCCCGCACCTCGTCGGCGATCCGCGCGAGCTCGGTGAAAGGATCCCCGCGGACAGCCCGGTAGTCCGCGGACATCTGCATGT
>JAODNO010000341.1 GCA_025465235.1 Pseudonocardia sp.
CGCGGATCGCCCCCGCGTGGGCGTACGGGCCGAAGTACCGCACGCCCTTGCGCCGCGGCCCGCGGTAGACGTGCAGCCGCGGGAACTCCTCGTTCATCGTGACCGCGAGCACCGGGTAGGTCTTGTCGTCGCGGTAACGGACGTTGAACCGCGGGTCGAACTCCTTGATCCAGTTGTACTCGAGCTGGAGCGCCTCCACCTCCGTGGCGACGACGGTCCATTCCACCTTCGCCGCCGTGGTGACCATCTGCCGCGTTCGCGGGTGCAGGCCTGCGAGGTCGGCGAAGTAGGAGTTGAGGCGCTGGCGCAGGCTCTTCGCCTTGCCGACGTAGATCACTCGGCCGTGCTGGTCGGAAAAGCGGTACACACCAGGGGCCTCTGGGATGGACCCAGGGGCCGGGCGGTACCGCGCGGGATCGGACGAGGCGGGCTGTGGCATAGCCCCTCCAGGGTAGGACCGCGCCCGACACGCCGTGCCTGCACCGCCCCCTCGGCGCGTCGCGGGCGTGGTGTAGGTGGAACTGTCGGCGCGCCGTGATAGGACTCCCTCCAGTGCGAACAGCTGTTCGAACAATAGGGAGATCCGATGGGGGTCGACAAGCTCGACACGGTCCGCAAGCTGCTCGTGAAGGCAGAGCGCGCAGCGACGGGCGCGGAGGCCGAGACGTACACGGCGAAGGCGATGGAGCTGATGGCCCGCCACGGCATCGACTCCGCGTTGCTCGCCGCCGCGCGGCCCGACACCGACCGGATCGGCCCCCAGCGCATCGAGATGCAGGATCCCTACAGCGCGGGGAAGGCCAGGTTGCTGGGCTGGACGGCCAGCGCGCTCGGCTGCCGATGGGTGCAGCACGGGGCGTGGGGAGGCAAGGTCGCGGCGGTCACGGTATTCGGCCACGCATCCGACCGCGAACGCGTGGAGCTGCTCTACACGTCGCTGCAACTGCAGGCCAGCACGCAGCTGGTCCGGGTTCGCCCGGCCTGGCCCGGCGAGTCCGTGGCCGCCTACCGGCGCTCATGGCTGCACGGCTTCGCGGTCGAGGTGCACCGGAGGCTCAGCAGCGCCGAGGCCCGGGCCGCCGCGAGCGCTGCCGAACCCGCAGCAGACGGCCCCGGCGTCGCGCTGGTGCTGGCCGATCGCCGCGAGCGGGTCGACCGCGCCTACGCCGCGGCCTTCCCGCGGCTGGGCACGGCCCGGCGCACCGTCCTGTCCGGCTCGGGGTTCGCTGCAGGAGCCAGGGCAGGCGAGCGGGCCGATCTCGGCCGCGGCACCGGCATCGACAGGGGCCGACGGCGGGCGGTGGGCGCCTGACGTGACCGGCCGCACGTCACGCCGGCAGCGCGATGAGTCCGTCCACCACCTGGTGGAGGAGCCCGCCCACCACGTGGGGCCGGGCCACGACGTCGGGCACCACACCCTCGAGCCGGGTCGAGAAGCCGCCCACGAGCCCCGCGCGCACGGCGCCGTGCACGTCCCAGGAGTGCACCGACACGAGCGCCACCCGGTCTCCCGGAGCATCCGCCTGCTGGCACGCCCAGTTGTAGGCGCGGGCAGGGGGTTTGAACGAGCGGATCTCCTCGGTGGAGAGCACGCCCCGCAGGTAGGTGCGCAGCCCGGCACGGTCCAGCGCGTCCGACGCCACCTCCGCCGCACCATGGGTGAAGGCGTAGCCGGGGATCCGCGCCCGCGCGAGCGCCCGGAGAGCCGGCTCCACGTCCGGGTGCGGGGGCAGCTCGCGGAAGCCGGCCAGCACGTGGTCGAGCGCTTCCTCCGACAGTGTGTGGTGCGAGGTGGTGCGTAGCGCCGCCCTGGCCACCTCGGCGAACGGGCGCACACCGCCGGCGAGCGTGAGCGCCATTCCGTCACGCAGCGTCCGGGTGAAGAACAGCTCCCACTCGTGCTCGGGCCGTCCCACGTCCACGAACCGCGCGCGCAGCGCGTCCACCTGCAGCATCGTCTCGAACACGTCGATGAGCACCACACGGGGCCTGCGGTCCGGCGCCCGCACACGGTCCAGCTGGTTTCCGCCCTCCACCGTGGTCATCGTGCCCTGTCTGTCATGCCCTGTCCGTCGGACCGGGCGGGCTTCACCGTGCTGTCGCTCCTGGTGCCGTTCATCGTGCTGTTCATCGCGCTGCGGGCCATCGGCTTCCACTCGGGAGTCGGGCCGGTCCTCCAACTGGGGCACTGCCCGAAATCGTACGGGTGAAGATCGTCGCTCAGCGCGACACAGAGGAACGGGACGGAAGCGCTCTGTAGCGCCGAACAGCCTTCAGCACGCGCCGAACGTGCAAGGCCCGCAGCGGCGCGAGCGCGTAGCCGGGGTAGCTCGCCAACCATGTCGCGCTTCCGAGACTCACCGCGTCGGCGCCCGCCCAGAAGTACTCGCGGCAGTCGTCCACGGTGCGAATCCCGCCCGTGCCGATGATCGGCAGCGTCACCCCGGCCTCGCGGAGCTCGCTCACCACACGCAGCCCGATCGGCTTGATCGCCCGCCCGGAGAGGCCCCCGTAGCGGTTCGCGAGCCACGGCTTCCCGGTCCGCGGGTCCAGCCGCAGCGCCTTGACGGTGTTGATCGCGGTCAGCGCCGACACCCCCGCCTTCGCGGCCTGCTGCGCGTTCCGGAGGTAGTCGAAGTCGGGCGACAGCTTCAGGATCACGGGGTGGTTGCTGCGGGGCACCGCCTGGTCGAGCACGGCCTGCAGGATCGTGGAGAAGTCGAAGTTGACGTTGTGGCAGGAGACGTTGAACTCGACCGCCGCGATGTCACCGGCCGGCACGGCAGCGTTCACGCGGTCAACGAGGGTCACGAACTCCTCCGCGGAGAAGCCGCCGAGGGAGATGATCACGCGCTGGTCGCGGGTACGCGGGTAGTAGTCACGCAGGTAGGCATCGATCCCCACGTTGCACCAGCCGAACGCGTTCAGCCAGCCGCCGTCGGTGCCGCGCAGCACCGTCCCGTAGCGCTTCAGCAGGCCGGGGAGCTCGTGGAGGGCGTAGTCCTCACGCGTGCTGAAGTGCCCCTCGCGGGGCTCCACGGTCAGCGTCCTGGTCGTCACGGCACCGAACTCGGCGAGCGGCACGAACAGCGACACCGGGCTCATGCCGTAGGGCACGAGTGGGGAGTTCGACACCCCATAGCCCAGCAGGCTCGAGGACGTGACCAGCCGGTTGCGCAGCACGATGTCGCCGAGGCGAACGCTCTCGTCGCCGGAGGGATCCTGGCCTACCTGATCACGGGCACGCAGCACGGCCCCGATGGTACGTGCGGCCCGGCGCAGGAGGCGGTCCGCAGGGCTCAGGAGGTGCGGGCGGCGGCGTGCAGCGCCCGCACCTTGGCGATTCCCTCCACGGCGCGGAAGCCGTCGACGGCCTGGATGGCCAGCACCGGAAGGTACTCGTCATCGGGCAGGTCCAGCCGCGCCCACGACGCCCCGTCCGGGAACGCCACGCGCCGCACGAGACCCCACGGCAGCCGACGGGTCGTCAGGATGTTGCGCACCTCGATCCCCTCGGCGTCGGCCCGTACCCGCGGGCGCGCGAGGAGGAGCACGCCGCCCCCCACCAGCAGACCCATCAACACGAGGGCGACCTGGTCGGCGAACCGGAAGTACACGCCGGTCTGGGTGTTGCGCAGCAGCAGCGCGACCACGACGAACAGCACCACGACCGCCACGGAGCCCACCCACGCGGCGATCAGCACCTTGCGCGGGCGCACCACCACGCTCGTGCCGCCGGCGGGCGCGGTCACGGTCTGCTCCGCAGGTCGCGGAGCACGACAGCGGTGTGCAGCGCCGCGAGGCAGGCCTCCGCGCCCTTGTCCTCTGCCGATCCCGGGCCGCCGGAGCGCTCCACGGCCTGGGCACGGGTGTCGCAGGTGAGCACTCCGTTACCCACCGGCGTGCGCTCGTCGAGCGCCACGCGCGTGAGCCCGGCCGTCACGGCGTCACACACGTACTCGAAGTGCGGGGTGCCGCCCCTGATCACCACGCCGAGTGCCACCACGGCGTCATGGCTCACGGCGAGCTCCTGGCACACCACGGGGAGCTCGACGGTGCCCGGCACGCGCACGACCGTCGGGTTCTCCACGCCTGCCTTTCCCGCGGTCTCCAGCGCACGCTCCAGCAGGGCGTCGACGATGTCGGCGTGCCAGGTCGCCGCGGCCACCGCCAGGCGCAACCCGCTGCCGTCCGGGATCTCCTGGTGCTCCGGCCGCCCCTCGCCACTCACCTCGCGCCCACCGCGTTCATGTTCCCGTCCCGTCCGCCACGATCGGGCCGGCGGTGTCGTCAAGACCCGGCAGGTCGTGGCCCATCCGGTCGCGCTTGGTACGCAGGTACCGCAGGTTCTCGCGGCTCGCGCGCACCGGAAGCGGCACGCGCCCCGTGATGGTCAGGCCGTACCCCTCCAGGCCGGCGCGCTTGTCCGGGTTGTTCGTGAGCAACCGCATCGACTTCACGCCGAGGTCCACCAGGATCTGCGCACCCATGCCGTAGTCGCGCGCGTCGGCAGGCAGGCCGAGTGCGAGGTTGGCGTCCACGGTGTCGACGCCCGCCTCCTGCAGCTGATAGGCCTGCAGCTTGTGCAGCAGGCCGATGCCCCTGCCCTCGTGCCCCCGCATGTAGAGCACGATCCCCCGGCCCTCCGCGGCCACCGCGGCGAGCGCGGCCTCGAGCTGCGGCCCGCAGTCGCAGCGCATCGAGCCCAGCACGTCGCCGGTGAGGCATTCGGAGTGGACGCGCACGAGCACATCTTCGCCCGTGCTCTCCGGCGTCGCCACATCGCCGCGCACCATCGCGATGTGCTCGATGCCGTCGAGCAGAGAGTCGTAGCCGTAGGCGATGAAGTCGCCGTGGGCGGTGGGGATGCGGGCCTGCGCCACGCGCACCACGTGCTTCTCGAAGCGGCGGCGGTACGCGATCAGGTCGCAGATGGTGATCAGGGTCAGGTCGTGCTCCTCGGCGAACACCCGCAGCTCGTCGCCGCGCGCCATCTCGCCCTCGTTCTTCTGCGACACGATCTCGCAGAGCGCACCCGCTGCCGACAGGCCGGCCAGCCGGGCCAGATCCACGGCGGCCTCGGTGTGTCCTGGCCTGCGGAGAACGCCGCCCTCACGGGCGCGCAACGGCAGGACGTGACCGGGCCGCACCAGGTCGCCGGGACCTGCTGTCGCGTCGGCGAGCAGCCGGATCGTGTGCGCCCGGTCGGTGGCCGAGATCCCGGTGGTGATGCCTGCCTTCGCGTCGACCGTCACGGTGAAGGCGGTGCGGAAGTTGTCGGCGTTGGAGTGGTGCATCGGCGGCAGGTCGAGGCGGTCGCACTCCGACTCGGTGAGAGCCACGCAGATGTAGCCGGAGGTGTAGCGCACCATGAACGACACCAGCTCCGGCGTCGCCATCTGGGCCGCGAAGATCAGATCGCCCTCGTTCTCGCGGTCCTCATCGTCGACCACGACCACGGGCTTCCCGGCCTGGAGATCGGCCACGGCGCGCTCGACCGCCTCGAAGCCACTCCGCGGAGCGTCGGCGCGCTGCGCATCCACTCCGGAGTGGTCGGGCGTCGGCTCCTCAGGAGCTGCCTGTCCGTTCATCGACCCATTGTTCACCGGACCACCGTTCACTGGGCTCTGGCCTCCTCGCCGACCGTCGCCGTGATACCGGTACGGCCCGTGTACCCGACGGCGAGCCGCTCCACATACTTCGCGACGACGTCGTCTTCCACGTTGACGGTATCCCCAACCTGGCGCAGACCGAGTGTGGTGTGCGACAACGTTGTGGGGATCAGAGCCACCGTGAAGCTGTCGGGTGTGACGCCCGCCACGGTCAGAGACACGCCGTCCACAGCGATGGAGCCCTTCTCCACAACATACCGGGCAAGGTCCGGGGCGAGACTGAACCGCAGCTCCTCGCTGCGTTCCCCAGGGGTGCGGGACAGCAACGTGGCCACCCCGTCGACATGGCCCTGCACGATGTGGCCACCCAGGCGCCCCGTCACGAGCACGGCGCGCTCCAGGTTGACCCTGGCCCCCTCGGCCACAGTGGACAGACTCGACCGCTTCAAAGTCTCGGGCACGAGCTCGACGGTGAACGTGCCGTCAGTACTACCGGCCGGGTCGATCACGGTGAGGCACACGCCGTTCACGGCGATCGAGTCACCGTGGCCCGCGTCGGCGGTGACTGTCCGCCCGCGCACGGTCAGCACCACGACCTCGGCGCTCTCGCGCACGGCGAGCACCTCACCGATCTCCTCGACGATTCCCGTGAACATCTACGAGCTCCCCTTCGAACGCCCGACTGACACGACCTGCAACCGTGAACCGCCGCGGATCGTTACCCGGCCCGTCGCGACCATCCTCGACGGCCGGGACGGGCGATCACTGTCTCCACCGGCGGTCCGCCGAGGCCCGGAGCACCTGCTCCCGCAGGGCCTGCACCGCGCGCGCCGGATCGTCGGCGCTGTACACGGCGGATCCGGCCACGAAGCAGTCGACTCCGGCCTCGGCCGCCGCCTCGATCGTCTCTGAGTTGATACCGCCGTCGATCTCCACGAGCAGCGTCAGGTGGCCGGTGTCCACCATCCGCCGCGCCGCACGCACCTTGTCGAGCACCTCGGGCATGAAGCTCTGCCCTCCGAACCCGGGCTCCACGCTCATCACGAGAAGGGTGTCGTAGTGCCGCAACGTCTCCACGTACGGCTCCAGTGGGGTGCCCGGCTTGAGCGAGAGGCCCGCCCGCGCACCTGCTGCCCGCAGATCCGCCGCCAGTGCCACCGGGTCGCGAGCGGCCTCGACATGCACCGTCACGTTGTGGGCGCCCGCCTCGGCATAGCCCACGGCCCAGCGGTCCGGGTCGTCGATCATCAGGTGGCAGTCCAGGGGGATCGTCGTGGCCCGGACCAGCGACTCCACGACCGGCAGTCCGATTGTGAGGTTGGGCACGAAGTGCGCGTCCATCACGTCGACGTGGAGCCAGTCGGCGCCACGGCCGGGCTCCCCTGCCACCGCGGCGGCCTCGTCGGCGAGCCGCGCGAAGTCGGCCGCGAGAATGCTCGGGGCGATCATCGGGTGCACTCGCGGAAGGTTACGCCGAGCAGAACCAGCCACTGTCGGCTCCCGGAACTGTCGGTGCCCTGCGGTCCACTCCACCCGTGCCCGCACCTGTGTCCATCGACGAGCAGCTCGATCACCTGCTCATCGGTGAGCTGCCCCCCGTAGCCGCACTCGTCCGCCGGCTCCGCGCAGTGGTCCACGCCGCCCATCCCGACCTGCGCGAGCGCGTCTACCCGGGGTGGCACGGGCTCGGTTTCCACCACCCGCGCGGTGGCTACGTGTGCGCGCTGTTCCCGCGCGACGGCGGCGTCAATGTGGGCTTCGAGCACGGGGCCGACCTACCGGATCCACACGGCAGGCTGGTCGGCGAGGGCCGTCGGATGCGCGATGTCCGCATCGAGGTGGACGCAGGCCCCGAGGAGGAGGAGCTGGTTGTCGACTACCTCGACCTGGCCGTCGACTGGGCGCTCGACCGGGCCTCGGGCACCAGAAGCCGGTGAGCCCGGTCATGCGGTCCGGCGCAGCAGCGCGAGGAACATCGCATCCGTCCCGTGACGATGTGGCCACAGCTGCACCGTCGGGCCGGCACCGAGGTCGGGTATGTCGGGGAGGCACTCCCTGGCGTCGAGCTGTTCCACGTTCGGGTGCCTGCGCAGCACGCCGGTGAGCACGCCCACCGTCTCGGCCAGGTGTGGGGAGCAGGTGACATACGCCACCACACCGCCGGGCCGGACGTGCCGCAGGGCTGCGGTGAGCAGCTCGCGCTGGAGCTTCGCCAGCCCCGACACGTCCTCCGGCCGTCGCCGCCAGCGCGCCTCCGGCCGTCGCCGCAGCGCGCCCAGCCCGGTGCACGGCGCGTCCACCAGCACGCGGTCGAAGGTCCCCTCCGGGAGCGGCGCGTCGCGACCGTCGGCGGTGTGGACGCTCACCGGGAGCCCGTCAGTGGCCCGGCGCACCAGATCGGCCCGGTGCTCGCTCACCTCCACGGCATCCACGGATGCACCCTCCAGTGCGGCGAGGCCACCCAGCAGCGCTGCCTTCCCTCCCGGACCGGCGCACAGGTCCAGCCACCGACCGGTGTCGGGCCCGGCGAGCGCGGCCCTCGACAGGGCGAGCGCCATCAGCTGGCTGCCCTCGTCCTGCACGACGGCGAGCCCTTCCGCCACCGCGTCGATCTCGGCGATGTCGCCACCGCCGGGTTCGAGGTGCACGCCGTACGGGGAGTACGGCGCCTCCTCGCCGCCGGTCACGAGCGCCAGCTCCACGGCGGTGATCTCCCCCGGCCGCGCGAGCAGATGCACGGCGGGTCGTGCGTCGTCGGCCGCGAGCGCAGCGTCGAGCTCCTCCGGGGCGCCGAGCGCGTCGGCGAACGCCTGGGCGATCCAGCGGGGGTGGGCGTGCGCCATCGCCGCGTGGCCCACCGGGTCCTCGCCGGCAGGCGGAGCGAGGCGCTCCACCCACGCCTGCTCGTCACGCTCCCCGATCTTGCGCAGGATCGCGTTGACGAATCCCGCTGCCCGGCTGCCGGCATCGCCACGCACGAGCTCAACCGTGGTGTCGACGGCGGCGTGCGCCGGGATCCGGGTACGCAGCAGCTGGTAGGCCCCGAGCCGGAGCGCGTCGAGCAGCGCGGGCTCCACGCGGATGAGCGGCCGGTCCGTGCATGCCTCGATCACGGCGTCGAGCAGGCCGCGGGCCCGTAGCGTGCCGTAGCCAAGCTCCGTGGCAAGCGCGGCGTCCCGGTCGTGCAGCCGGTACCGCCGCAGGATCGACGGGAGGGCGAGGTTGGCGTAGGCGTCACGCACCCGCACGGCGGTGAGCAGGTCGAGTGCAGCCTGCCGCGACGGATCCAGCTCCGGTGGGCGCGGCGGCCCGGTG
>JAODNO010000045.1 GCA_025465235.1 Pseudonocardia sp.
TCTCCCACTCGTCGACCTGCGGCCGACCGCCGAGTACCTCGGCGGCGTGCTCGCGGACGGGCCGTAGCTGCTACTCGCTGGCGTGCAAGGCCTCCTCGGTCTGCCATGCGGTGGTGACGATGCAATGACCCGACGTGCGATCGACCAGCATGGACAGGCCGATGCACCCGTCCATCCCCTGCACCACCGGCATGACCTCGTCGCGGACGTGCCCGACCCCCGCGTCGATCGAATCCGGATGTGCGAGAACCGTGGTGGAGCGTGCGTACACGATCCACCCCCTTTCGATCAGGGCAGCGCCCGGCGGCGCCGCCGGTCGTCGCACACCCTTCTCCCGCGGTACTGGTGTGGCAATGACAGCTACCAGTTCGGACGCACGGCCTGCGCTGGTCAGCGCCCCGCGGGCACGGCGGTCAGACGATGCCGTGGTGCTGCAGGTATCGGAAGGTGGCGATGCCCGGTAGCACCGGCAGCCAGTAGGTCAGCAGCCGCATGGTGAGGACCGTCGCCACGGCCACGGTCGGAGCGGTGCCCAACGCGGTCAGACCGGCGATCATCAGCGCCTCGGTGGGGCCGAGACCGCCAGGGATGGGGGCGATGTGCCCGAGGGTCTGGCCGATCATGAACACGCCGATGACCGCCAGTACGGGGACCTGCACGTCGAACGCGGCCAGGGTGGCCGCCAACCCGAGGCCGGAGATCACCAGGTAACCGGTGGCTCCGCCGAACAGCTGAACCGCCCGGACCGGTTGTCGCAGGGCGCCCACCAGCTCGCGCGTCACGCGAAGCCCGGGCCCGACGAACTTGCGGCGCCCCATCGGGGAGCAGAGCACGGCGGTGGCGGCCAGCAGCACGCAGGCTGCCGCGAGCAGCACCGGCCATCCGTGCGGGATCCGGACGTGCTCGAGCAGGCCCGATGTCCCGATCCCCAAGACTCCGATCAGGCACCAGACACCGCCGATGACGCTCGTGGCGGCCATGTTCAAGACCGTCACGCCGACCGCGCTCGACCGACGGATGCCGAGGCGTTCCATGAAGGCGATGTTGATTCCGAAGAAGCCCACGCCGCCCGGAGTGGTGCGCCCGGTGAACGCGGCGGCGAGCTGCACGGCGGTGGTACGCCAGAACGGTAACGGCGTGGCGCTCGAACCGATGATCGACACACTGGAGAGCACGATCGCGACGAGTCCGGTGACCGTGGCCACGGCCAGCCAGGCCCAGTCGGCACGCCAGAGCGAGTCGATCACCGCCCGCATGCTGGAGAGCTGCGGCAGCACCGTGTACACGGCTCCGGCGAGCAGGAGCAGTCCGACCAGGGTGGCCGGCCGGAGCGGGGAACGGAAGGTGGGTATCGGCCGGTCGATCTGCTCGGCGAGTGTCTCGCGCAGGTCGGGCAACACGTAGCGTTCGTCGCTGAGCTGCTTGCGGATTGCCCGCGGCAGGGCGAGTGGCTGCAGGTAGACCAGCGCAGGCTCGAGTTGGTCCGGCGACAGGTTCCGGCATGCACTGCGTACCGCACGCCGGACGCCGACCCGCGAGGCGAGCGCAACCAGCGCCTCGGCGAGGTCCTGGGCGATGCGAGCAGCCGAGGCACCGATCACGCCGAAGGTGAAGTTGAGCAGCCATGGGTTGCCCTCGGCGTCGACGAGGACGCTCTTCGTGCGCAGGTCGTGGTGGGCGATCCTGGCCTCGCCGAGCGCTCCGACCTGGATCCAGATGGCGTCCAGCAACCGTTCGTCGATGTCCTCGCCGGACAGTTCCGCGAGCTTGCGGCCGTCGATCTGACGGCGGATCAGCAGCGGAGCGCCGTGCCGGACCTCGCAGTTCAGCACGATGGGCGGGGTACGCAGCCCGGCGCGTTGCGCGAACAGCGAGACGAGCGCCTCGTGTTCGGTCTCCTGATACGGGGTCGACAGCCGGGGCTCGTCCTCGACCTCCAGCGAGGCCAGCAGCCGTCGCAGCCGGTACAACGGACCGGCGCGGCGATGCAGGCGGCGGACCACCTTCACCCGCAGTCTGTCTCCGGCCGCGGTCGTGACGCCGAACTCGAGTGGCCCCAGCAGGTGTGCCCGGATGGGAACCGTCTTCACCGGGGAGAGCCCGGCGCGTTCGAGCGCCCGTCGGACCGCCGCTTCGGACGTGCGGCGGCCCGGGGCGCCCCATGCCAGGTGGAAGAGCGCCCCGATTCCCCACCCGAGGAACACTCCGGCGAACGCGCTCAGCGGCAGGCTGTTGCCGAGGTACACGTCTGCGGCGGCGACCAGCACCACCACCGCCCACGCCGCACCGCGGTACCTCGCCTTGAGCAGGTACGGGGCGGCGACCGCCACCATCGCCGCCGCCACGGCGGCGTGCGGTGCCGGGAAGGCGAACCCCTCGGGGCCGGCCAGCCGGACCCCGGCAGCACCGAGGGGCTCCGCGCGCACCGGCCTGCCACCGACGAGGTCATTGGTCACCCAGGTCAGACCCCAGGCGAGGACTCCGGCCCCTGCGCACTGCAGCCCGAGCCGGATGCGCTTGAGATACAGCGCCACGGCGGCAACCGCCGCGATCCCGGCCCAGCTGCCGGCCCAGCTGAGCACCCGCCACACCATCGTCGACGCCGACGGGATCTGCTGGAACTGCTGGAAGATCGCCACCTCGACGGGATTGACGACCGGGACATGCGCGGCCAACGAGCACAGCACGACAACGCCGGTGGCGATGAACAGAACGACAAGGTCGCGCGGGTGGCGTCCGACCGCCATCGGCGGCTGCTGTCGCTCGATCGTCGCCGTCGTCGCTCGGTCGGTCACGGACCCATCGCCCACTGATCCCGCCTCAGGCACAGTCTCGGTCGATCGCTCCAGTCTGCCTGATGGCGTCGTGACGGGGCCTACATTGCAGGATCGGTCGGGGCTCAGCCGCCCCAGCGTTTGTCGTCGATGCCCAGGGCGCGCATCTTGCGGTAGAGCGTCGAGCGGGCGATACCCAAGCTCTCTGCTGCGGCGAACTTGTTGCCCGCGGAGGTGGCCAGCGCTTCGAGGATCGTCTCCCGTTCTGCGCGCTTCAACGACGGGAGCCGGCGACGGGGTGCGGGACGGCGGTACTCCGCGGGCAGGTGCACGAGCGCGATGTCGGATCCCATCGAGCGGAGCACTGCGGCGCTGAGCACGGCGTCGAGCTCACGGAGGTTGCCGGGCCAATCGAGCGCCATCAGGGCCTGGAGTGTGGTCGCCTGCAGCCGCGGGTGTGAGCCGCCGTCCGCACGGGCGCGGAGGAGGACCAATGCGATGTCGGCGATGTCCTCGGGGCGATGCCGCAGCGGGGGCAGCTCGACGCGGGCGGGAAAATGGTCGAGCAGCCGGGTCGCGGGGGCGTCCGCCGTCGGTGTGCCGGCGGTGGCTGCGACCCGCGCCGGGATGTCGTCCAGGTCCTCCAGCAACGCAGCCAGCGGTGCGCACGCGTCGGCAGGGGTGTGGTCGATGTGCCGCAGAATCAGCATCCCGGGCAGGGCCAGCCGACGGCGGACCTGGCCGACCCACTCCGCCGGATCCTGCCCTGCGAGCGACGCGTCGAGCACGGTCGCACTGCCGGTGCCGCCTCCGAGTTGCTTCGCGGCTCGCAGCTTGCCCGTCCCGGGTTCCCCGCTGACCAGGACGGCGAGGCCGGAGCGGGCCGCGGCGGTGAGCTCCCGGCAGGTCCGCTGCCATATTGCGCTGCGTCCCGGCAGCGGGCCGTCGCTGCTGGTCCGGGCCGCGTGAGGCCGGGGGTCCCTGGCCGGCGGACCGCCCGAGCGGATGCGCATCTCGATCAGGACGCCCGCTGCGTCACCAGCCCCCTCACCGACGGTGCGTGCCCTGGCCTGCACGACCACCTCGCGCCCCAGCCGCACCTCACCCGTGCACTCGCCCCGCCGCGTCATCACTGTCGACGCCCATTCCCACAGGAGCGCGTGGTCGGCAGGGTCGAGCAGCTTGGCAGCGGCCGTGTTGGTGATGATGAAATCCTGGTTCAGCGACACCACGGCCGCGGACGTCCGGCGCGACACCAGCAGGAAGTCCTCCAGCAGCATCCGCTCCCGCAGCGACGACTCGGCATACATCCGGGACTCGATCTCCCGTGACGCGGCGAGAAGGAGCGGACTCATCAGAGCATTCGTGTCGTCATAGCGGCAGCACACGTCGAGCACGCCGACGATCCGACGGTTCACGGGATGGCGGAGCGGGGCGCCGACGCAGGTGAAGTGCTGCAGGTTGTCCCGGTAGTGCTCCGGACCGCTGATCATGACGGGTCCGGTGGCCTCGAGGACGCTGCCGATGCCGTTGGTCCCGATGTGCTGCTCGCCGAAGCAGAAGCCGGGTGCGGCCAGCACTCTGTCCAGGTCGCGGGCGAGCGTTCGTCCGTGGGCCCGTCGATCGAGGATGCGGGCCTGTGCGTCGGCCAGGATGATCGCCGTGCCCCCGGTGAGGTGATCGGCGAGCCAGTCGAGCACCGGCGTCGCTGCGTCGCTGAGCAGGCGGTTCGACCCGCCGAGGATCGGAGCGTAGGGAACATCGTCGCCGCTCGGGGTTACTCCCAGTGTCCGGCAGCGCCGCCACGAGGAGGCGATCTCGGGCCGGATCGCGAGGCCTTCGACTGCGGTGTCCGAGGTGAGGAAGCGCTCCCGCGCGCCGCGGAGCAGACCTTCGCGCTCGCCGATGCTGATCGCGCCACCCCCCGTCGCATCGATGCGCCAGAACCTCGAGTGAATCACGGTGAGCCTGATCTCACTGTCCCAGAACGCTACAGCGGGTACGAGGCGATCGTCGGGGTGTTGCGAACTCGGACACTTTTGCTCGTGCTACGCCCACATGCTTCGGACACGTCCCGAGATGTGCTGATCGCGGGGCCGCCCGGGGCGGCCGGCGAGCGGAGGAGAAGCGACCATGCCGAGTCCGGAATCCGACGAACTGCGGGCGATCTACCAGAGCTGGACCGACCGGATGACGGCAGCGCCGGACATGGACCTGCCAACCATGCGGAACCTGTTCGAGGAGTGGCACATCCCCACCGCCGAGCCGACCGGCGTCTCCTACGAGGAGGCGGACGCAGGCGGGGTGCCGGCGCTGTGGTGCATCCCGGCCGGCGGCGCTGCGGACCGGGTGCTGCTGTACCTGCACGGCGGTGGCTTCGTCGTGGGGTCTATCGCCACCCACCGCAAGATCGCCGGGCACCTGGCCAAGGCCGTGGGCGTCCGGGTCATGGTGATCGACTACCGGAGGGCGCCGGAGCACCCGTTCCCCGCGCAGGTCGAGGATGCGGTCACCGCGTACCGCTGGCTGCTGGCACAAGGCGTCGAGCCGGGCCACATCGCGACGACGGGCGACTCCGCAGGCGGCAACCTCGCGATCAGCCTCGTGCTGAAGGTGCGTGACGACGGCCTCCCGCTGCCGGCAGCGATCCTGCCGATGTCGCCGTGGCTGGACATGGAGCACCTCGGCAAGACCTTGGAGAGCAACGCGGCCACCGACGCCCTGGTGAGCACGGCGATCCTGCAGGGGATGTCGGGCATGTTCCTGGGGGAGCGCGGCTCGCCGACCGACCCGCTGGCGAACCCGCTGCACGCCGACCTGAAGGGACTGCCGCCGATGTACATCGCGGTCGGGGGGCACGAGACCCTCCAGGACAACGCGGAGCGCTTCACCGAGCTCGCCAGGGTCGCCGCGGTGGACGTGACCCTTGAGGTGGTGCCCGAGATGCAGCACGTCTTCACCTTCTCCGCGGGCCGTGCCCCCGAGGCCGACACGACGATCACCGCGATGGCGGCGTGGGTCCGGCCGCGGCTGGGTCTGACCTGACGGCCTGCCCGACAGGGCCGAGCGAGACAGCGCGATCGCGTTCATCGAAGCGAGGAGGACACCGATGTCCGTCAGTCAGCAGCAGGTCACCGAGCCCGATCTCGACCTGGTCATCATCGGCGCCGGCTTCGCCGGGCTGGCGATGCTCAACCGGGCTCGCGAGCTCGGTCTCCGCTCCCGGGTCTACGAGGCGGGCGACGGCGTCGGCGGCACGTGGTACTGGAACCGGTACCCCGGCGCCCGTACCGACAGCGAGTGCTACTACTACTGCTTCTCCTTCTCGGAGGAGATCGTCCGGGAGTGGACGTGGTCCGAGCGCTACCCCGGTCAGCCGGAGATGCTTCGCTACTTCGACTTCGTCGCCGACAGGTTCGACCTGCGCCGGGACATCCGGTTCGGCACCCGGATCATCTCTGCGGCGTTCGACGAGGCGTCGGGCAACTGGGAGGTCGTCACGGACGGAGGCGAGCGCGTGCGGACGAGCTACGTGGTGACCGGCCTCGGGTTGCTGTCCGCCCCGCACCTGCCTGACTTCCCGGGCCTCGAGTCGTTCGAGGGTGACTGGTACATGACATCGCGCTGGCCGCAGGACGGCGCCGACCTCGTCGGTAAGCGGGTCGGCATCATCGGCACCGGGGCCACCGGCGTCCAGGCGATCCCACTCATCGCGCAGGAGGCCGCCCACCTCACGGTGTTCCAGCGGACGCCGAATTACGTCGTGCCGGCGCAGAACCGGCCGATGGAACCCGACGAGATCGTCGAGCTCAAGGCGAAGCACTACGAGATCCTGCAGAAGGCCCGCGACCACTCCTTCGCCATGCCGTTCAACCCCGGACACGGGCCGGCCTCAGGGGTGAGCCCCGAGGAACGGCAGCGGATCTACGAGGAGGGCTGGGCGTCGGGTGGGTTCCGGTTCCTGTTCGAGACCTTCGACGACCTGTTGGTCGACTCCGAATCGAACGAGTCGGCGGCCGAGTTCATCCGGTCCAAGATCCGGGAGACGGTGCACGACCCCGAGATCGCCGACCTGCTCTCGCCCCGGGGATACCCCTACGGGGGAAAGCGGCCGCCCGCCGGCCACGACTACTACGAGGCGTACAACCGGGAGAACATCACGCTGGTCGACGTCAGCAGTGCGCCGATCCAGGAGATCACCCCGGGCGGAATCCGGGCCGGGGACACCGAGTACGAGTTCGACGTGATCGTGTTCGCAACGGGGTTCGACGCGGTGACGGGCGCTCTGACCGGCATCGATATCCGCGGCCGCGACGGGTTCGAGCTGAAGCGGAAGTGGGAGGACGGTCCCCGGACCTACCTCGGACTCACCGCGCACGGCTTCCCGAACCTGTTCACCATCAGCGGCCCCGGCAGCCCGTTCGCGAACCTGCCGGTCTGCATCGAGAAGAACGTCGAGTGGATCGGCAACGCCATCGACCACGCGCGGCGCGAGGGCATCGACACCATCGAGGCGACGCGGGAGGCGGAGGACGACTGGGTCGCCCAGGTGCAGGACGTCGTGAGCGGGACCCTCCTGACGCAGGGCGAGGCCGTCCATTCCTGGTTCACCGGCGCGAACATCCCCGGGAAGGCGCACGTGGTCAACGTGTGGTTCGGCGGGGCGAACAACTACTTCGCGATCTGCGACGGCGTGGCGGAGAAGGGGTACGAGGGACTCGCCCTTTCCAGCCGTGATCGTGGCCAGGAAGCGGAGTCCGCGGCCGCCTCGTAGGAGCTCTGCAGGAACTCGAGAAGCGTGCGGTCGGGGTCGGCTGCCGTGCGGACCCGCTCGTAGGGCAGGACGAACTCGCCGAGCTCCTCGCTGTAGTGGGCACCCTCGGGGCCGACCGCCGCATCACGGAACCCTGCTGGCTCGGGGTAGACATAGGAGTAGACGAGGCCTTCGCCGTCGCCACCCGGCCAGTAGCCACAGCTGCTCACCTCGTGCGAGTACGCCTCGTGCATGACGTGCGGCCCGCAGTTCGGCGCCCCTCCCGGGTGGGGAGGCGCAGTGCGGCCGGAGAACCGGGATACCGCCAGGTCCAACGCACCCCAGAACAGGTGGACGGGACTTGCCTTGCCGACGAACCGGCCGCGGAAGTCGTGCAGCACCCGGTCGAGCTGAACCAGGATCCGCCAGAACCGCTGCACCTGGTCGCCGTCGTAGGACGCGTGCACATCGTCCTCGTCGAACGGGATGGCGCCCTCGATCTCCACCGGCATCGGCCAGATCCGCGTGGCGAGGCCGAGGTCGTCGAGGTGGCTCAGCACGCGAGCGTAGAAGTCGGCAACCGTGCGCGGTTCGAGAGCCAGTGTCCGCACGGCTCCGTCCGTCGTCACGATCTCCAAGCGGTGGGCCAGGAAGTCGAAATCGATCTGGAAGCTCCGTCCACTCGCATGCGGAACCAACGACGTCGTCAGCCCGCGCGAGGTGACATAGAGCGGAACGTTCCACCAGTGGTTGATCAGGGGCGCGTTCGCGAGGCGGATCTTGCCGACCACCTGGGTCCACAGTTGAAGCGTGTCCCTGGTCGGCTGCCAGTCAGCAGCACGTAGCGACGGCCAGGCGGCCCCGCCCTGAATCTCGTCCCTGTTCTGCATCGTGATCTCCCAGTCTCGACCTGCTACGCAAGCTCCCCCACCCGACACCGTCTCCGGGGCGCCCCGCAAGTCGGCTCGGCCAACCGGGCCGGTCCCTATCCCCGGGTAACGTCGGGGCTGGGCCCTGCTCGACGAGGAGCCGAAGGGGACCGCTCGCCGGGACGCGCCGCGAGCAGGGCACTTCGCCTGCCCGCGAACCAACCTGGACGGGATGTGAGCCATGCACAGCGTCGTTGCGGTCCTGGTGGGGCTGGCCGGCGCAGCGTGCGTCCTGCTGACCCTGGTGTCGGCTGTGAAGACCGTGGTCGTGCCCCGCGCCTCCCCCGTGTTGATCACCCGCTTGGTGTTCGTCGTGATGCGGGCGCTCTTCGCGGTGGCGCTGTGGCGCAGCCGCGACTATCGCTCCAAGGACCGGGTGATGGCGCTGTACGCGCCGTTCTGCTTGTTGACCCTGCCCGTGGTGTGGCTCGTGCTCGTCGTGGCCGGCTACACGGCGGCCTTCTGGTCGCTCGGCGTGCGGCCGTGGCATGAGGCGTTCCTGGAAAGCGGGTCGTCGATGCTCACGCTCGGCTTCCGGCCGCCGACCGACATCGTCACCGCGATGCTCACGTTCTCCGAGGCGGTCCTCGGGCTCGGCCTGCTCGCGCTGCTGGTCTCCTACTTACCGTCCATCTACGCCTCCTACTCCCGCCGCGAACTCATGGTCACCGCGTTGGACACGCAGGCGGGCAGCCCACCCTCGGCCGCGGAGCTGCTGGAGCGAGAAGCGCGCATCGACGGGATCGGCCGGCTCGACACCTTCTGGCAGGAGTGGGCCCGCTGGTTCGCAGACATCGCGGAGACGCACACGTCGACGCCGAGCCTGGTGTACTTCCGCTCGCCACAACCCGACCGGTCGTGGGTGACGGCGGCCGGCGCGGTGCTCGACGCGGCTGCGCTCGTGGCGTCCACGCTGGACGTGCCGAAGCAGCCGTCCGCCGACCTGTGCATCCGCAGCGGCTACCTGGCGCTGCGGAACATCGGCGACTTCTTCGTCATGCCCTTTGACCCCGACCCGGCACCGGACGACCCGATCTCGATCACCCGTGCCGAGTACGACGCGGTGTGCCTGCGGATCACCGAAGCCGGCGGGAGGCTCAAACCCGACCGCGACCAGAGCTGGCGCGACTTCGCCGGCTGGCGGGTCACCTATGACGCCGTGCTGTTGCAGTTCGCGTCGCTGTGCATGGCTGCGCCCGCCCCGTGGTCGTCCGACCGCGCGGTCCCGTTCACCCGCGCGCCGGTCACCCGTCGACGCGCGCGGTCCCGCCTCTGACTCCGGACTCACGGTGGCGGTGCGAGCTCGGCGTCCAGGCTGTCGTTGACCTGGACGAGGTTGTCGATGTGGTGCGCGAGCCAGACCATGAACTGCGTGTCGGCCGACCGGATGTCCATGCCGAGGGTGCGGGAGACCCGGTCGAGCTTGTAGAGGGTGGTGTTGCGGTGCAGGCCGAGCCTGCGCGCCGCCGCATTGAGGTTGCCGGACTCCGTGATGTAGGCGAGGACGACGCTCTCCAGGTTGCGGGCGTGGCCATCGACCTTGCGCAGGGGTCCGAGCACCTCCTGAGCGAAGGTCCGGCCGTTCTCGCTGTCGGCGAGGTCGCTGAGGGCGACGAAGATGCGGAGCTCGTCGTAGCCCGCAATCGGCGGGACGTCCACCCTGCGGCCGAGCGCAAGCGCCGTGCGCGCCTCGCGGTAGCTCGTCGCGACCCCGCGTGCCCCGGTGCCGACCCGGCCGAACGCCACATGTACCTGCGTGGACATCCGCTCGCCGATCAGCTTGCGGAGCTGGCCGGCGAAGGCGCGGACGAGCTCCTGCTCGCCCAGGGCGTCGGGGGAGGCCCTGCCGGGACGGGTGACCGGCACGGCGACGACGAGGTTGCCGCCGATGTGGGTGGCGAGAGTCGCAGGCCCACCCGTGGAGCCCATCTTCTCGGCCGCGCGCACCACGGCGGTGACACGCCGCCGGGCCCGCTCGTCGTCCACGTCGGGGGGAGTCATCGCCGCGACGCAGACGGCGTATCGGCCGTCGATGTGGAAGCCGTGGTGGCGGGCCCGCGCGGCCAACTGCTGCCCGTCCTGGAACCGGCCGTGGACGAGGCCGACAACGAAATCCCCTCGCGTGCGTTCCTCCGCCTCGGTCATCGAGCGGATGCGCAACATCTCCGACCCGATCAGTACCGCTCCCTCCGCGGCGACGATCCGGCGTTGCGCCCGGTCGTGGGGGTCTCCTCCCGCGGGCTCGAGCACAGCGGCGAGACCGCTGATCTCCCCGCCGTACATCACCGGCGCCACGATCGGCGTGCAGGTAGCCTCACCGTCCTTAACGGGATCGAGGACGGTGACGCCGGGCGTCGCCGGCTCATCGGCGGCGAGCTGCTCGAGGTGCTGGACGAGCAGGCCGATGATCACGGCCGCGTCGAGCTTCTTCGTCGCCGACGTCGCCTCGTATCCCAGGACGGTCCCTTCCAGGTCGATCACCATGACGGCGGCCTCGGCCATTCGAGCCATCCCGTACGCCAGCGGCGAGATCCCGGCGCCGCGGGCGAGGATCTCGCCGAGGGACCGGTGGACCCGGTCGCTGTACTGCAGCACGTGGGTGGCCTGGGCCAGGACCTTGGTGGCGACGAGTTGGCTGACGGCGCGATAGTCCGCCGTCGGTGGCAGGAGGGCGAGGGGGAGCGTGGCCTCGTCAGCGGCACGCCGCGCCTCGGGAAAGGCGAAGGGCAGCTCACTCGGGGTGGCGACGTCCCCTGGCTCGGTCTGGACGAGCACGGCGACAGCACCGCGACCGGCCGCGGCCCGGATGGCCTCGGCTCCGCCCGGTCCACGCAGTCGGGCGGCGTGGGCGTGTACGACGATCCCCGAGTGCGGGGGGCCGGCGCCCCGGTCGGGCTCGTCCATCTCGGACAGCGGCAGGCACCAGTGCACCGGCTGGTGGATGCCCGCCAGGCCGGCCACCAGGGTGTTCCGCAGGAGCGGCTCGGCGAGCAGTGCACCCACGTCGATGCTGTCGTCGCTCGGCCGCTCCAGGCTCTGTGCCATGTGCCCACATCTCGATCCGTCGAGGGTGCAGTTCGTCCAGTGCCAGACATGGTGACCCGACCGCAGAATCACCGGAAGAGGTCATTGTCCACAATCATTCGGAGGTTCTTCGTGCACTCCGCACCAATCGCCACCGAGGTCCTGGGTGAATCGGTCGATCCGGCCTCGCCCCGGCACGTCGTGGCCCGGTACGCGGAGGCGACCGCTGCTGACGCCCGCGCGGCAGTGGCTGCCGCTGCTGCGGCTGCGGTCGAATGGGCCGCGGCGCCGCCGCTGAGACGGGCGACGGTCGCCACCGCGATCGCCGATCTGATCGACCGGCGCTCCGACGACATCGCCGCGCTGATCACGCGAGAGGAGGGCAAGCCGCTCGGCGCTGCGCGCGGCGAGGCGGGCAAGTCCGCGGAGCAGTTCCGGCTTGCCGCCCAGTTGGCCTATCTCGTGGAGGGGGCGACCTACCCGCAGGAAGCGAGCGCGACCTTCGCCTACACGCTGCGCAGTCCGCTGGGGGTGGTCGCGGCGATCACGCCGTGGAACTTCCCGCTGTCACTGGCCGCACGCAAGATCGCGCCCGCGCTCGCGGCGGGCAACGCCGTCGTGTTCAAGCCGTCGCCGGTGACGGCGGGGGTGGGCTCCTGGTTCGCCGAAGTGGCGGCGGAGGCAGGCGTGCCGGACGGTGTGCTGCAGATCGTCCACGGGCAGGACCCGGAGGCGATGACGGCGCTGGTGTCCGCGGGGGACGTCGGCGGGATCAGCTTCACCGGTTCCGACGCGGTCGGCGCGGCACTGCGGCGCAGCGCCAACGGCCGAGCCAGGCTGCAGTTGGAGCTTGGTGGGCACAACGCCGCCGTCGTCTGCGCTGATGCGGATCTCGATGCGGCTGCGGCGAAGGTGGCGGGCGGAGCGTTCGACCTCACCGGTCAGGCGTGCACGTCCACCGACCGGGTGCTGGTGGCGGAGTCGGTCGCGGCGGAGTTCACCGAGCTGCTCGCCGGGAAGGTCCGCGCACTGCGCGTGGGGCACGGCGACCGCGCAGGCGTCACCACCGGCCCGGTGGCGACCGCCCGCCAGTTCGAGCGGCTGGCCCGGCTGAAGGACTCGGCGCTCGCCGCAGGCGCGCACGTGGTGGCCGAGGCCCGGCTCGACGACGACCGGGACGGCGATGGCTGGTGGATCGTCCCCACGCTGTTCGCCGGCGTGCCTGCCGGGCATCCGCTGGTCGACGGCGAGGTCTTCGGGCCGTACCTGTCGGTGGTGCCGGTCGGCTCGGTCCAGGAGGCGTTACGGGTGGTCAACTCCTCGGCACACGGCCTGGTCACCGCCGTCCACACCCGGGATCTGGGCGTGGCGCACCGGTTCGCGCAACAGGCGGCGTGCGGCATCGTCAAGATCAACGACCGGACGACGGGCAACGGGATCGCCCCTCCGTTCGGCGGCTGGAAGGCCTCCAGCGGAGGCGCGTTCCCCGAGGGCGGCCGGCAGGCTCTCGACTTCGTGACCGACACCAAGACCGTCTACCTGAACTACGGAGAGCGCTGATGCAGACGATCCACCGCCTGACCCTCGAGGACGCACTCGTGCTGCTGCGCGCCGCGGAGGAGGAGGCCACCCGGATCGGGGTGAAGCAGACCATCTGCATCGCCGACGACGGCGCGCACCCCATCGCGCTGCACCGGATGACCGGTGCGCGGCTCACCGGCGTGGAGATCGCGATCGCGAAGGCCTTCACCGCGGCGGGACACCAGCGCGCCACCCACCTGTTCAACGAGCCGCCCAACGGGCCCGCGCTGCCGGGCAACGAGGCGTTCGGCATCCAGCACATGCAGTCCGGCCGGTTCGCCGTGTTCGTCGGCGGCTTCCCGATCGTCTACCGCGACCAGGTCATCGGCGCGGTGGGCGTGAGCGGCGGCAACGGCGAACAGGACAAGGCGGTGGGTGCCGCGGCGCTGGCCGCGTTCGAGAAGCACATCGCCGTCGCCCTCACCACCTGAGTGCAGGCGCGGCCCTTGCTCAGGCCGTGTCACGTTCCTCGGTGGGGTTCCTGCCGAGGAACGTGACGGTCAGCGCCAGCAGCGCCGCCGCCCCGCTGATCGCCGCGACGGTGGTGTACCCGGCAGTGCCGTCGGCAGCGTCGCCCAGCACCACGGCGACCGCGGCACCGCCCAGAGCAGCGCCGACGAAGCGCATCATGTTGAACAACCCCAGTCCGGCACCGACCGCCTGCCCCGCGGTCCGGGCGGCACCCGCGGTGGCGGGGGTCTGGGTGAACGCGATCCCCGCACCGATGGCGGTGACCGCCGCGATCAGCGGCACCCCGATCGGCTGCCCGCTCATGAGCAGCGCCGCGAGGGTGAGCTCCGCAAGGCCGAGTGCGAGCAGACCCCAGCGCAGGGTCCACCGTGGACTCCACCGTTCGGTGGTGAGCCCGGCGAGCGGCGCCAGCAGCGTCATGGCCAGCGGCAGGGCGACCACGACGAGCCCGGCGATCGCGGCGGACGCCCCGGACCGCGACGCGAGGTACAGGGGAACCGTGAGCAGCGTGGCGGTGAGGCAGAACATCTGGCACAGCGCCGCCACCGACGACCGGGCGAACCGGGGCTCGACCAGCAGGGACGGCGGGAGGAACGGCGTGGCCTGTCGGCGTTCCACCAGCACGAAGACGACCAGCACGAGCACCCCGAGCGCGCCACTGCCCCACACGACCGGTGAGCGCGGCCCGAGCGGAGGTACCGCGGACGCTGCGGTGAGCAGCAGCCCCACCCCGACAGTGAGCGTCAGTGCGCCGCGCCACTCCAGCCGGACCGGCTGGGCTCGGCTGCGCGGGACCCAGAGCAGCCCGCCGACGAACGCGAACACGGCGAACGGGATGATCGCGACGAACACGCTGCGCCAGCCCAGCGTGTCGGCCAGCAGCCCCCCGACGGTGGGGCCTGCCGCCTGCCCCGCCCCGTTCGACGCCGCCCACCAGGACACCGCGCGGCCGCGTCGAGCGGTCCCCGCCGCGCTGGTCAGCAGCGCGAGCACGCTCGGGAGCACCAGCGCACCCGCCACCCCCTGCACGCCGCGGAAGGTGACGAGTACCGGGAGGTTCGGGGCGAGCGCCGCGCCTGCCGCGCCGATCGTGACCCCCGCCATCGAGACCAGGAACAACCTGCGCCTGCCGAACCGGTCACCCAGCCACCCCCCGAGCGGCAGCATCACAGCGCACAGCATGTTGAACGCGATCACGACGAGGGCCCCGCTGCGGAGTGGCGCGCCCAGGTCGTGGACGATCATGGCGAGCGGGACGTTGACCAGCGTGTTGGCGATCGTGCTGGCGAAGGTCCCGACGACGAGCGCGGTCGCGACGAGGCCGAGGCGGGCCTCGCCGCGGGCCGTCGGTTCGCGGTGCGGGGCCCGCAGAGCTCCCGACATCAGTCCGCAGCGCCGCTGACGACGGCCACGGTGAGCTCGACCTCGACCGGGGCCCCGTCGGGCAACCGGCGCACGCCGACAGCCGATCGGGCCGGAAGCGCCACCGCGCCGACGTGCTGGGCCAGCACGGCGGAGGCGCCGTCGGCGACGGCGGAGAGCGCGACGAAGTCCTCCGCACAGGCGACGTACACCGTCATCCGCACGCATCGGCGCACCCGCTCGAGGCCGCCTGCGGCAGCCGCCACTGCCGACAGCGCGTTGCCTGCGGCCAGCCCGGCGGCCAGGACGGCCTCGTCGAGCGACACGTCGGCTCCGACGGTGCCGCGCACGACGAGCCTGCCGTCGCGACGCGGGGTCATTCCGGCGCTGTAGGCGATGCCGTCGACCAGCACGGCAGGGACGTAGCTGCCCTGTGGGCGGGGCGGTGGCGGCAACCCGTCTGCCGGATCCGGCACGGGTGCGTCCGCGGGGCTCGACTCAGGCACCGAGCGCCACCCCTTCCTGGCGCGAGTCCGAGCCGCCGACCAGGCAGCCACGGCGGTGGTCGAGAGAGATGATCTGGGGGGCGCTGCCGCCGCCGCTCCATGGCAGGACCACGAACGCGTCGCCCCCGATGCCGCACTGCCGCGGCAGGGCAAGCCAGGACATCGCGGCCATGGCCAGCGCGGCGTCCACCGCGTTGCCGCCCGTCGCGAGGACGTCGACTCCGGCCCGGCTGATCGCCGGGTGACTCGACGACACCATGGCCTCCGGCGCGAGCGCCGCGGGGCGCAGCGTGGCCGGGAACGGCTGCTGAAGATCGACGAGGGCGGTCACACCTGCACGATGCTGCTGGTTGTCGTAGGGCGACAGGGCAACAGTGCCCAACTTATGGGCAGCGCCTAGTGCATTGTGTCGGTACGACAACATGCACAATCCGTAATGCAGGTGATGTGCACTGTCCTTCTAGCTGGCACACGCGTGGTACTGGACTGTGTCGCCCGACACGTCGGACGCCGCGCTCGCCGCGGCTGGAAGGAGGCCGCGGTGGGACTCACTGCCGCACACTGGGTCTATCTGGCGGGTGTCCTCCTGATCATCGGGGTCACCGTAGCCCGCAAGAACGTGGTTGTCCCAGCACTGCTCGCGACGTTGGTGACGGCGTGGGTGATGACCGGAAGCGCGGTCAACGGGATACAGGCGATCTTCAACGCCAGCCTGACCGCGGCGTCGGAGCTGTTCAACATCTTCCTGATCATCGCGCTCGTGACAGCGTTGCTGGGCACCCTGCGCGCGATGAAGGCCGATCAGCGGATGGTCACGCCGTTCCAGCGCGTGATGCGGGGCGGTTGGTCCGCGTACGTCGTACTCGCGGTCGTGACCTACGTGGTCAGCCTGTTCTTCTGGCCGACTCCGGCGGTGCCGCTGATCGGCGCGATCCTCGTCCCCGCGGCCATCCGGGCCGGCCTGCCCGCCATGGGTGCGGCCATGGCGATCGCCATCGCGGGGCAGGGTATGGCGCTGTCCAGTGACTACGTCATACAGGTCGCCCCCGGTCTGTCGGCCACGGCGGCCGGCGTACCGACCTCCGCCGTCGCCGACATCGCACTGGTGCTCTCCCTCGTCACCGGCGGTGTCGCCCTCGTGATCACCGGTGTGATGATGCGCCGTCACATGCGCGCACCGGGGGAACGAACCTGGAGGAGTGGGAGGGCACGGCCGTCGCGCCCGCGCGGCCGTTCGAGAGCACCAGGAGCCGTATCGGTGAGGTCATCTCGGAGAAGCTGGGAATCGCGAAGTCCCGCCCGAGCGTCGAGATCGCCGAGCCGCTCACGGTCGTCGAGGACCGGGTCCCCGTCGGTGCGGGCGTAGCGACGCGCGGGGGAGGCAGGGGTGAGCCTCCCGTCGATGTGCTCCCGCCGGCAGGCGGCGGTGGCGGTCCCGGCGACGGACCTGGTGGCGATTCCGCCGAGCCCGCGGCCGCAGCCGCCGATGACGAGCAGGACGCCCGGACTGCCCGCCTGTCGAGGATCTTCGCCATCGGCGTGCCGGTCATCTTCGCCGTCATGGTCGTCTACATGGCGCTGGGCAAGTTCACCACGCTGGTCCCGCCGCTCGCGGGCGGGAGCGCGGCCGGACTGGTCGGCGGCGTCGCCGCCCTGCTGGTGATCGTGGCCGTGGTCGCGCTCGACGGTCCGACCGCAGCGCTGTCGACCTGCGGCGAGCACCTCGTCGACGGCCTGGTCTTCGCGTTCAGGGCGATGGGTGTGGTGCTCCCGATCGCGGGGTTCTTCTTCCTCGGCAACGCCGACTACGCGGCAAAGATCATCGGTCTCGCCGACGGCCAGACCGCGCCGGGCCTGCTTGTCGACCTGGTCACGGCGGGCGAGCGGTTCATCCCCGGGAACCCGCTGGTCATGTGCTTCGGCGTGCTGCTGGTCGGCATGGCCACGGGGCTGGAGGGCTCGGGCTTCTCCGGGCTCCCGTTGACGGGATCGCTCTCCGGTGCGCTCGGTCACACCGTCGGCATGGATCCGGCGACGCTCGCGGCCGTCGGGCAGATGGGCTCGGTCTGGGCAGGCGGTGGCGTCCTGGTGGCCTGGTCGTCCCTTCTGGTGGTTGCGGGGGTCACGCGCGTTCCGGTCATCGACCTGGCTCGCAAGTGCTTCGTGCCCGTCGTCGTAGGGCTCGTCGTAGCCACTCTTGTGGCCGCAACCATGTTCTGACCTGCGGGTTCTCCGCTGCAGCACCTTGCACCAACTGGTGCAGGGTGCTGCAACATTTTGGCAGTTGTTGTGCACGATGACCGAGCCCCGCGGTGTCCTTCGTCCTTACCGTTCAGGGCATCAGCTCGGTTCCACACGCACCAGGAGAGGCCCTGATGACTCTGACGGTCGACAGCTCCGCCATCACATCCGACGCACCGCAGCTGCTCTCACGTGGCGAGTTCCGTGCTGCGCTCGAGAACGCGATCAAGGGCCGCGAGGCCAAGAACGCCTCGTTCAGCCAGGCATGGGCAGACGGGCTCCTCACCCGCGAGCACTTCGCGCGGTGGGCCGAGAACCACTACCACTACGTCGGTCCCTTCGCGGACTACCTCGGCTACATCTACGGCAACACGCCGGACCGCTTCACCGACGCCAAGGACTTCACGCTTCAGAACATGTACGAGGAGGAGCTGGCGGACATCCGCCACACCGACCTGCTCATCCGGTTCGGGGAGGCCTGCGGCACCACCAAGGAGCGCATCGAGGACCCGAACAACATGAACGCGGTGACCAGGGGGTTGCAGTCCTGGTGCTACGCGGTGGCGATGCGGGAGCACTTCGTCGTGGCCACAGCCGCTCTCGTGGTGGGGCTCGAGTCCCAGGTGCCGGGCATCTACAAGAAGCAGATCGTGCCGCTGCGGGAGGCCTACGGCTTCACCGAGGACGAGATCGAGTTCTTCGACCTCCACATCACCTCCGACGAGGTCCACGGCGAGCGGGGCTACCAGATCGTGCTCGACCACGCCGACACCGTCGAGCTGCAGCAGCGCTGCCTCGACTTCGTGCGGTGGGGCGCGGAGATGCGCTTCTCCTACACGAGGGCGCTCTACGACACCTACGTCGCCACGACCCCGGCCGGCGCCGCCGGCTGATCCACCTGCCTCGGTGGGTGCGCCGACAGGCGTACCCACCGAGACCGTCGCACCCGTCGAACGGAGGGGACCATGACCCCGGAAGCAGGGACCGTGGAGTGGGTCGCGGTGGCTCCACTGGCGGAACTGCAACGTCGCAGGAAGAAGCAGGTCGAGGTCGCCGGCCGGGCGATCGCGCTGTTCCTCGTCGCAGACCGCGTGTTCGCGCTCGACGACACCTGTGTCCACAAGGGCCGCTCACTGTCCCGGGGCAGCCTGTGGAAGGGAAAGGTCGTCTGTCCCGCCCACCAGTGGACCTTCGACCCCGAGACCGGCCGGGCCGATGACCAGGACGACTGCCAGCCCGTGCACGACGTGCTCGTGATGGACGGGGTGGTCCACGTCGATCCCCGCCCCCGCCAGATCATCTAGCCGCCCGTTCTCCCGACACTCCAGGAGCGTCCGTGTCCGCTACTCCCTCCACCGTGGTCGCGGTGGGCGCAGGCCAGGCCGCCGTGTCGGCGGTACGGATGCTGCGCCGCCGCGGGTTCGAGGGCAGGCTGGTCGTGCTCGGCGACGAGCGGCATGCTCCGTACCAGCGGCCGCCGCTGTCGAAGGAGTACCTCCGCGGTGAGGCAGACCTCGACGACCTGACCATCCTCCAGCCCTCGTGGTGCAGCGCCAACGACGTCGAGCTGCTGCTCGGGACGCGGGCCGAGCGGATCTCCTACGACACGTCCGCACGCCGGGTGCATCTCGCCGGTGGTGGGGAGATCGTCGCCGACGCGGTGCTGGTCGCCACCGGGGTGCGCGCACGCAGGCTGCCCGGCATCGAGGGCGACCGCGTCGTCCACCTGCGCACCCTCGACGACGCCGACCGGCTCAGGGCCCAGCTCCCCGGCGCGGGGCGGATCGCGATCATCGGCGGCGGGCTGATCGGCTCGGAGGTTGCCGCGTCGGGGCGCGACCTCGGCGTCGAGGTGACCTGCCTGGAGGCAGCCGCCCTGCCGCTGCTCGGGCAGCTCGGCCCGGCGATGGCCTGTGTCTATGCCGACCTGCACCGCGAGAACGGTGTCGATCTCCGCTTCGGCCAGCAGATCGAGTCGGTGGTCGAGACCTCGTCCGGCGTCGTCGTGCGGACCCGGCTGGGCGACGTCGTCGAGGCCGATCTGCTCGTGGTCGCGGTCGGTGCGGTGCCGAACGACGAGCTCGCGCGTGCGTCCGGGCTGGCCATGGATCCCGTGACTGGCGGCGTCCTCGTCGACGCGGGGTGCCGCACCGCCATCGAGGGCGTGTTCGCCGCGGGCGACATCGCCAGCCGACTCGACCCGACCACGGGGCGGCACGTCCGCGCCGAACACCTCGACAACGCCGGCCGGCAGGGGATGGCGGTGGCCAGAGCACTGCTGGGGCAGGCGGAGGTCGCCGAGGATCCCGCCTGGTTCTGGTCGGACCAGTACGAGCACAACCTGCAGTTCGTGGGACGCCCGCGGGCCGACGCCACCGTCGTCGTGCGGGGCAGCATCAGTGACCGCGAGTTCACCGCCTTCTCTGTGCACGAGGGCCGGGTTCATGCCGCTTTCGCCGTCAACTCCGGCGGTGACGTCACCGCCGCCCGGCAGCTGATCGCCGCTGCCGTGCCGGTTGCGGAGACCATGCTGGCTGACGAGGACACCGACCTGCTCACCCTGCTCGACACCGTCGACACCGTCGACGCCTGACGGGAGAATCGGAGAACACCGTGGAATTCCACAATGTCGCCCGCTCGGGCCAGATCCCGGAAGGCGTGGTCCGCCGGATGTTCGTCGGCGATGTGGAGATCGCGCTCTCGCGCAGCGACGGCACGGTGCATGCCACGTCGAACTACTGCAGCCACCTCGACTGCCTGCTCTCCAGTGGCAAGGCCACGGCGGAGGGGCTGCTGTGCTCGTGCCACGGCAGCGTGTTCGACTACGAGAGTGGTGAACCGCTCTGCCCGCCGGCGACGCGGCCGATCACGGTCTTCCCCGTCCGCGAGGACGATGGTCAGATCTGGGTCGGTGTCGACGAGGAGCTGGCGAAGGCGGCGATGCGCCGCAGGGCAGGCCGCTCCCGGCGTCGTCCGGCGATGACCCCACCCGACCAGTAGAGCCACGTCGGTGCATTGCGGCTTCGGGCCGGCCGAGTGGCGGGATGCCATCATGCCACCATGGCGCACTACTTCGAGTCTCCGGCGCGGGGGCTCGCCGCCGGCGAACGCGCGCAGGAGGTCCCGCTGCGGATCGGTGGCCGCGATGTGCGACTGGCAACCGCGCCGGGGGTGTTCTCGGGATCGCGGGTCGACCCGGGCACCACGGTCCTCCTCGACACCGTCGACTTCTCCGACCGCCACGGTGACCTGCTCGACATCGGCTGTGGCTACGGGCCGCTGTCGCTCACCATGGCGTCCTTCGCGCCCGATGCCACGGTGTGGGCGGTCGACGTCAACGACCGGGCGCTCGAGCTGTGCCGCGCCAACGCGCAGCGGCTGGGACTGAACAACGTCCGGGTGTGCCGTCCCGAGGACGTGCCCGCGGAGATCCGGTTCCGGTTCGTGTGCTCGAACCCCGCCATCCGGATCGGCAAGCCGAAGCTGCACGCGATGCTCAGCCACTGGCTCGGGCGCCTCGAACCGGACGGCGAGGCGTACCTCGTGGTGCAGCGCAACCTCGGCTCCGACTCCCTGCACCGCTGGCTGGTGGAGCAGGGCTGGCCGACGACCCGTGTCACCTCGGTGCGCGGGTACCGGGTCCTGCAGTGCCTTCCGCGTCATCCCTAGGGAATGGCTCTTCCGGCGAGGCCGCCCATCACGAGAGACCTCGGAGAATCTGCCAGGCCCTGGTGGCGACGTGCAGGTTGAGCCTGCTGTCCACCACACCCAGATCGTGCCCACTGAGGTCTCGGATGCGGCGCAGGCGGTAGCGGAGGGTGCTGCGGTGGATGAGCAGCGCCCGTGCCGTGTTGTCGTAGTTGCCGCCGCACTCGAAGTACTGCCACAGGGTGGTGACCAGGTCGGATCTGCTCGTTGCGTCGTAGTCGAGCAGCGGCCCGAGCCAATCCCGGACGAACTGCTTCACCTCGCGGTCGTCCTCGCCGAGAACCAGCAGCCGGTAGATGCCGAGGTCGTCGTACATCGTCATACCGGCCGGAGCCGACGATCCCAGCCGGACTCGCAGCGCCCGCTCGGCCTCCGCATAGGATCTCGGGACCTCCGATGGTGTGGCGCATACGCCGCCGACGCCGATCGCGCCCGTCGTCGAGCGCAGCCTCTTCGTCACCTCGCGGTGCAGCTCGCCCCAGCGGTCCCGGTCGTGCCCGTTGGAGCGCGGCGCGACGAGCACCACCCGGCCCGACCGGCGCGCCAACAACACGCTCGTGTCCAGCACCCGTGTCACCGCCTGCTCGACGGCACGGACCACTGCGTCCTCTGTCGGCGCTCCGGGCCAGCGCGCCACCAGGACCCGGTGCGGCGTGCGGAGGTCGTGGCCCAGGGCCTGGGAGCGGGACAGCGCGCTCTCGTCGTCGGTGCCCGTGAGCAGGTCGTCCATCAGGTCCCGACGCAACCTCAGCTCGTTCTCGGCCAGGCTCCGCAGGTGTGCCAGCTCCATCGTCAGCACCACGGTGGCCTGCTCGAGCGCGAACAGCTCGTGCTCACCGGCCTGATGTGCGGGATCGAGCAGTGCGAGTACGCCGAGCACCTCGTCGCGCGGTTGGGCGACAGCGATGATGCGGTCGCGGTCGCGGACCGGCCGTGGACTGCGGCGGGCATCGGCCAGGAGTTCGAGGCGGCGGCGTGCCGGGAGCCGCGGGTAGGGATCGGGTCTGCCCGGTCCGGCCCAGGCGCGTAGGTTGCCGAAGGGGTCCTCAACCGCGACCCCCAACCCCGTGAGCCGGTGCAGAGCATGGGAGATGCCCGCTTCGCCCGCGCCCGAGGCTGCCACCGCGCTGAGCGTCTCGTGGACCCTCCGCCGCCGTTCCAGGTCGGAGACGCTTGCGGCGAGTCGCTCGTTGACGTCGGCGAGTTGTGCGTTGACCACGCGCAACTGGCCTGCGGCCTCCCGCTCCCGCCGGTGCAGGGAGGCGGTGCCGAGGGCCCGGCCCGTCTGCTGCGCGAGCATCCGCAGCAGGAGGAGCTGATCCTCCGACGGCTCGGCGTCGGCAGCGACGACGTAGTACCCGGCATGGCCGTGGCCTGCCGGCAGGGCGTAGGCCCACGCCCAGGCCGCACCGGTCCCGGTGATCCGACCGTCGGCACCGTCCAGTTCCACCAGCCGCTTGGCCAGCCCCGGGTAGGCCACGGTGCTGCTGTCCGAGCTCAGTCCGCCGCTCTCGCCGGTCAGGAAGCCGGCTATGGGCCGGCACGAGGTGAGCGAGCCGACCGACGTGACGGCGAGCTCGAGGATGTGCCGCTCGTCCCGTCCATCGGACATCACCATCGACAGCGTGAACAGGCTGCACAGGTTCGAGAGCTGCTCGCGCATCGCGATGATCGACCGACCGTCGTACATCCACTCCTCGCCATTCCTCCTCGAAACGTTCGATTGAACGTCGAGGTGGCTTTTGCATTGACCCTACGCCGGTGAACGTATCCCCGGAACGCGTTCCCGGGGGCGGTGCGACCCAATCCGTGCTCCTGGCCTGCGCGGCGGCGTCGTCCGCCGGAAGCGCACCGCGGCGGCCCGCGAGCAACGTCCCGGCGACGCGGGTCGGCGCAGGTCGCGTGGGCCGATGGACCTGTCGGGGCGAACAGATCGGGTGCCGTTGCATCCCGCGGACCGAATCGCCCTGTCGGTGGCGCTGCGACCCTGGGCGAGCACGGTTCACCCGTCCGGCAGGAGGAACCCCGTGACGCTTTTGCGATTCGATCCATTCCGCGAACTCGACCGACTGGCCGAACAGACTCTCGCCGTCGGGGCTCGTGCCCTGCGGACCATGCCCATGGAGGCGCTGCGGCGCGGCGACCAGTTTCTCATTTACCTCGACGTGCCCGGCGTCCACCCCGAGGACATAGACCTGACCGTCGAGCGCAACGTGGTGAGCGTGCGCGCCCGTCGCGCCCCCGCACGCCGGGAGGGCGATGAGGTGATCATCGACGAGCGACCCTACGGCGAGTTCGCCCGCCAGTTGTTCCTCGGGGACAACCTCGATCCGGACGGCATGACGGCGGACACGGCCAACGGAGTGCTGACCCTGACCATTCCGGTCAGCGAGGCGAGCAAGCCGCGCCGTGTCGAACTCGGTTCCTCCGAAACCGGCTCCTCCACCGGGGACACCGCCACCGGTGCCACCGGTGCGACCGGGGACGCCGCGGGAGGTGCCACTGGGGACACCGGCGCCGGTGCCACCACCACGACCGGGTCGGAGACCGCATCGGCGGCCGACCGGCCGTCGACCGTCTGATCGGGGAGGCATCATGACCGAACATCCCGGCGACACCACCGCCGGATCGCACGGACGCGTCGCAGACAAGCCGTGGTCGCCCGGGAGCCCGACGAGCCCGAACCGGGCGGCCCGACGGACGATCGCCTCCTTCGACACCTACGAGGCGGCGGAGCGGGCCGTCGACCGGCTCTCCGACCTGGACTTCCCGGTCGAGCGGGTGGCGATCATCGGGCAGGACCTGCAGACCATCGAGCAGGTCACCGGGAAGTTGGACTACCCACGCGCCGCATGGCGGGGAGCGGTGAGCGGTGCGATTCCCGGCGTGCTGATCGGGTGGATCTTCGGGCTCTTCAACTGGGTCAACCCGCTGATCACGGGCTTGCTGCTCGCTTTCTACGGCCTGGTCATCGGCGCAGTGATCGGCGCCATCGTCGGGGTGATCGTCTACGCGCTGCAGGGCGGCCGTCGCGACTTCGCCTCGGTCGTGATGATGCGGCCGCAGCGCTTCGAGGTGGTCGTCGACGACGAGGTGGCCGAGCAGGCGGCGAAGCTGCTGGGAGCGGCCCCCTGAGTGGCTCAGCTCAGCGGTAGGTCGGCGAGCGCGGCGTCACGGTGATGCGCACGCTCGCTGAGGCAACTGCCTGTGCACCTGTGAGACGGCGGCGGTCAGGCGGTCCGAAGACTGCCGCCGTGATCGCGTAGCCCGAGTCGGTGAGGGCCCGAAACGCCCAGGTGAGGCTACTATCAGCCCGATGATCCGGTTCCGCCGACCCTGGTTCCGGCTTACAGTGCGGCACTCGTAATGCAGTCGCAACGCGCGTCTACGGCACGGACACATGCCCTCCGTAACGTTTGTGATCACAGATCACAGCAGGAGGTGTCCCGTGAACCGGGAGGCGATCACGGTCTCGACGGTCAACCAGGAGGTGTACGACCGGCTGCGCATTGCCATACGCACGGGTTCCCTCCCGCCGGGGGTCAAGATCTCGCTGCGGTCGCTGGCCGACACCTTGGGCGTCAGCACGATGCCCGTGCGGGAGGCGATGCGGAAGCTGCAGGCGCAGGGCCTCGTCCAGTTCGAGCGCCGCAGTGTCACGGTCGTCCAGCTGACGGCGGACGAGGTCGTCCAGGTCTTCCAGATCCGCCTGCGGCTGGAACAGTTGGCCGCCGAGTGGGCCCTGCCGCGCCTCACGGATGAGGACATCGCGGACCTGCGCGCCGTCCTCGTGGAGATGGCCGACCCCGGCATCGCGCCGGATGCATGGCGGCGGCTGAACCGCGAGTTCCACGTCCGGTTCTACCAGTGTGCCCGCAGTCCCCATCTGCTCGAGCTCATCCACAACATCTGGGACCGGGTCGAGTCCTCGATGACCATCTACGCCTCCACGGTGGACGACTTCGCCGAGGCGCACCGCCAGCATCTGCGGATGCTGGAGCTCATCGAGTCGCGCGACCTGCCCGGCCTCCTCGATGAGACGGCCTGGCACCTCGAGCACACCAGCCGGACCGTCGCCGAGGCGCTGGGGGAGGCGCTCGGTGAGCCGGCGCTGCCCGCGTGCGCCGACACCGCAGACGCGACTCCCCTGACCCCACACGCCTGACCCACACCCCTGACCTGCGCGACCGCACCGGTCGCACACGGCCGCCCGCCCGGTCGGCTTGCGACCGGGCGCGCTCCCGCGCGCCCCGGACCTGTGGG
>JAODNO010000385.1 GCA_025465235.1 Pseudonocardia sp.
GGCGTCGGCCTGTTCGACGGCTTCGGCGTGGCGCAGCAGATGTCCGAGCAGGCCGCGCCCTGCGAGCCGGACGCGGCGGCGCACGAGCGCTACCGCCGCGAGCACGCGGTGTTCCTCGACGCCTACCGGCGCCTCGAACCCTGGTTCGACACCCTGTGACCGTGGCCCACCCGGTGATCCGCACGGTGCTCGGCGATGTTTCCCCGGAGGCGCTGGGCCGCTGCGACTACCACGAGCACCTCTTCCAGGTCTCGCCGCTGCTCCCCGGCGACGAGCTCGACGAGGAGGAGGCGAGCGCCGCCGAGGCGGCGTCGCTGCGCCTCGCCGGGGTGGACGCGATGGTCGAGGCCACGCCCACCGGTCTGGGCCGCGACCCGGCCGCTGTCGCCCGGATCAGCGCAGCCACCGGCCTGGCCGTCGTGCACGTGACCGGCGCCCACCGCAGCGAGCACTACGGAGAAGGGCACTGGCTCACCGCGGCCGCGGAGGACGACCTAGTGGCCCGGTTCACCGCCGACATCCTCGACGGGTTCCCCGCCGAGGACTCGCCAGGGCGCAGTTCGCGGGCGACCGGCCCGGACGGGACGCCGGTACGCGCCGGGATGGTGAAGGCCGGCGTCGGCTATTGGCGGATCGACCCGTTCGAGCGGCGGGTGCTGGCCGCGGCCGCCACCACCGCTGGCGCGGCGGGCGTCCCGGTGATGGTGCACCTGGAGCACGGCTCGGCGGCCTGGGAGGTGCTGGACGCGCTGGCCGCGGGCGGCCTGGCGGCTGATCGCGTCGTGCTCGCACATGCCGACCGCAACCTCGACCCCGGCCTGCACGCCGAGCTCACCCTCGCCGGCGCCTACCTCGGCTACGACGGCATGGCGCGGCACCGCGAGGCACCCGACACGGCGATCCTCGACTGCCTGGAGCGCGTCGTCGCGGCGGGGGATCGGCACCGGATGCTGCTTGGCGGCGACGTCGCCCGCCGCAGCCGCTACCGGGCGTACGGCGGCATCCCCGGCTTGGACTACCTCCCGGCGCGGTTCCTGCCACGTGTGCGAGAGCGCGTGGGCGCGGACGTCCTGGAACAGCTGCTGATCACCAACCCGGCCCGCCTCCTCACCCTCTCCCGCTGACCTGCGCTGGAGCGTGCGGCCGGAGCGTCAGGCGCCGCCCTCGGTCACGATCATCGACGGCCGGGACGGCGCGGTGGACTCGCGGACGAGGTCGACCTCGAACCGGCTGCGGTCGCCTCGGTGGTACGCGACGAAGCTCTCCACCGGCCTGCCGTCGGCGTCGACACTGAGGCTGCGCAGCACCAGCACCGGCGCGCCGACGGCAATGCCGAGCGCGCTCGCCAGCTGCTGTGGGGCCACGGTGGCCTCCACCGAACGGCGACCCCTGGCGAGCCGCACGCCGTAGGTCTCCTCCAGCACGGCGTAGAGCGACCGGTCCGACAGGTCCTCGTGCTCCAGGCCCGGCACGAGCGCGTGTGGCAGATGCGTCACCGTGAGCACCCACGGCTGCTCCTCGACGAATCGCAGCCGCTCGAGCAGGATGACCGGGTCGCCCGGCGCAATCTGCAGGTCGGCCGCGAGCTGACTGTCCGCAGGGACGACAAGGAGGGTCCGCACCTCGCTGCGCAGATGCCCCCCGCGTGCGGCGACGTCCTCGAAGAGGCCGGTGAGCGACTGCACGAGCCCCTCGGCGGTCTTCGGCCTGGCCACGTAGGTGCCCTTGCCCTTGACCCGCTCGATGACGCCCTCGAACTCGAGCTCGGTAAGCGCCTGGCGCACGACAGTGCGGGAGACGTCGTACGTCTCGCACAGCGCGTTATCCCCCGGCAGCAGGTCGCCGGGCTGCAGCCCGCGGTGCTCGATCTCCTGCACCAGCAGCTGCTTGAGCTGGTGGTAGTACGGCAGCAGGGAGGAGCGGTCGATGCGACCGCGCTGATCTGCCCGCCCCATCGCTGACGCTTCCATCACGACTCCCTCGCCCGGCTATGGCCGGACAACGGCCTTGACGCACTGGCGATCGTGCAGCGCTGCCAGCGCGTCGCCGTACCCGTCCAGCCCGAAGCGGTGGGTGATGATGCCATCCGTAGCGACGCGACCGGTGCGCAGCGCCTGCAGCGCGCGGTCGAAACTGTACGCCTGGGAGAAGGAGCCCTTGATGACCAGCTCGCGCCGAAAGACCTCATAGGGCGATACGGAGAGCCGGTCGGCCTCGTCGGTCATGCCGTAGACGAACACGGTGCCGCCGTCGCCCGTCAGCGCCACGCACTGCTCCAGGACGCCCACCGCCCCGGTGGCGTCGATGACGACATCGAACCCCTCCGGCGCCAGCTCCCGCAGCCGCGCGAGGGCGTTCCCCGGGCGCTCCCGGTCCATCTGCACGGTCTCGTCCGCACCGTGCCGCGCTGCGATCTCGAGCTTGAACGGGGTGGGAGCGGCGACCGTCACGCGGTGCGCGCCCGCGTGCCGCAGCAGCTGCGCAAGCAGCAGGCCGGTCGGGCCGGCCCCGAAGACGAGCACGTCGCTTCCCGGCTGCATGGCCAGCACGTCGAGCCCGTGCATGACACAGGCGGTGGGCTCGGTGAGCACGGCCACCTCTGGCTCGAGATCATCGGCCGGATGGCACTTGCCGGCGGGGGCAACGATGAACTCCGCAAACCCGCCGGCCGCGTTCACGCCCTGCGCGACGAGCTGCCGGCAGAACGCGGGCCGGGCACGACGGCAACTGGTGCACACCCCGCAGGACTGCATGTTGTCCAGCACGACCCGCTGGCTCACGCGGAGCGTCGAGACACCGGCGCCGACCTCGTCGACCTCGCCGACGATCTCGTGCCCGGGAGTAAGCGGGTACACCGGGTCGAACTGGCCTTCGTGCAGGTGCCCGTCGGTGCCGCAGACACCCGCCGCGACCACCCGCAGGCGCACCTCCCCTGCGCCGGCGTGGGGCTCCGCCACCTCAGTGACGGCGAAGCTGCGGGGCTTGTCGTAGACCACGGCCTTCACGAACGCGACGATAGCAGCACCTGTGCTGACAGGATGAGATGTGTGACCGCCCTGAAGGAGTAACTTCGCGTACTTCTCGGGGTGGGGTCAGGTACGCGCCGTCAATAGCTGGTCACTCTCTGTCCGATCGCACAGCCCTGCCGGTCGCCGACCGCAGGGTGGCGACGAGACCGGTCCGATATGCGCGGACCCACCGAAATGCGTTATTCACACCATTCTGGACACATTCTCCGCGAGTCGTCGGAATAAACACTCGGGCGTACACTGCCGCTCAGCCATCGGCAGAAGGGGCCCAATGGTGTCAGGCCGAGAATCCGAATCAAGCGTTTCGTCCCGTACGCCGCTCACGTCCGACCAACGCAATTCGTTCATCGCCGCCCTGCTCGGCTGGACGATGGACGCGTTCGACTACTTCATCGTCGTCTTCGTCTACGCCGACATCGCGCGCGACTTCGGTGTCTCGCTGACCCGGATGGCCTTCCTCACCACCGCGACGTTGATCATGCGGCCGGTCGGCGCGATCGTGTTCGGGCTCTGGGCCGACCGGAAGGGGCGGCGCATCCCGCTGCTGGTGGACGTCTGCTTCTACTCGCTCGTCGGGTTCCTCTGCGCGTTCGCGCCGAACTTCACCGTGCTGCTGGTGCTGCGCATGCTCTACGGCATCGGAATGGGGGGCGAATGGGGCCTCGGCGCCGCGTTGGCAATGGAGAAGATCCCCGTCAAGCGCCGCGGCTTCTTCTCCGGCCTGCTGCAGCAGGGCTACTCGATGGGCTACCTGCTGGCGTCGCTCGCCTCGCTCGTCGTGATCACCACGCTGGGGCTGTCCTGGCGCTGGCTGTTCGCCCTCAGCATCATCCCGGCCCTGATCAGCCTCCTGATCCGGGCCCGCGTGCGCGAGTCGGAGGTGTGGAGGGACAGCCGGCAGCGGATGCGCATGTCGAACTCCTCGTTCCGCGACGTCCTGCTCAACCCGGTGGTCCTGCGCCGGTTCGGCTACCTGATCCTGCTGATGACCGCGTTCAACTGGATGAGCCATGGGACCCAGGACGTCTACCCGACGTTCCTGGAGGCCACCCACGACGGCGGCGCCGGCCTCTCCGTGGCCACGGCCAGCTGGATCGCTGTGCTCTACAACGTGGGTGCCATGATCGGCGGGATCGTTTTCGGATCGCTGTCTGAGCGGTTCGGTCGCCGGTACACCATCGTCTTCTGCGCCGTCCTCGCGCTACCGATCGTCCCACTGTTCGCCCTCTCCCGAACCGCTGGGTTCCTCGTCCTCGGGTCGTTCCTGATGCAGGTGATGGTGCAGGGGGCATGGGGCGTGATCCCGGCGCACCTCACCGAGATGTCCCCGGACGCGATTCGCGGTGTCTACCCCGGCGTCACCTTCCCGCTCGGGAACTGCCTGGCCGCGTTCAACCTGCCGATCCAGCAGGGTCTCGCCGCCAGGCACGGCTACCCGTTCGCTCTGGTCGCGACGATCGTGCCGGTACTGATCGCGGTGGCCGTGCTGACCCTGCTCGGCAAGGAAGCCAAGGGCATCGAGTTCGGTGGCAGGTTGTTGGGGACGACGAGACCCGACGCCGCCGCCCCGGTCGGCGGCGGATGACGGGGATGTGGCGACGTCTGGCCTGACGTCACACCGATAACAAGATCGAGCAGACCGTGCAGGGGCCTCGAACAGCAGCCGCCGCACGACCATGAACTGGAGGAAACGTGGATGCAGTGCGACTCGAGGATCTCGGCTTTGGCCTCTTACTGGCTGTCGTCGCCGCGGCGGCCCTGCTCATCGCGCTCAACGCTCGACGGAGCCGCGACCGCGAAGCGGTCTCGATGAGCGCAGGTTTCGGGGCGATGGTCGGCTTTCTCGCCCTCGTCCTCTGCACGGGTTGGGTGAACATACTGCCGCTGCCCCGATGACACCGTCCCGACCGTCAAGCTGATGTGCCGGTGAGTCGGCCCGCAACGTGGAAGCTCGCTGCGCGAGCCGACCCCGACGAGCCGACGACGTGGGTCCTGGGAGCTGGGTCGCACCAGCCTTCGTCACGCTGAGCCCACTCGGCCCCTCCGGTTCGTGATCTCCTCTTGGCGCTGGGGCGCCACGGTGACCATCGCCGAGACCACGCGGTGGTCGGCGATCTCGAAGATCGGCGTCCCCGCGTCCGCGTTGACCGCGATGATCGTCTTCGACGACTGCATCCCGGCCCGGGGCTGGATCGCCCCGGCCCGCAATCGCGAGCGCGACGAGACAGGCCCGCGAACCCGCCAAGCCCCACCCGGCAAGTGAGCCTTGCCGCACATCGCCCTGAGCGGTTGACGACCTCGCCGTCGGGCGGCTAATTTCACTGTGCAAAAGTAGACATCCACGATACGGAAGATTGCTGCGGAGGTTTCGAGGTGTCACCTCGTTACGAGGCCAACCTGTCGATGCTCTTCACCGAGCTGCCATTGCTGCAGCGGCCGGCCGCCGCGGCCGCCGCCGGGTTCACCGCCGTCGAGTTCTGGTGGCCGTTCCCAGCGGCTGTGCCGGCCGATGGGGAGATCGACTCGTTCGTCACGGCGGTCAGCGACGCCGGTGTCCAGCTGGCCGGGCTGAACTTCTTCGCCGGCGACATGCCCGGCGGTGACCGGGGCGCGGTGTCCTGGCCTGCACGCAGCACTGAGTTCCGGGACAACATCGAGGTCACCATCGGCATCGGCGAGCGGCTGGGCTGCCGGGCGTTCAACGCGCTCTACGGCAACCGGGTGGACGGCGTCAGCCCGGACGAGCAGGACGAGCTCGCCGTGGCAAACCTTGCGCTGGCCGGTCAGGCCGCCGCCCGGATCGGCGGCACCGTGCTGATCGAGCCCGTCAGCGGGGCACCCCGCTACCCGCTTCGCACGACCGCGGACGTGATCGCGGTGATCGACCGGGTCGGCGAGCAGACCGGGGTGCACAACCTGGGCTTTCTGTGCGACCTGTACCACCTCGCGGTGAACGGCGACGACCTGGACAAGGTGATCAGCGAATACGGAGACCGGGTAGCGCACGTGCAGATCGCCGACGCCCCCGGACGGGGCGAACCGGGCACCGGCGAGCTCGAGCTGGATCGGTACCTGGGCGAGCTGGCGGCGCAGGGATACGACGGCTGGGTTGGTCTGGAGTACAAGCCCACCGCGGGTACCGAGGACGGCCTGCGCTGGCTGCCCCGGGACCGCCGCGCGGCCTGACGCCCGATGACCGAGCCGTCTGAACCGCTGAGCCGCCTGACACTCGACCACCGAAAGGAAACGTCATGACCAACGTCGGATTCATCGGCCTGGGGATCATGGGCGGCCCGATGTCCGTCCACCTGGCCAATGCGGGATACACCGTGGCCGGCTACGACCGGAGCGCGGAGCGGCTCGCCACGCTGGTCGAAGCGGGCGGACGGGCCGCCACCTCCACCGCGGACGCCGTCCGCGACGCCGACATCGTCGCGGTGATGGTGCCCGACTCCCCTGACGTGCAGGCTGTGCTGCTCGGCGAGAACGGCGTGTTTGCCAACGCCAAGCCGGGCACCCTCGTCATCGACTTCTCCAGCATCCGCCCGGATGTCACGACGGAGCTGGCCGGGCAGGCCAAGGAGCAGGGCTTCCGGCTGCTGGATGCCCCGGTGTCCGGCGGCGAGGCGGGCGCCAAGAACGCGGCGCTGTCCATCATGGTCGGTGGCGACGCCGAGGACTTCGAGGCGGCCAAGCCGCTGTTCGACGTGGTGGGCAAGACGATCGTGCACGTCGGCCCGAGTGGCTCCGGGCAGACCGTCAAGGCTGCCAACCAGCTGATCGTCGCCACCAACATCCAGGCGCTGGCCGAGGCTGTGGTGTTCCTACGCGCCTACGGCGTCGACCTGGAGGCCGCGCTCGAGGTACTCGGTGGCGGCCTGGCCGGCTCCTCGGTGCTCAACCAGAAGAAGCAGAACATGCTCGACGGCAACTTCCAGCCGGGTTTCCGGATCGCGCTGCACCACAAGGACATGGGCATCGTGACCAGCGCCGCCCGCGAGGCCGGCGTGGTGCTCCCGGTGGGCGCGTTGGTCGCCCAACTGATGGCCTCCGCCCTCGCCGTCGGTGACGGTGGCCTCGACCACTCGGGGCTGCTCCGCGGCGTCGAGCGCCTCTCCGGCACCTGAACCTCAGCCGTAACCACCCTGAAGGGACTCCTACATGCCTCGTATGCGAGCCGTCGACGCGGCCGTGGCGATCCTGGAACGCGAGGGGGCTACGCAGACCTTCGGCGTCCCTGGCGCGGCCATCAACCCGTTCTACTCGGCAATGAAGGCGCACGGCGGAATCCGCCACGTGCTCGCCCGGCACGTCGAAGCTGCCTCGCACATGGCTGAGGGCTACACCCGGACGCGCGCCGGCAACATCGGCGTGTGCATCGGCACCTCGGGACCCGCGGGCACCGACATGATCACCGGGTTGTACTCGGCTTCCGCCGACTCGATCCCGATCCTGTGCATCACGGGGCAAGCGCCGAGGTCACGGCTGCACAAGGAAGACTTCCAGGCCGTTGACATCACCGCTATCGCCAAGCCGCTGACCAAGATGGCGATGACCGTGATGGAGCCGGCGCAGGTGCCGGGCGCGTTCCAGCAGGCCTTTCACCTCATGCGCTCCGGCCGTCCCGGCCCGGTGCTCATCGACCTCCCGATCGACGTGCAGCTGTCCGAGATCGACTTCGATCCGGACACCTACCAGCCGCTGCCGGTGTACAAACCGGCCGCCAGCCGCGCCCAGGCGGAGAAGGCGATCGACCTGCTGGCCAGCGCCGAGCGCCCGGTCATCGTGGCCGGCGGCGGGGTGATCAACGCCGACGCGTCCGAGCTGTTGATCGCGCTGGCAGAGGTCACCGGAGTGCCGGTGATTCCCACCCTGATGGGCTGGGGCTCCATCCCGGACGACCACCCGCTGATGGCCGGCATGGCCGGGCTGCAAACCTCTCATCGGTACGGCAACGCCACCATGCTGGAGTCCGACCTGGTGCTGGGCATCGGCAACCGGTGGGCGAACCGGCACACCGGCGGCCTGGACACCTACCAGCGCGGCCGGCGGTTCGTGCACATCGACATCGAGCCGACCCAGATCGGCCGGGTGTTCGCCCCGGACTACGGCATCGTGTCCGACGCGCACGCGGCGCTCGAACTGCTGGTCGACGTGGCGCATGAGCGCAAGGGCGACGGTCGACTGCCGGACTGGTCGGCGTGGCGCACCGCCTGCCAGGACCGCAAGCGGACCATGCACCGGCGTACCGACTTCGACAACAAGCCGATCAAGCCGCAGCGAGTGTACGAGGAGATGAACCAGGCTTTCGGTCGCGACGTCCGCTACGTCACCGCGATCGGGCTTTCCCAGATCGCCGCCGCGCAGTTCCTGCACGTGTACGAACCGAGGCATTGGATCAACTGTGGTCAGGCCGGCCCGCTGGGCTGGACCGCGCCGGCCGCGCTCGGTGCGGTCGCGGCCGACCCGGACACTCCGGTGGTGGCGCTGTCCGGGGACTACGACTTCCAGTTCCTGATCGAGGAGCTGGCGGTCGGCGCTCAGTTCAACCTCCCGTACATGCACGTGGTGGTGAACAACGCCTACCTCGGGCTGATCCGGCAGGCGCAGCGGGCGTTCGACATGGACTACGCGGTGCAGTTGGCCTTCGAGAACATCAACGCCCCGGAAACCGGCGGCTACGGCGTGGATCACGTCCGGGTAGCCGAGGGCTTGGGCTGCAAAGCGATCCGGGTCACGGAGCCGGATGCGATTGCGGGTGCGTTCGAGGAGGCAAAGCGGCTGATGGCGGAGCACCGAGTGCCCGTCGTGGTGGAAATCATCCTGGAGCGACTCACCAACATCGCGATGGGCACTGAACTGGACAACGTCACCGAGTTCGAGGAGCTGGCCACCGGCGCGCTCGACTAGTGTCGCCCGCACACCCGGTTCGTACCCGGACACACGCGCCAGGGCGCATGTGTCGCGGTCGGGTACGAACCAGGTGTGGCCGCACTGAGGGTGGCCGGTGGCGGAACTCGACCTGGTGATGCGGGCGCGGCCGACGCGATGACCGAGATCGCGAGCTTCGGCAGCCCGCTCATCTCGGACGCCGAGGACCAGGCCGTGACCCACGCCCACCCGCGCCACACGGCCCGTACTACGCCGACTTCGTCGCGTCCCCCCCGCTGTCCACCGAGGTCAGCGCGATCGGGCTGCTACTCCAGCAGACCCTCGCGCGACCGGTTGCGGTACGCACTTCGTGCACCTGCCGGGCGCGTACCGGCTGCCGCTCATCAGTGCGGCCGAGGCCGACGGGCTGCCGCTCACCGTGGAGACCTGTCCGCATTCCCTCACGCTGCGCGCCGAGGATGTCCCGGGCGGCCCCACCCCCCAGCCCAAGTTTTGCCCGCCGATTCGCCACGACGCCAACCGCGAGCTGCTCTGCGCCGCGGTGCTGGACGGCACGATCGAAACCTCGTACTCCAGGCGCCGCACCTCAGCCGGCCCCAGTGGATCGTGCGGGGAAACGCGAGGTCCGCGAGCCTCCCGACCACCCGGCCGGGGCCGGCGTTCCCGCCAGCCGGCTCATGCACCAGATCCCCGACGACGACGCCACGGCCGGCCGTCCGTCGAGGGAGTAGCGAACTATCCGCATAGCGTCTTCTGCTCTCGGCCGAGACCGGCCAGCGCCTCGCGCACCAACTCGACCACGTGCCACGCGATGCGGCCTGCTCTGGCCGGCCTTCATAGCAGCGGCGGCATCCTCGGCGTGCCGTTGCGGGTCATCGGTGTTGCGTCGGTCCTTGGGCCAGTCGATGTCAGCCGGGGTCAGTTCGCTACCGGCTGCCCGGCGGCGCCGATCCGTCGGAGCGGACCTGCGCCGCCGTGGCCGGATCACCTCAGACGGGGTTCGACGCCGATTCTTGTTCCGTTGCAGTCGGCGTGGCATCAACTCGCGCCAGATTCGCCTCGCGCAGCTTCTTCTTCAGTGGCAGGACGAGTAGTGCCGCGGCGGCGAAAACCAGACCGAAGAACACCTGGGTGAGCACGTATCCCCCGCCGCTGAGGTCACTGAGCCATCCGCCGATGTAGGGCCCGAAAAAGCTGCCCAGGTTGCCGACCCCGTTGATGAGGCCCATCCCCGCGCCTGCGGCTGCCACCGGCGTGAGCTTGGTGACCGTTGCCCAGAACGGCCCGTACCAGGCGATCGAAGCCGCCGTGCCGAGGATCATCGCCCCGAGTACGAGCCACTTCTGTTCCGCCGAGACCAGGCTCGCGGCGGCGAGAATCACGGCTCCGGCGCCGAGGACCGCGGACATGTGGGCAACGTGCCCGCCCCGACGGTCCGCGGACCGGCCGACCAGAATGATTGCGACGCCCGCGGCGACCTGGGGCAGCATCGCCACGAGACCCACCTGCAGGTCGGTGTGGAATGCCTGTTTGAGCACGCTCGGCATCCATAGCGTGAGGCCGAGCAGTCCCATCTGTGTCAACGTGTAGATCAGGGCGAACTGCCACACGATCCGGCTGGTGAAGGCGGCTTTGAAGGTCCCGCGGTGCTTGAGGGGCTCACCTTCCTCGATACGGGAGTTCTCAATGTAATTCCGCTCGTTCGCGGACAGCCAGCCCGCTTTCGCGGGCGTGTCGCGGATTACAGCCAGCCAGGCGATGAGCCCGACGATCAGCGGAGCGCTACCCTGGATGATGAACATCCAGCGCCAGTCCGCGTAGGTCAGGATGATGCCGGAGAAGGGGGCAGCGACAATCGCGGCGATCGGTGTGTACAGCTTGAAGATCGCGAATGCCCTGCTGCGTTCGGAGAACGGGAACCAGGCCCGGATAGTGGTCATCAGCGCGGGCTGCACGCCGCCCTCGGCCACCCCGAGGAGGAAACGGGCGAATATGAGTTCGCCGAATGTGTGAGTGAGGCCGGACACTATTGCGGCCGCACTCCACAGCACCATCAGGATCGCGACCCACCGCTTCGCGCTCCAGCGCTCGGCCAGGTATCCTCCGGGAATCTGCAGGAGCAGGTATCCCCAGAAGAAAATGCCACTCGCGAGACCCTGCTGAGCCCCGCTGAGGTGCATGTCGTCTTTGAGGTGCGGGAGCGCGAAGCTGATGTTCGTGCGGTCTATGTAACAGATGACGTAGATGAAGACGATGACCGGTAAAATATAGGTCCACCGCTTCATTTCAGACAGGTTCCGGGCAGACGACATCCGCTGAATCAACGACCTACCTCCTTGTAGATGGCCGGCGTGGTTGGCACCGACTTGTGCGTTGCGCGTTGAATCTGGAGGCCGGCACCATGTGCGGGCACGGGCCTGGGGATTACCTGGTGCGGGCAGCCTTGGGGCCTATGCCGTCAGCGCGGGCTTTCGCCGATGACGCACGATTCGTGACCCCGGAACGCGGAGTGAATGAGTTCGACGGAATGTACTGTGGCCAGACGATCACTTTCTCCCGTCTCGGAACTCCGGCTCCACCGCGGTCTCACCCGGCGCGCAACACCTCGAGGGCGGCTTGGAGGCCTGCCGGGTCGACGGGCACACCGGCCAGTTCGAGCCCCATCTG
>JAODNO010000404.1 GCA_025465235.1 Pseudonocardia sp.
TGGCGGACCTGCGCCGTGCTCCCCGGGGTGGCGTCGGAGGGCTCGAGCCGGGCCTGCCCGTCGTGGACGGCACGCTGGGCCAGTGCGAGCGCCTCCGATCGGCTGAAGGCGGGCGTGCCCGCGCCCTGGGCGCCGTACTTGCGCACGTAGAAGTCGTCGACCACCTCCGTGAGCAGGTCGTCGATCGACTCGGCGAACACCGCATCCGGGTCGCCGTCGCCTGCGACTCCGAGCCCGGCGAGCATCTGCTGACAGAACTGGTGGGTGGTGGCGATTGTGGCGGCATCGAACTGGGCCAGCGCGCGGGCGAGCCGTCCTCGGCGGGCCGCGACCTCGGCATCGGGCACAGTGGCGAGCAGCCGGAGCACATCGTCGCTTCCGGTGCGGGCGGAGACGGGGTCGGCCAACCCGCGCTCGGCCGACACGAGCCGCTCCCGGACCCGTTCGCGCAGCTCCTGGCTGGCCTCCCGGCCGAAGGTGACGAGCATCAGCTCGGACAGCGTGGCGTGGCCCTCCGCGACGTAGCGCGCGGCGAGCGCGGCGATGGTGAAGGTCTTGCCGGTGCCGGCGCTCGCTTCGAGAACCGTGGTGCCGGAGGGCAGCGGGCCGCAGACGTCGAACGCGGCCGGGGCGAGTACAGGAGCGTTCGCGCTCCGGAGGACCGTCACAGCCGGACCATGTCCTCGGCCATCAGCAGCGGCGCCCACAGCCGCATCGCGAGCGAGCCGAAGCGGGTGGGCTCGCCGCCCCGCCCGTCCGGGGTGGTGAGCACGTCCGGCCCCGCCGCCCGTCCCCACACCCGTACGTGCGCGTCGTCGGCGTGCTCGGCGCCCGCTCCGGTGGTCCATTTCCGCAGCGCCTCGTCGAGGGCGGCCTCGGCGTCGGCCCCGCCGCGCCGGACGTTGGCGTACGTGTGGCCCGCCACTGTGGGCAGTGGCAGTGGCTCCCGCAGGCCGGCCTGGTGCAGCTGGACCAGCTCCGCGAGCAGGGCGGTGGCCTGCGCGGGATCGAGCGGACCGGCACTTGCCCTAGCCAGGCCGAACCGTGTGCCCCGGCCGATGGTGACCGCACACCACGGCTCCCCGGTGGACGCGGTGAGTGCCAACAGCCGCGCCCACGCCCGGATCCGCTGCTTCGGCGCCAGCCGGGAGAACTCGACGCGCAGCAACGCCGTGCCGTACAGGCCGCCGAGCGTGCCCACCACACGGGTGCCCCCGGGCAGTGCGACGTCCACGTCACGGTCCTCCGCCTCGCCCACCCGGTGGGGTGCGGCCGCAGCGACGAGCGGCTCGACGTCATCGAGCACCCGGCTGAGCACGGCGTCGCCCAGCGCGCCAGGGGGGAGCTCGCCGCGACGCCACTCGGCCTGCCGGCAGCGGTCCAGATCGTGGCCCGCCAGCCGGTCGCGGAGCAACCGGTCGCCGACCGCCCAGGTGGCGAGCCCGTCGAGATCCACCGGCAGCGCGTCGGCAGGGTCGTCCTCGCCCGCGAAGAGCGACAGCCCGACCCGCTGGCGGAGGAACTCCTTCACCGGGTGCTCCAGGAACGCGACGAGCTCGTCCAGCGCCACCACCGGCCGCTCGACGGGCGAGAGTGGACCCGTGACGAACGGTGCGGGCGGCACCTTCGGCCCGGTGGCGGCCCGTGCCCCGGCCAGCTCGGCCCGGTCGAAGCTGAACGGGCCCGGCGCGGCCAGCGCCGCGGGGGTGAAGTTGCGGACGTCGAAGGGCTGCAGCGGATGGCGCACCACGACGTGCGAACGGGCGTCGGGACCCGCCGTGGCCTCGATCGCGTCGAGCAGCTCCCCGAGCGGCACCGCGGGTGGACGCCGGGCCCCGGTGCGCTCGTCAGCCCCCGAGTGCACGACGACGAGGTGCTCGCCGGCCGCGCAGATCGCGTCGAGCAGCAGCTGGCGGTCCTCACTGCGGGGATCGCGCTCGCCCACGAGCGGGTCGCGGGCGATGACGTCGTCGCCGTCGGGGACGCCTGCGCGCGGGAACACCCCGTCGTCGAGCCCGAGCAGGCAGACCACCCGGTGCGGCACCGACCGCATCGGCACCAGGGTGGCCACCGTGAGCGTGCCGGTGCGGAAGTTGGCGCGGGTGGGGCGGCCGCGGAGGCGTTCCACGAGCAGTCCCCGGACGTCGGCGAGCCCGAGCGGGACGGAACCGGAATGCGGTCCGGCTGCCCGTGCGGCGTCGGCCAGCTCGCCGCGGGCCTGCCCGGCCTGCCAGGCATCGGTGGGGGTGGTGTCGGTGAGGGCGTCGAGGCCGGTGACCAGCGCGGCGACCCACTCGTCGAGCGTGCGCTCTCCGGCCAACCGGGCCAGGACCGACGCCAGCCGATCGACGAACTCGGCGAGCCGGCCGATGCGCGCGACGTCGCCGGAGTCGACCTCCTCCATCGGGAGTGCGGTGCCGAGCCACTCCTGCTCACCGGAGCCTGCCGCCATCGTGACGCCCAGCAGCAGTCGGTCCAGCCCGGCGGACCAGGTGTTCTGGGAGAACCCGTCGAGATGGAACGGCGCCCGGTGCGGCGCGTCCAGCCCCCACCTCACCCCCGACCGGACGACGAGCTCGCGCAGCCGGTCGAGGTCGGCGTCGTCGAGCCGGAACCGGTGGCGCACCGGAGCAGACCCCAGGAGGTCGAGCAGCTGGGACGCGGTGAGCCGGGCGTCAGCGAGCTCGAGCAGCTGCGCGACGGTGTCGAGCAGGGGGTTGACCTGCCGCAGCGCGCGGTCGGCCAGCCGAACCTGCAGCTGATGGCCCGGGTGGGTCTCGGCGTGCGCGGCATCCCGCTCGCCGAGTCCGAAGCTCGCAGAGATGAGCGGCGCGAACGTCTCGATGTCGGGACACATGACGAGCACGTCGCGTGGTTCGAGGGTGGGGTCGTCCTGGAGCAGCCCCAGGACGACCTCCCGCAGCACCTCGACCTGCCGGTCCGGCCCGTGGCAGGAGTGCACCTGGACGCTGCGGTCGTCGGCGCGCAACAGGGCGTCGCCTGCGGGCGGCCGGTCGTCGCGCAGGTCGCGCTGCAGCCTGCCGAGGAGCGTGGCCGGAGGGTCGGGCCGCGGGTGGTGGTGCTCGATGCGCGCTGGGGCCGAACCGGCGAGCCGGATCTGGAGCTCGCGGACGTCGCGCCCGAGCGAGGACAGCAGCGGGTGGCGCGGCGTGCTCGCGGTGGGGTCGCCACGCCGGTGCGGCACGTCGTCAGGAGGCGTGACAGCGGCCCAGAGCGCGGGGGAGGGGTGCGGGAGCCACAGGTGCACGTCACGATGCTCGGCCAGTGCCCCGAGTACCGCGAGGTGCTCTGCCGGTAACCGGGTGGGACCGAACAGCGACAGCCGCGGCGGCAGGTCGGCCTTCGCCGAATCGGCCCGCAGAACCGCGCAGGCGGAGTGGAGTCGCTCGGCCGGGCCGGGCACGCCGATCCGCTCCCGCAGCCGCCGCCACAGCTCGGGCTGCCATGCCAGGTCGGCGGCCCGGTCGCCGGGGACCCCGCCGCCCGCCCTCCAGAGGGCGAGCATGTCGGGGCGGTGCGCGGCATACGCCGCGAACAGGTCGGCGAGGTGGCGGGCGGTGGCATGCCGGCGGCTGCGGCGCACGTCGCCGTCGCGCGCACCGATGTGGACGCCCAGCGGGGCGCACCACGGCTCGCCCGCGCTCTCGTCGATGATTTCGAGCAACGGCCACACCGCGCGCTCGGGACGCCACGGGTCGACCTCCGGATCGACGCCGGTGGCGCCGCCGACGGCCCCGGTGACCACGGCTGCCGGCGACGGGAACGCGATGCCGGCACACACGCCGTCGCCTCGCCCTGCGGCAGCACCCAGCCTGTGTGACAACCGCTGCGCCAGCCAGCGTTCGACGCCCTTCGCCGGCACCGCGACGATCTCCGCGGCGAACGGATCGTCCAGCGGCTGGGTGAGGAGCCCACCGAGGGCGTCGGCCAGCGCGTCGGCCCGCTCGGCCCGGTGCACGTGCAACGCCACTCGGCTCACCCCCCTCCCTCGTGCGGGACAAAGGTAGGGCGCCGGTCGGACAGTCCCGAACCCGGGCGGCCGCGTGACCCACAGTGACGTCGCTCGTGAAAAGGACACGATGGTGGTATCCCGCTACCGCCCCGTACACGGGAAGCTGTACCTCACACGATCTTCCGACCGGCGACGTGCAGGAGGGCCCCTGACATGAGCGACGCGACACCCGGACCTGGGGTACCGGAGCAGCGCGGCGTCCGTGATCAGGCTCGCGGCGAGGTGCTGCACCGCCATGCCCGGCTGACCAAGAGCGGCCGCCCGATCTTCTGCACGCCCAGCCGCGCCGAGATCGAAGGACACATGATGCCCCGGCAGAGCCGCGGCACCGACGGTAAGGTCATCTACCCCACGCGGGAGGCGGCGGAGGCCGCGGCACGTGAGCTGGAGTCCCTCGGGGCACGGCTGCTGCGATCCTACCGTTGCGGTCGGTCCCGAGGTGGTCATTACCACCTCACCACCGACAGCGCGGGCGCACTCCCCCTGCACCTGCGCATCCCGCAGCAGCGCTCGCCCCTCTCGGCCTGACCGTCTCCACCGCCCGGAACGCCCCGGCCCGTGCCCTGGCCGGGGCGGGCTCAATGGGCGTGTGGCCCGCCGGCGTGAGCGCCGTCCCGTCGCGACCCGTGGGGGAGTCGTCGCGAGCGGGGTGAACCGGTCAGCTGGACCGGCGAGCGGTACGGCGAATGGCGATGGCCCCTGCACCCGCACCCAGGGTCGTCAGGCCGCCGAGCAGCAGCAGCCCGGGAAGCGGGTCACCGGTGGAGCCGTCGCCGGTCGCCACGCCGCCGCCGGGGGCGGGGGACACCTGCGCGGGCGCAGGCGCAGGCGCAGGCGCCGGAGCAGGAG
>JAODNO010000422.1 GCA_025465235.1 Pseudonocardia sp.
CGGCGGACCCGAGCCGACCGCAGAATCCGGCGCCGGGGATCCCCCCGCCGCCTCACGCGGCGCGACGAGCCCGACAACTACCCGGGCGCCGATGTTCCGGCGGGCCGAACCGCCGCCACCCACCCCCACCGCTGGCTGCTCCGCGACCGCCTGCCACTGACGCCCCGCCCGGCCCGGGCCCTTAGCTGGCCGGCGTGGCCGCGGGGGGCGAGCGCACGTTCCAGATGGTGGTCTGGCTTTCCGAGCGGGGCCTGGTGCTGTACATGCCGGAGATCGAGGCGTCCACCACGGTGCTGGCTCGGCGCACCGGCACCGCTTGCCTGAGCGGGCACGGAATGCGCCCGTACTGTCTCGGGCATGGAGCAGGCAGTGACCGAAGCACCCCGCGAGGTCGCGGACCGGATGGCCGAAGCGGCGGGCGCGTGGCTCGAGTCCCTCGATGCCGAGCAACGACAGGTGGCCGGTGGCACCACTCCTGGCGCGGACGACCCGTCTGACGCTGAGCGGCTCCGCTGGTTCTACACCCCCACCGACCACGGCGGCCTCACCCTCCACCAGCAGCGCCCCGCACAGCAGCGGCTCGCCATGCGGCTGGTCGCGACCGGCCTGTCGACCGCCGCGTACGTGACGGCAGCGACGGTCATGGGGCTGGAGAACGTGCTCGACCACGTGGAGGGCTTCACCGTGACGTTCGGGCGCGAGCGCGGGCGTGACCCCGGTATGTACTACCTGCGGGTGTTCGGCGAACCTGGCGGCGCGACGCCGTGGGGTTGGCGCTTCGGCGGGCACCACGTGTCGCTCAACAACCTCGTCGTCGACGGTCGCGTCGCCGCCACGACGCCGTGCTTCCTGGGCGCCGACCCGGCCACGGCGCCGCTGCTGGGCGGGACGGTGCTGCGCCCGCTGGCCGCACCGGAGGACCTCGCCCGCGAGCTCGTCCGCTCGCTGCCGCCCGAGCTCGCCCAGCGCGCCGTTCTGCTGCCCCACGCCCCGACCGACATCGTCGGGGGAAACCGGTCCCGCGTGGCCGACGGCGACGAGGCCATCCCGCTCGTCGGCGTCTGGCGCGGCCCGTTCCCCGACCCGGGCGAGCAGGACGCGCTGCGGGCGGGCAGCGACCGGGCCGAGGCCGCCACCGGCGTCGACCGCGACGGCCACCGCGCACTGGCGCTGACCGGCACGCCGAAGGGCGTGCCGGCCGCGGAGCTCGACGCCGGGCAGCGCGAGCTCCTGCTGCAACTGCTCGCCACCTACCTCGGCCGCGTCCCGGACGGCGTCTCGCCGCTGCACCGCTACCACGACCCCTCAGCACTCGACGCCGTCCACCTCGCCTGGGCGGGCTCGACCGCGGCGGGTGAGCCGCACTACTACCGCCTGCAGGGGCCCCGGCTGCTGGCCGAGTGGGACAACACGCAGCGTCAGGTCAACCACGCCCACTCGGTGTGGCGTGACCCGGAGGCCGACTTCGGGCTCGACGTCCTCGCCGCACACCGCGCCGCGTACCACCGCTGACACCTTCGGCGACGGGCTCAGTCGGCGCCCGGGAGCGACTCCAGGAGCACGGCCGGGACGATGACGTCCGCCCGGTCCCTGGTCCGCTCCACCAGGGCAGCGTTGGGCTCGTCCACCGCTGCCACCCACGCCGCCGCGCGCGCCGGCTCCTTGCCGAACGCGACGTGCCGGGCGGTGAGCTGACCCAGCCGTACGTCCGGACGCGGGTCGCAGAACCACACCTCGTCGAGCTCGGGGCGGACCTCCGCCCACCGCCCCCCGTCGAGCAGCAGGTAGTTGCCCTCGGTGAGCACCAGCCGCGCCTCTCTCGGCACAGCGATGGCGCCTGCGAGGGGCTGCTCGAGATCGCGCTCGAACGCGGGCGCGTAGACCACGTCCTCTGCCGGGTCGTCGGCGGCGGCCCGCAGCCTGCGCAGCAGGGCGACGTAGCCGCCGACGTCGAACGTGTCCGGGGCCCCCTTCGCGTCCCGGCGCCCGATCGACTCGAGTGCCACGTCGGCGAGATGGAAGCCGTCCATCGGTACGTGTGCGACGCACACGTCGCCCAGCCGGGCGAGCAGGGCCGCCACGAGAGTCGACTTGCCCGCACCGGGGCTGCCGGTGATCCCCAGGATCGCTCGCCGGGGGCCGGCGGCGAGCGCGGCGGCCCGCGCCACGAGCTCCTCGAGGGTCATCCGCCCGCCGCCGCAAGACGCAGGGCGAGCACCACGATGTCGTCGCCGGTGTCGGCGGTGGTGGCTCGCACGAGCTGGTCACAGAACTCGGCAAGCGGGAAGGCGGCGCTCCGGCGCACGAGGTCCAGGAGGTGCGTGTTCGCGTGGTCGCCGGGGTCGCGGCGGCGCTCGAACAGTCCGTCGGTGTAGAGCAGCAGCGTCGAACCGGGCTCGATCTCCACCTCGCAGTCGTGCCGGCGCGCCCCGGGGTCGACCCCCAGTACGACGTCGACCTCACCCGAGAGCAGCCGCGGCTCCCCATCCGGGCCGATCAGGATCGGCGCGGGATGGCCCGCGTTGGACCAACGGAACACCGCGCGCGCACCTGCCAGGGAGAGCCTCCCGTAGATGAGCGTGGTGAACCGGGTGACGTCGAGTCCGGATGCCACCCGGTCCAGCCGGCCCAGCACCGCCGACGGCGGGTCCTCGCTGTCGTGCGCCAGTCCCCGGAGCATGCTGCGCAGCTGCCCCATCGTGGCCGCGGCGGGCAGGTCGTGTCCCTCGACGTCGCCGACTCCGACCGCCAGGTCGCCCCCAGGCAGCGCGAACGCGTCGTACCAGTCGCCGCCGACCTGCAGCTCCGCCGCCGCGGGCAGGTACCGGGCCTCGATCTCCACACCGGGGTACCGCGGCGGCAGGCTGAGCATCGCGCTCTGCAGCGCCACCGAGACCTCACGGCTCCGCTGGAACGTCACTGCGGTCTCCACGGCGGCCGAGGCGCGCGTCGCGAGCTCGCCGACGAGCGCAAGGTCGTCCTCCGTGTAGGGCGCCCGGTCCCCGCACGCGATGAACAGCAGCGCGGCCACGACCTCGCCGCGGGAGAGTACCGGCGCCACCAGCACCGTGTTGACCCCGATCGCCGTTCCCCACCATGCCTGATCCTCCGGAGCCCTCCATTGCGGCTCCGTCTCGTCGGACACCTGCATCAGGACGGGCGCTGCGGTGCGCGCGCTGCGAGAGATCGGATGCTCGGCAGGAAACGTGAATCGTTCCTCGCTCGACGGTGACGGCGGAATCCCCGGCCCGCTCCGCGTGACCGACCGCCGCCCCGTGACGGCCCCCCGGCCGCGGGGGGTGCGCACTGCGCCGGGCCGACCTCGGCCGGGGCAGCTCACCTGGTGCAACGGATCCGGGTCGAGCAGGAAGACCCGGCACAGGTCGGCGAACTGCGGGACGACCGCCTCGGCCAGCGCCACCAGCTCGCCCTCGGGGTCGGGGTCCAGTGCGGCGTTCATCGCGAACGTGGCCTGGGCCAGTACGGCGAGCCTGTCGCGGGCGCGCATCCCGTCGTCGATGTCGGCCTCGGTGCCCACCCACTCCACGACCCGCCCCCGGGAGTGGACGGGGACCGCGCGCGTGCGGAACCAGCGGTAGACCCCGGCGGCCGTGCGCAGGCGATAGGACCGGACGAACGCCTCGGCGGGCTCGGCGGCCGCCGCGGCCCGCCATGCCACGTCGAGGGCGTGGCGATGCGCGGGATGGACGGCGTCGAGGAAGCCCCAGCCGGCGTGCTCCGCGGCGCTCTGTCCGGTGATCGCCCGCAGGCCCGGGGCGTCGCGCAGCGCGCTGCCGTCGGCCTCCCGGATCCAGACCGCCGCGCTCGTGGCCTCTACCAGGCTCTGATACCGGTTGAGCGCGTGCTCGCGCTGCGCCGCGGACTCTGCCAGCTCCCGCCGGGTGCGCTCGGCCGCAGTGACGTCCACCAGCACGACGCCGACCCCGACGACGGGCGCCTCCGGCCCACGCACCGGGTAGAGGTACATCCGCCACTCTTGGAACGGGCCACGCCCGTGCCACAGCCGTCCCTGCACCGGAACGTCCAACCGTGGCTTGCCGTCGGCGAGTACCGCGCGCAAGCCCTCGGCGATCGTGGCGCCGACGGGCCCGTGGACCTCCTCCGGCGTCCGGCCCAGGCGGTCGTCGACCGTGCCGCCGTCGATGTGGAGGACCGCACCGTTGAGCCGCCGGTACCGCACCTCCGTGTCGAAGTACGCGAGCCCGACGGGGGCGGTCTCCCACAGCGCGTCGAGCAGCGCGAACGCCTCGTCCGACGCCTCCGTGTCGTCGACGTCCTGCAGCACTCCGACGA
>JAODNO010000432.1 GCA_025465235.1 Pseudonocardia sp.
TGGCCATCACGAGCAAGTCGGGCGGCGAAGACGGCACCAAGACCGCGGCTGGCGCCAGTGACGAGTGCAGTAGGCATGACCCAGACGCTAGGGATCACCCGCTGAAGGGACGCTGAGTTCCTGAAGCCACGCTGAGACCCACCCGCGGTAGGTCGGGATCGACCAGGTCAGCCGGGCCCCGCAGGCCGCCGTAGCGGCCCTATCGCTTTTCGTAACGCCCGCCTGTCGGCGACACGATGATCAGGACATGATCCGGATCGGGCATACCGTCCTGACTGCGGTTACCGCGCTCGCCCTGTTCGCCGGCTGCGGGCAGGGCGCGAGTGGATCGAGCGGACCGTCGGCGCAGGAGGTCGTCGATGACCTGAACCCGCTGTTCCCGGTCGGCCACCAGCGAGACAACACCGAGTCGTGCACCTCCGCCGGCTGCGAGCAGCTCATCACCACGGACGCCGTGTCGGTGTATCGGATGCACGACGAGTCCACCGCGGCGCATTTCGCCGACGGACTCGGTAACGCCGTTGAGCAGATCGGACCGTTCGTGCTGTCCTACAGCGGCTCGAAGCAGCAGCTCACGCCATCCGAGACCCGCGCGGCCTACGCCCGGCAAGTGCGAGCGCTCCTCGGGGGCTGACCGCTTCACTGTTGCTTCTGATCAGGCACCGATGGGTCGGGCCGGGTGCCTCGACGCACCACGGACAGCTCAGCCGAGGGGCACGTCGAAGCGCGTGGATCCGCGCCGCAGCAGCTAGGACCCGGGTCGGCGGCACAGCCGGCCCGCTGACCTGGGACCCTTCCGCCGGTCACCGTGATTCACAACCCCGGCGGTCGGGCAACTCCGACTTCGACCCCACCATCTCGACTCTCGCGAAGCTCGCCGGTGGCAAGGAGCGGGTTTGCGTGGAGCGTCCAGACCCCGACGCCGATCGCGGCGATGCCTACGCAGATCAACAAGGCGAGGGTGGCTACGGCAACCCAGCCGTCCCGCATGATGACGGCATAGGTGCCGGCGCCGACTGCGACGCTACCGAAGGCTATTGCGCCATACGCCCCATATCTGACCCACCGACGCCTGCGATCGGGCTGCACAAGATCCGAGACGGCGAACGGGACCGCGGCAGCACCGCCGGTGAGGATCACAGCCGCGATCAGCACCAGGCCGTCGACCGTGGGAAAGATCCCGACTGCGAGACCGAGCAGGTAGATGACCGCCGCGGCGATGAGGTTGGCCACGACGTTCGTGACCACGTCTCGCGCGAACCTCGGCATCTCGCGACTCCTCGTTCGTGATGGCGCGCGGAGTGTAGCGGAGTGGGCACATCATGCTGCGCCGACCGCGTGGCGGCGCGGGAGAATGGGCCGAGCGAGGAGGCGGCCGGACTGGGCGCGGATGACCCGACCGGGGCTGCATCAGCCTGCCTCGCGCAAGACCGCTGCGGCGTCCCGCACCGTGGTGCGGATGCGGTACAGGCTGCTGCTGGCCGTGACGTAGAGCGTGCGCCCGTCGCCCCCGCCGAAGCAGACGTTCGAGATCTTCTCCGGCACCGGGACACGGGCCACCCGTTCGCCGAACGGATCGAACACCTGAACCGAGTCGTAGCTCGACGTCCACACGTTCCCGTGCTCGTCCACCCGGAACCCGTCGGGAAGGCCAGGGTCGACCTGCACGAACTCGCGCCCGTTCTTGCACAACCGCCCGTCGAACACGTCGTAGACGTGGATGGAGTGCCCGCCGGGGCGGTCGGGATCACGGCTGCCACCGGGAGGCGCGAGGCCAGAGTCGGCGACGTAGAGCAGCGACTCGTCGGGGGAGAAGGCGAGGCCGTTGGGCATCTCGACATCGATCACGACGGGATAGACCGAGCCGTCGCGCGGGTCGAACCGGAAGACGTAGTGGTCCCCGTACTCGATCTCGCCCGGGTGGCCCTCGGTCGGCTTCTGGATGCCGTAGGACGGATCGGTGAACCAGACCGTGCCGTCGCTCTTGACGACGACGTCGTTCGGCGAGTTCAGCCGGACGCCCGCCCACCCGTCCACGATCACCTCGACGACCCCACCGCGGTCGCGTTCCACCGCGCGCTTGCCATGGGAGCACTGGACGACGGAACCGTCGAGATCGAGCGTGCGCCCGTTCGTGAACTCCACGTCCTCGCGGTAGACGCTGAGCTCGCCCGACTCCTCGGAGAACTGCAGGATGCGGTTGTTCGGGATGTCGCTGTAGCGCACCGCGCGGCTCTCCGGAATCCACACCGGCCCCTCGGCCCAGATGGATCCGCCGGCCACCTTCGCCAGCTCGGCGCCCGTCTCGAGTAGCTCCTGCATCGTCGCCCCTCCTGTCCGCCGGCCCGCCCGGCGGCCAAGGGTGGCTGATCGTGGCAAGCGGTGACGTCCCGGACAGAGGCTAACTGCCCGCGATCGCGGCTCTTGACCTGAAGCTGAGTTGAGATCACTGAGTCGGCAGGCCACGATCTTGCGGCCGAGCCGTCGTCAACCTGACAGATGGGACGTCAGCGGAAATATCTCCACGGGCAGATCATGACGATCGCCCCAGCCGTCGGGCTCCGGAGGCGGTGATCTTCTACGGCGGCGCCGAGACCGTGTACCGCTCGATCAGTTCAAGAATCGTTGAACGAGCGCAGGTCCACACCGTCGGCCGCTGACACGCGGCCATCCCGGTACACGACCAGAGCCTCGTACGCGGCCGCGTGGGTACGCAGCCACTGCAGGGCGTCTGCACCGCGGGCGAACGCGGCCGTGGCGTACACGTCGGCCCACAGCAGTGTGGGACCGATCAGGGTCACCGCGAGCAGATCCTCGGGATGTTGCCCGGTGTGCGGGTCGACGATGTGCGCGCCCCGTGCCGCACTTCCGGACGTGGCGATCCCGCCGCACCGCGCCTCCCGCACCGCGAGGATGCGGGTGGGGTCGCGGGGGTCCTCGATACCCACCTTCCAACCGGGCGAGTCGGGCGCCGCCACGCCGAGCGCGATGTCTCCCCCTGCGTTGAGGTAGTAGTCGCAGGCTTCGACGCCGGCGAGTAGCCGTGCGGCGCGTTCGACCGCCCAGCCCTTGACCAGTCCCGAAGGGTCGAATCCGCCGGGAAGCCGGGCGTCGAAGTAGCCGTCGGTCCGCTGCCGCGCCTGCTCACACAGCCCCACCACCTCACGCACGGACGGGTGGCACTGCGCGAGTGTCAGCTCGCCGCGTCGAAGCCTGTTGACCTCGCTGTCAGCCCGGTAGGTGCTCATCAGGAGGTCGACCTGACGCAGCTGCTCGAACACCGCGGCCACGACCCGCCCGACGCCTACGGCCGTGCGGACGTCGGGGCCGCGCAGGTGCACGCTGATCGGCATGCCCATGATCTGCTCGACCCATGACCGGCGGGGCATCTCCAGACCGGCCGTCATCCCACGTGCGCCTTGTCGATCGCTGACTGCAGGGACGTGATATATCCGCCCGACGTGTACGTGGCCCCGCTGACCGTGTCGATCTGTGCACTCTGCGCCTGGACCGTCTCCTGATTGAGGATGGGAACCGCCTGCGAGTTGATGCGGACGTCGCGGGAGCTCTCCTGCGGCACCTGCAGGGCAGTTGCCGCGGTGATCTTGCCGCCGGTCACGCTGATCTGCACCTGTACCGGCCCATATCTGGTGTCCGTCGTGCTGCCGGCGAACGTTCCGCTGGCACCGCCGGTGCCCGACCCGGTGGAGGTGTTCGGGGCTCCAGGCGCCGGAGTCGAAACTCGGCCGGAACTGAGGCTGGATTGGTTCGGTGGCAGCGCAACTGGGAGGGCGTCGGCCGCGGCCATTGTCTGGCCGGTGCTGGTGGGGTACGTGAACAGGAGAACCAATCCGCAGATGGTCAACGCGATCGCGACGGCGATTTTGCGCATCAGTGGCCTTTCGTCGGCGAGTTCACCAGGCGAACCGTTCCGTATGGACCTGCTCGGCCGGCACCCCGGCTCGGCGTGCGGACGCGATCACGGCCTCCGTCCACGCGTCGGGCCCACAGATGAAGACGTCGTGCTCGTTGATGTCGGGCACGAGCTTGCGTAGGGCGTTTCCGTCCGCTATCCCCGCATAGTGCCGAGGGAGCCAGGAGCGCCGGTCGCGCATCCGCGGCCCCGGGAGGTACACCACCCGCACGCCGCGGTGCATGGCGAGCGCGTCGAGCTCACGGCGGAACAGGAAGCTCGGGGGAGCACTGGCCCGGTAGAGCAGCACCGCCTGGCCAGGTTGGTAGTTGGCCTCCTCCAACAACGCCCGCAGCGGAGTGATCCCGATCCCGGAGGCGATCATCGTCATCTTGCGGCTGCGTCGAACCGAATCGGTGAGCCGCCCGAAAGGCCCTTCGAAGACCACGCGGGTGCCCGCCGGGAGTGTCGCCAGCCGACGGGAGCCAGTGCCGAGGTCCTTGGCGGTGATCCGCAGCAGCCGGCCGTTCGGCGCCGCCGACAGCGAGAACGGGTTTCCCCGCGTCCACCCCGCACCGTGCAGGAATCGCCAGACGAAGAACTGGCCCGCCTCCGCAGGCAGCCGGTGCAGGTTCCGGCCCCGCATGTAGATCGACACCACCCCTCGGCCCTCCGGCACCACCCGGTCCACCACGAGCCGATGCGTCCAGTTGCGCCAGCTCGGCAGACCGAGCCGGAACACCAGCACCGCGCCGGCAGCCGCGAGGTACACGGTCCACCAGTAGGCGCTCGCGATCGGTGAAGCGGTGAAGTCGCTACCCGCCCAGAGCTGGTGGGGTAGGGCCAGCCCGACGCCGAGATACGCGTAGAGGTGCAGAAGGTGCCAGGACTCGTAGCGCAACCGCCGGCGAGCGGCCTTCACCGAGGTGATCACCACCATCACCAGCAGCGCGGTCCCAGCTGTGGCCAGCAGCATCCCCGGGTACGTGGTCACCAGGCTCCACACCTCGGCCAGCACCCCGATCTGGTCGCTGGCCGCATAACCCAGGGTGATCAGCACGACATGCCCGACCATCAGGTTGAACGAGGTGAACCCCACCAGCCGGTGCCGGCGAACCAGCTCGTCCTGGCCGAAGCTTCGCTCCACCCACGGTATCCGCGCCATCAGAAGCACCTGGATCAACAGCAGATCCGCAGACACCAACCCGGTCAGCCGGCCCACCGAGTTGAGCAACCCGGCCATCGTGGCCAACTGCTGCACGCCCTGGCCCCACACCCAGAGCACGACCACCAACACGACGCTCGTCCAGGCGGCCCCGCCGGCGACATGTCGCCACCAGTCCGGGGCTCGTCTCCGCTGGTGCACCGGCCGGGAGCCGGCGGGCCGCTCGGTCGGGCGCGTGATCGCCTGCGATGCGCGCTCCCCCAGCCTCGATTGCGACAGTGGAGCGGGTACCTGAAGGTTCACCTAGTCAGCTTCCGCTGCTCGTCTTGGAGAATCCTTAGGAGATGGTCCGGACGGCCTGAGAGGATGGGCTGGTCACCGACCGGCCGTTGGGCTATCCGTCCGTCGAGGTCGGCCGACCCGTCGTCGCTCAGCTGTCGAGCAGGGCCGCATGCAGTCGGGTAGCGGGTCGGTCGGGGCCCCCGCCAGCAGTAGAAGAACCAGGATCAGAACCTGCGGCAGCACTGCCGTTGATCACGGACGGCGCAACAGCGGTGGCACCCGGCGCGGCGCTCATTCAGCCTCGCTTGTCTGTGGCGGGGACAACCGCAGCTCCTCGGCGTCCAGCCTGGCCAGCTCCCGCTGCAGCACGATGCCGTCGATCGCGCCGGAGTCACGCAGCCGGATGATTGCGGCGCGTTTGTCGGGCAGCAGCGCGCGGCGCAGCCGATGGTCGTGGTGGTGCCTGTTCCGCCCCCCGGCCGCGGCGGCGTGCCCGGCGGTTGCCGGATCGGCCAGGGTGCCCAGGTGCTCCTCATGGCTGGCGCGCACCCGGTCTGCGACCGCGCGGGGGATCCCGAGCCGGGCTGCCGTCGGGGGCAGTGCCACCAGCCCGGCCTCTGCCGTGGCCTGCTCGGCCAGCTGCTGTTCGCGGGCCTCGGCGCCGTCATCGGGCAGCCGCGCCCAGCGCAGCACCGCGGGCAGGGTGAGGCCCTGGACCAGCAACGTCACCAGGATCACCCCGAACGCGACGATCACGATCAGGTCCCGGGCCGGGAACGGGGAACCGTCGACCAGCGTCATCGGCACGGCCAGCGCGGCCGCCAGCGAGACCCCGCCGCGGAACCCGGCCCAGGCCAGCGGTACCCGCTGACGGGCAGCGATGCGGCGCTCCCGCTGCTGCGGGCGACGATCCAGCACCCGGACGAGGTAGGGCACCGTGTTGAACC
>JAODNO010000457.1 GCA_025465235.1 Pseudonocardia sp.
TTGTTGTCCGGGCAGGTGTCCGACGGGCTGAACGCGCGGTATCGCGTGCCCCCCAGCAGCCGGGCCGTCTCGTGGGCCTCCAGCGAGGCCGCCGGAGACACCGTCACCCCGAGGTCGTGCTCCAGCAGCCCCGAGACACCGGCCAGCGCCACACGAGCGTCCTCGGCCATCGGGTCGCGCCACGCCCGCTCCCCCAGCCTGCGCAGGAGTGCCCCGAAGTCGTTCTCGCGACCCGCTGTCGCAGCTTGCATCCGGCCGAGCGCACGGGCCCAGCTGAGGAGACAGCGCTGGGCGGCGGCGGGGTCGGGACCGAACAGCTTGTCGGCGAGCGTCGAGCTGCGTCCGAGGTCCTCGAGCACCAGCAGCCGGCTCTGCGGGTCGTGCGCGATCAGGACCGGACTCGGCCGGGCGTCGGCGGGCAGCGCGGTGAACAGCTGGCAGCTGGCCACCTCGTAGTGGAACGGGTCGGGGCGGTCCGGATCCGGCCGCCCGAGATAGTGCTTGACGACGAGCGTGCGCGGCAGCGAGAAGGGATTGCGGGCCACGCGGGCACGTGCCACCACCGACCGGTCACTGCCACCGAGATCCTCGGGGTCGGCCAGCACGATGCCGGCACCGGACCGGCGGCTGAGCAGCCGCTCGGCAGCAGCGAGCGCGGCGAGCACCGGCCTGGGGAAACTGCCCAGGTCGCGAACCATCGTGTGCGACCCTACCCCGCCGACAACCGGCGCATACCCCGCTGACGGACAGTCGTACGACGTGACACGAGGAGCACCGCCATCACCGCCACCACGATGCCCACGAGGTTCACCAGGAGTTGCAGCGCCGACCCGGCGGCCTGCGCGTAACGCCACTCCATGAGAGCGGTCGACGCGAACGCCGCGGCGGGCACGGTGGTCACGGAGATGAACACCCCGACCAGCGAGGCGGACTTCGCCGAGGTCAGCGCGAGCATCCCGGCCGCACCACGGTGACGTGCGTGGCACCGGGTTCGCTGAGCAGCAGGTCTCGCACCGCCCAGGTCTGCGCCGCGGGCGAGATCACCCTCATGTGCAGCACGACGTGCTCCCCGGGTCAGATGACTGACGGCTTCAGAGCTTCGTGGGCGGCTCGTCGGCAACCGGGGACGCAGCGGCGGGCGCCGCAGGCGGCTGCGCGTCGACGCCCGCCTCCTTGCGCTGCTCCGGTGTGATCGGCGCGGGAGCGCCGGTGAGCGGATCGAAGCCGCCACCCGACTTCGGGAAGGCGATGACGTCGCGGATCGAGTCGGAGTGCGCGAGCAGCATGCAGGTGCGGTCCCAGCCGAACGCGATGCCACCGTGCGGCGGCGGGCCGTACTGGAAGGCGTCGAGCAGGAAGCCGAACTTCTCCCGCTGCTCGGCCTCGTTCATGCCGAGAAGGGCGAACACGCGCTGCTGGATGTCGGAGCGGTGGATACGGATCGAGCCGCCACCGATCTCGTTGCCGTTGCAGACGATGTCGTAGGCGTAGGCGAGCGCCCGGTCCGGTGCCTCCTCGAAGCGGTCCATCCACTCCGCGTTCGGCGAGGTGAACGGGTGGTGCACCGCAGTCCAGCCGACCTCGTTGCCCTTGTCGTCACGGACCCGCTCGAACATCGGTGCGTCGACGACCCACACGAACGACCAGGCGTTCTCGTCGACCAGACCGCAGCGCCGGGCGATCTCGCCGCGGGCGGCGCCGAGCAACTCGCGCGCGTCTCCGGGGTGCCCGGCGGCGAAGAAGACCGCGTCTCCCGGCTCGGCGCCCACGGCCTTCGGGAGACCCTCACGCTCGGCCACGGAGAGGTTCTTGACGACCGGGCCCCGCTCGCTCACCGAGCCGTCGTCGTCGACCAGCACGTACGCAAGGCCACGGGCTCCCCGCTGCTTGGCCCACTCCTGCCAGGCGTCGAGCTGCTTGCGCGGCTGGCTGGCCCCGCCGGGCATCACGACGGCCCCGACGTAGGGGGCCTGGAACACGCGGAACGACGTGTCGGCGAAGTAGTCGGTGAGGTCGGTGAGCTCCACGCCGAACCGCAGGTCGGGCTTGTCGGAGCCGTAGCGGGCCATCGCGTCGGCGTAGCTGAGCCGTGGGATCGGGCGCGGGATCTCGTAGCCCGCCAGCTCCGACCACAGCGCGGCGACGATCGTCTCGCCGAGCTCGATCACGTCGTCCTGCTCGACGAAGCTCATCTCGATGTCGAGCTGGGTGAACTCGGGCTGCCGGTCGGCGCGGAAGTCCTCGTCGCGATAGCACCGTGCGATCTGGTAGTAGCGCTCGGCGCCCGCCACCATCAGCAGCTGCTTGAACAGCTGGGGGCTCTGCGGCAGGGCGTACCAGGAGCCAGGGCGCAGGCGTGAGGGCACGAGGAAGTCGCGAGCACCCTCCGGAGTCGACCGGGTGAGCGTGGGCGTCTCCACCTCGACGAACTCGCGATCGTGCAGCACGTTGCGTGCGATGCGGTTGGCCTCGCTGCGCAGCCGCAGCGCGGCCGCCGGCCCGCTGCGGCGCAGGTCGAGGTAGCGGTGCTTGAGCCGGATCTCCTCGCCGATCTCGCTGTGCTCGTCGAGCGGGAACGGCAGCGGGGCCGACTCGGACAGCACCGTGAGCTCGGTGGCCGTGACCTCGATCTCACCGGTGGCGAGCTCGGGGTTCTCGTTCCCCGCCGGCCGGCGGACGACCTCACCGGTGACCACGACACAGAACTCGGCGCGCAGCCGGTGGGCGCGCTCGGCCATCTCGCCCTCGCGGAACACCACCTGCGCGGAGCCGGAGGCGTCCCGGAGATCGATGAAGATCACGCCGCCGTGATCGCGGCGGCGCGCCACCCACCCGGCGAGGGTCACGGACTGTCCGGCGTGCTCGGCACGCAGGGTGCCGGCGGGGTGGGTGCGCATCACGTGTCGAGGCTATCCGCCGCCCCCGGTCGACCTGCCAGCAGGTTTCCCCGGTCACCGTCCGCTCGTCCCCATGGACCACCGAGATCCGACGTGGAAGCCCCAAGAGGGCTCGACCCCCTGGTGGCATCCCGATCGGGCCTGCCACCAGGGGGTCGACGCGCTTGTGCGGCTACTTGGAGGTGACGAACAGGTAGTCGGCCGTGTACGGCACTGCTGCCTTCGGCTGTGCTGCGGGGTTGCAGGTACCCGCGGGGGCGACTCCACCGACCGTGTTGAGGCGCATCACGATCTGCGTCGACGACAGCTCGCCACCGGGCCTGCCCTCCGGCGTCGCCGCGAGGACCAGTTCGGGGATGTTCTTGCCGCCGTTCGGGATCATGGTGAGGGCCTTGCCGGTGACCCCGGACCCGTCGGGCGCGACCCACTGGGGCGGTCCCGCTGGGCCGGCCTTGAGGAACGTGTGCCTGATGCCGCCACCAAGGGTGGCGTCCACGTTGTTCTGGGTGAACTTGAACGAGCCGTCGTTCTGCCTGGTGCAGGCGTAGATCTGGGCGCCCCTGACGACCGAGTGCACCTGGTCGGCCGTCATAGCGGCCTGCAGGTTGAGCTTCTCCGGCAGCGCGTGCACCTGCCCGCGCACGGCACCGCCGGGGAACGCTGCGGTGTGCAGGTTGAAGTAGAACTGCTCCGGGTGGGTCTTCAAATTCGCCAGAAGATCCTTGTTGGTCACCTTTACCGTGCCGATCACCGAATTGCGCCCGGCCGGCAGCTTCGAGCCGAAGAACGGGATCTGCACGTCTCCGTTCGCGCCCGTGGGGCCCTCGTGGATGTGGCCCATGGTCGGCGTTCCGATGCCCGTCCACATGAAGGCGTACGACACCTGGTCGCCCTGGATGCGCATCAGGGCCGTGGCGCTGCCGTTCTTGTCGCCGACCTTCGGCCCGCTCGTGACCGGCACCTCGTTGGCGCCTTTCAGGACGGACGCGTAGAACGTGGCGTCGCTGTGGTTCTGGGGGTCGTACGTGCCGATCGAGTCCGTCGGCATGCGCGTCCCCGTACCGCTGCTCGGTGCAGCACGCGAGGGTTGCGCGGCGGCACCTGCCTCGGCGCTCAACCCCACGAACGACAGTCCGGCGACCGCGACGATGGCGCCAGCCGCCACCAGTGTGCGTCGACTCATGCGAGTCATTTCGGGCCTCCCCATTGTGAGCCGCCGTTGCCGTGCGCATCGGCTTACGGTTCACACGAGCGGAGCCACGCGTTGTACTCAACCCGAGCTGTGAGGCGAAAATCATGCCGTCCGACTGCAACTGTGGATGCCTGTCGCGCGTTCTCTCACCTTGTGCGTGAGTAAGGGTTTCCCCATGTCCGGAATGGTCGACGTCACGACTCGGAGCCCGGCAGGCCGCCGACGGCGGTCAGAGCAGGCTCAGCTGCTCCCCCGACGGAGTCTCGACGGTCGGCGCCCTCGCCGCAGGCCACCCCTGCCCGCGCACCGTGGTGGCGGCACCGGAGAGGCCGTGGCGGCGCAGCAGCGGCGCCACCCGCTCACCGAGCGCGCGCCGATACTCCGGGTCGACGTAGGCGCCGCGGCGGTACAGCCGGGCATAGGGCCCCACGAGCTTCGGGTACTCCCGCGCGAGCCACGCCAGGAACCACTCGCGCGTGCCGGGCCTCAGATGCAGCGCGAGCACGCTCGCGCCGTTGGCCCCAGCCTGCTTCACCTGCGCGAGCAGCGTGTCGAGGGCCTCGACGGAGTCGGTGAGCAGCGGCAGCACGGGCGCCACCATCACCCCGCAGGACAGGCCGGCGTCGGTGATCCGCCGGACGAGGTCGAGCCGCGCGGCCGGTGAGGGCGTCCCGGGCTCGAGCCGGTGTTGCAGAGAGTGGTCGACCAGCGCAATGGAGACGCCGAGACCCACCGGGACGTCGGCCGCCGCGGCCACCAGATCCGGCAGGTCGCGGGCGAGCACGGTGCCCTTGGTGAGCAGCGAAAACGGGGTGCCGGAGCGCGTTAGTGCCCCGATCACGCCCGGCATGAGCCGGTAGCGTCCCTCGGCGCGCTGGTACGGGTCGGTGTTGGTGCCCATCGCGACGGGTTCCCGCGCCCACTTCGCCGAGCGCAGCTCGCGTTCGAGCACACGTGCCACGTTGACCTTCACCACGATCTGGCTGTCGAAGTCGGCCCCGGCGTCGAGGTCGAGATAGGTATGGGTGTTGCGGGCGAAGCAGTTGTGGCTGACCACGCCCTCCGCCACGAAGTCGCCCGTGCCGGTGGTGATGTCGTACATCGGCATCTCGACGCCGAGCGGTTGCACCGACTCCACCACCAGCGCGGTGCCGCCGGTGACGGCAGCACCACCCACGTCCCGGTGCCTGCTGACAGCGGGATCGACCACCTGCAGCAGCCGGAGCAGCACCGCGGGCCCGCCGAGCAGCCGGACCGTCCGCACCGCGCTCGACCCTGGCCCCGAGCCGTGGTCGGCCTCGACCGCGAACCGGAAGCCGAGGCGGTGGAGCGCGCGTGCTGCCCGCCCGGCGATCGCCTCGTCGGCGTGGCGGACCCGCAGCTCGCCCCGGACGACCGAGCCGCGCGCGTCGACCGTGCCGGCGAGGAACCCTGCGCACCAGTCGTCGCCGGGCTGCTCGGGCCACCGCACGACGTCGGTGATCGGCGCGATACCGCCGCGGGGCGTGGGGGGCGGGATCCGGCCGGGCTCCCCGGCGCCGACCGGGACCGGAACCGCCGACGGCAGCTCAACGACGTGCTGGGCCGCCTCGGCGAGGAAATGGTGGGCCCGACCCAGCGCCTCGAGCTCCAGATGCTCGGACGGGAAGCACCTCTCCCCCTCGAACCCGAAGCCATCGCCCCGCACCAGCCCGCACAGGTAGCCCTGCCGGTAGGCCGCGGTGTGCGGGCGGCGCTGCCACCCGGCCATGGCCACGGGACCGGGGCCGAGCAGAACGCTGCCCTGGCGCAGCCGCGGCCGCCGCCCGGAGCGGCACCAGCCACCACTCACGTGACGCCAGCCCTGGTCGGTGAGGAAGCGGTGCTCCCCGCTGGCGACCAGTTCGGTGCCCCCCGCGAGCCGGAGGCGGTGCGCGGGCTTGGTGGTGGACCAGTGTGCCCGCACGGTGGTGCGTACGTAGCGCCGCTGCCCGTCGACCAGCTCCGTGCCCATCACGGCGTCGCCGACGCGCAGCTCGGAGATCGGGCGGGTGCGACCGTCGGCCAGCAGCACTCGCGTGGGGCCGGCGAGGCAGTACACGCAGGCATGCGAGCAGCCCCGGTACGGGTTGACCGTCCAGCGGAACGGCATCGGTGAGGTGCCCGGCACCCGGTTGAGCACCGATTTGGCCTCCACCTCGTGGAACACCGCACCGGCGAACTCGGGAGTGCGCACCGACCGCAGGAGCCCGCGCAACCCCGGCAGTGCCGGCTCCGCCCCGACGCCGTCGTCGAGCACCTGCTGTCCGCTCCACCGCATGCCGGTATTCGAACACATGTTCGACACCCGGGGCAACTCCCTGTCGGGGGCATGCGCCAGTCTGCCTCCATGACGGTGACCCTGGTGGTGATGGGCGTATCGGGCGTGGGCAAGAGCTCCGTGGCCGCCGAGCTCGTCCGACGTACGGGATGGGCATTCGTCGAGGGCGACGACCTGCACCCCGAGAGCAACCGCGCGAAGATGGCAGCAGGCATCCCGCTCGACGACGACGACCGCTGGCCGTGGCTCCGCCGGGTGGCCGCGTGGATCGGGGAGCAGGAGGCGGCCGACCGCAGTGCGGTGGTCACGTGCTCGGCGCTCAAGCGCTCGTATCGAGAGCTGCTGCAGGAAGGCCACCCCTCCGTGCGGTTCGTGCACCTGCTCGCGCCGCCGGAGCTGATCGCGGCCCGGGTCACCGCGCGCATGGACCACTACATGCCGCCGTCCCTGCTGGACAGCCAGCTGGCTGCACTCGAGCCGCTCGGGCCCGACGAACCCGGGATCGGCGTCGACACCACGGGCGATGCCGCCGCCGTCGCCGAGCGGGCCCTTCAACAGCTGGGCGGCGACATGCCTGAGGACCGCGCCCGGTGATCATCTCCGCTGACCCGCTCACGACAGCTGGTGTGCGCCGGGCGGACCAGAGCGTATCGGGCGGCGCGCCGTTGACAGGATGGGTCCGTGCCGACTGACGAGCCGGGGGCTCCACCCCCATCCCGGCAGCCCCGGACCGGGCGGCGCGACCCGGCACGCCACCGGCACGGACGGTCCGCCCCTGCTGCGACCCCCCCGCCGGGCGCGGGCCGGCCCGGGCGGGCGGAGCAAGTGGACCACCTCGATGACGCCGACGAGGCGGCGGCCGAGGCCCCGACGCCGCCGACCGGGTGGACGCCGGTCGACACACGAACCGGGCCCACGGGGGCCACCCGCAGCGCTGCCGCCCGCGGCCCGCGTACGGCGGGCCGGTTCCCCGACCACGGGCACCGGGGCGAGGAACAGGCCGACTCGGTTGTGCGGTCCGGACCGCGGGCCCCGGTGACGACCTCCACCCCCTCGCCCCGTGAGCCTGCTCATGGCCACGGGCACGGCCACTCGCCCGCACCCCCGGCGGGGCGCCGGGTGCGGCTGCTCATCGCCGCGCTGCTCGTCCCGTGCGCGCTGGCGACGCTCGTCGGCATGGTGCTGATGTGGCCGGCCGGTGGTCCCCCGACCACGGCCCGGCCCGTCACGCAACAGCCCGTGCACGCCGAGGTGGTCTCCGCCACCGCGTCCGACTGCAGCGCAGGCTCGGGCGACGGCAAATGCGTGGCGCTCGTCGTCCGGATGGCCGACGGGCCGATGCCAGGGCGCGACCTCGTCCAGGTGGTGCCGGTCGAACCCGGTTCGCCGACCTTCGCCGTCGGCGACCGGGTAGTGCTGGCCTGGTCCGGCGCCGACCCGAACGATCCCGGGTCGTACCAGGTCGTCGACTTCCAGCGCGGCGCCCCGCTCGGCTGGCTCGCCGCGATCTTCGCGGGAGCGGTGCTCCTGCTCGGCCGCTGGCGGGGCCTGGCCGCGCTCGCGGCGCTGGTGCTGAGCTTCGCTGTTCTGTTGCTGTTCGTGCTGCCCTCGATCCTGGCCGGGCACGACCCGCTCGCCGTGGCAGTGGTCGGCTCCTGCCTGATCATGTTCGTGGTCCTGTACCTGACGCACGGCCCCTCGGCGCGCACGTCGACGGCCGTCCTCGGAACGCTCTTGTCTCTCGCCCTGATCGGGGGCCTCGGCGCGGCGTTCTCCGTCGCGGCCCGGCTCACCGGCCTCGACGACCAGACCAGCAACCTGATCGCCACGCTCGGCACCGGCGTCGACGCCCGCGGCCTCCTGCTTGCCGGTGTGGTGATCGGGGCGCTCGGCGTGCTTGACGACGTGACCGTCACCCAGACCAGCGCGGTGTGGGAGCTGCGCCGGGCCAACCCGGAGCTGGGAGCGCGGGCTCTCTTCGGCGCGGCGATGCGGATCGGGCGCGACCACGTCGCGTCGGCCGTCAACACCCTGGTGCTGGCCTACGCGGGAGCATCGCTGCCGCTGCTCCTGCTGTTCACGCTGTCCGGCCGCGCGCTCGGTGACGTCGTGACCACCCAGGACGTGGCCACCGAGGTGGTACGCACGCTGGTCGGCAGCATCGGGCTGGTGGCCTCCGTGCCGATCACCACCGCACTCGCCGCCATGGTGGCGAGCCGCGAGTCCGGAAGCACAGCCTGAAGGGCGCGGGCTGGGCGCATCGCTGATGACGACGGCACCAACGGAGCCTCCGTCCCATCGACCTGTGTGCCGTTCGTCCGACTCGGCAACCGCCGCGGAGGTGCGCTCAGCGGCGGCGCGCCAGGAGGCTCGCCTGGCCGTCGGACTCGGTGTGGTGAAGCGTCGTCAGCTCGGCGAACGCGGCGAGCAGCTCCCCGGGGGACGCGCGGAACCGGCCGGGCTCGTCCCCGACCACCGACTGCACCGTCAGCACCAGCAGGCCACCGGGGGCGAGGCGCTGCGCGAGCACCGGGTACAGCGCCGGGTCGCGGAACCGCTGGCACACCACGACGTCGTACGGTCCGGCGCAGGCGCCGGGCAACCCGGCGTCCAGGTCGTAGCGCCACCAGCGCACCCGCTCCGCCACACCCCGGTCGGCCGCCAGCGCCGCGCCTGCGGCCACGGCGGCCTCCGAGATGTCCACCGCGTCGACGACGAACCCGCGCTCGGCGAGCCATCCCGCCACGGTGCCCCGCCCGCATGCCACATCCAGTGCGCGCCCGCCGTTCGGCAGCAGGTGCTCGCGGCCGCGGAGCGCGTCGGGGGGCATGGGGACATCCGATGCGCCCGCCGCGGAGACCGCGGCGTGCCGGGCGTCCCAGCGCTCACGATCTTCGGCGGCCACGCCGATGATCCTAGGCAACGTCGTCGGGCGGGAGGGCGCGTCCCGGTCAGCGCAGGCGGGTGAGCACCTCGTCGGCCGCGTCGGCCAGGGCGACGTCCTGCTGCTCCCCCGACACCAGGTCCTTGAGGCCCACCGTGCCGGCCTCGAGGTCGCGCTCGCCGAGCACCAGCGCAAAGCGGGCGCCCGACCGGTCGGCGGCCTTCATCGCACCCTTGAGCCCGCGGCCGCCGTAGGCGAGGTCGACCCGCACGCCGGCCCGGCGCAGCTGCGCGGCCAGCACCACCAGCCGCCGCTTCGCTGCGTCGCCCAGCGGTACGCCGAAGACCTCGCAGCGCGCCTCGGACCAGGGCGCAACCCCCTCGGCGCGGCACGCCAGCAGCGTCCGGTCGACGCCGATGCCGAAGCCGACCCCGGACAGCGACTGCCCGCCGAGGGTGGCCATCAGCCCGTCGTAGCGCCCGCCGCCGCCGATCCCGGACTGGGCGCCGAGGCCGTCGTGCACGAACTCGAAGGTCGTCTTGGTGTAGTAGTCGAGACCCCGCACCATCCGCGGGTTCTCCTCGTAGGCCACGCCCAGGTCGTCGAGGTGCTGCTTCACGGCGGCGTGGTGCTCGGCCGACGCCGCCGAGAGGTGGTCGACCAGCAGCGGGACGTCCGCCAGCAGCGCGCGCACCTCGACACGCTTGTCGTCGAGGATCCGCAGCGGGTTGATCTCCGCCCGCGCGCGCGTGGCTTCGTCCAGCGGGAGCCCGGCCAGGAACTCCTGCAGGAGGGCCCGATACGGCAGGCGGGACTCGGCGTCGCCGAGCGAGGTGATCTCCAGGCGGTAGCCGGTGAGGCCCAGGGCACGGAAACCCTCGTCGGCGACGGCGATGACCTCCGCATCGAGCGCCGGGTCGTCGACACCGACCGCCTCGATGCCCACCTGCTGCAGCTGCCGGTAGCGCCCGGCCTGCGGGCGCTCGTAGCGGAAGAACGGGCCCGCGTAGCGCAGCTTCACCGGCAGGCCTGCGCGGTCGAGGCCGTGCTCGATCACCGAACGAACGACGCCGGCCGTGCCCTCCGGGCGCAGCGTGACCGACCGCTCCCCGCGGTCGGCGAAGGTGTACATCTCCTTGCTGACCACGTCGGTCGACTCGCCGACGCCGCGCGCGTAAAGCGCGGTCTCCTCGAAGACAGGCAGCTCGATCAGCCCGTAGCCGGCCCGGTCGGCCGCGGTGACCAGCGTGTCGCGGACGTGCGCGAACCCGGCCGAGTCCGGTGGGACGTACTCCGGGATGCCCTTCGGGGCCGCGAAGGCCGACGCGCGCCGCTCCGCGGCGTCGGAGCGGGCTCCGCTCGCGCTCGGCGCGGCCGTCACAGCCCGCGCCCGGTGGTGGGCAGGTCGAGACCCTGCAGGAACGGGTTCGACGCCCGTTCGCGCCCGACGGTGGTGGTCGGCCCGTGCCCGGGCAGAACGACCGCAGAGTCGTCACGGGTGAGCAGCTTGTCGCGCAGGCTCGCGAGCATCTGCGCGTGGTCTCCGCCGGGCAGGTCGGTGCGGCCGATCGAGCCGGCGAAGAGCGTGTCGCCTGCGAGGATCACCTCGATGCCCTCCTCCGTGGGGGTGGTGAAGACGACGGAGCCGCGGGTGTGCCCCGGCGTGTGGTCGACGCGCAGCGTGAGCCCGGCGATGTCGAGCGCCGCACCATCGGTGAGCTCGCGGACCTCGCGGGGCTCGCGCAGCTCCATGCGGCCACCGAAGAACGCCGCCGCCGCCTCCGCCGAGATGCCCTTCATCGGATCAGCCAGCATCGCCCGGTCCTCGGGGTGGATCCAGGCCGGGACGTCGTGGCCGTCACACACGGGGGCGACGCTGAACGTGTGGTCGAAATGACCGTGGGTCAGCAGCACCGCCACCGGGGTGAGACGGTGTTCGGCGAGCAGTGCCTCGAGGGGCTCGACGGCGTCTTGGCCGGGGTCGACCACCACGCACGCCTCACCCGGGCCGACTGCGGCGACATAGCAGTTGGTCTGGAAGGAACCGGCGGGAAAACCTGCGACGAGCACCCCATCAGCCTAGGACGTGCCGTGGATCGCAGGCCCGGCGGTTTGCCTGCGCGCACGCCGGAGGCGCTGCACGCGCTGCGGCCGCTCGGAAGCTCTCAGGAACGGTCGTTATCCTGCGGCCCGAGCGGCGAGTGTGAGGGAGTACGGGTGGCCACCAACCAGATGCGGCGTGATGCGGCGAAGCGGAAGCTGGCGAACCAGCAGCAGCGACGGGCCGAGCGGGCCAGACGCCGGCAGCGGATCGCCATCATCACCTCGGCCGCCGTGGTCGTGGTGGTCGTCGTAGGGGTGGTACTGCTCTCCACCCTGGGCGGCCGCGGCGGCGCACCGGCCAACCAGGCCGCGGCCCCGTCCGCCGCCCCGTCTGCGGCCCCCGCGGCCCTGGGCAGCTGCACGTTCACGCCCACGCCCACGCCTGCCTCGAAGCCTGCGCCCGTTCCGAACGTGACGACGGCGAGCACCAGCGGCACGGTGCCCGTGTCGCTGCAGACCGATCGAGGCGCGATCCCGCTCACGCTGAACCGCGCGACGGGTCCCTGCGCCGTGGAGAGCTTCCTGTCCCTGGCCAAGGCGGGCTTCTACAACAACACGCCGTGTCACCGGCTGACCACGACAGAGGGCCTCAAGGTCCTGCAGTGCGGCGACCCGACAGGCAGCGGATCGGGCGGCCCCGGCTACACGATCAACGACGAGCCGCCGACCGGGCTGGCTCCCGCCGCGAACGGCTCGGTCGTGTACCCGCGGGGCACCGTGGCCATGGCGAAGACCTCGGCGCCCAACTCCGGGGGAAGCCAGTTCTTCCTCGTCTACGCCGACTCCACGCTCCCGCCCGACTACACCGTCTTCGGCACCATCGGCGCCCCGGGCCTGGCCACGTTGGACGCCGTGGCCAAGGCCGGCTCGGACAACTCGAACGGAACCGGCGACGGTAAGCCCGTCACCCCCGTCTCGATCCAGTCCGTCACGGTCGGCTGAGCCGGGCCAGGTGATCGCGGGGGGACGTGCGGCGGTCGTCGTGGTGGCCGTGGCGGCCGTGCTGGCCGGCTGCTCCACGGCCGAGCAACCGGTGGCGCCGCCGCTCGGCGATCACGTGACGGTCCAGCAGGGCGAGCTCGTCGGCGCCGCCGATGACGGCGTGCTGCGCTACCAGGGCATCCCCTACGCGGCACCGCCGGTCGGAAAGCTGCGCTGGGAGCCGCCGCAGCCGCCGCAGCCGTGGACCGGGACGCAGAGCGCTATCGAGCCGGGCGCCCGCTGCGCCCAGCTCGCCGCGCCACCAGGAACACCGCATGCGACGGCCGGCAGCGAGAGCGAGGACTGCCTCACGCTCAACGTGACGGTCCCCGCTGGCACGACGCCGACCTCCCGTCTCCCCGTGCTCGTCTGGGTCCACGGCGGTGGCTTCAACGCCGGGGCGGGCGCCGACGTCGACCCGCGGCGGCTCGCCGAGGCCGGGCCGCTGGTCGTCGTCACGATCAACTACCGGCTGGGCATCTTCGGGTTCTTCGGCCTGCGCGGGTTGGCCGGGTCCGGAACGTTCGGGCTGATGGACCAGCAGGCGGCACTGCTGTGGGTACGGCGCAACATCGCGGCGTTCGGCGGCGACCCCGGCACCGTCACGCTGGCCGGCGAGTCGGCCGGAGCCGACAGCGTCTGTGCCCAGCTCGCGTCCCCCGGCTCGGTGGGGTTGTTCCACCGCGCAATCCTGCAGAGCGGCGGGTGCAGCAGCGCGAACATCGTCGACGTCATCCGTCCCGGGACAGGGCCGGGCGGCGACACCTGGAAGCCGCTCCCGCTGGTGGAGGCGGCGGGCACCAGCACCGCGACCGCGCTCGGCTGCCCCGATCCCGACAGCCGCCCTGTTGCGGCGCTCACCTGCCTGCGTGCGCTGCCCGCGGCGCAACTGGTGGCGGGCGCGGGGGTCTACTGGAGCCCGGCAACCGGCACCCCAACGCTGCCCCGCCGCCCTTCGGACCTGGTCGTGGACCGCGACCTGCGGGCGATGCCGGTGCTCGCCGGCACCACCCGCGACGAGGGCACGCTGTTCACCGCGGCGTTCTTCGACCGCGCCGGTGTCCCCATCACCAACACCGGCCTGCGCACACTGCTCGGCTCGGCTGCGGGATCGCAGACCCCGGCGGCCGCCCGCAGCTACCGGCCCGACGACCGGTCCCCCGGCCGGGCCTGGTCCGACGTCATCACCGACCGCGCGTTCGCCTGTACCGGCCTCGCCACCTACCGCTCGATGGGCCAGCGGGCCCCGCTTTACGCCTACGAGTTCACCGACCCCACCGCGCCCACGCCGTTCATCGCGCTGCCCCCGGACCTCGCGACGGGCCCGACCCACGGAGCCGAGATGCCCTACCTGTTCGACCTCGTGCCCGGTCAGCCCGTGCTCACCCCGGCGCAGCAGGCACTGGCCACGGAGATGGTGGCCGGTTGGGCACGGTTCGCGACCACCGGCGATCCCAACGGCGGTGGCGGACCGCCCTGGCCGCACTGGACAGGTGCCGGCACGATCCTGACGATCTCCGGGGCCGGCCGGGCCACGGTTGCCCGACCGGCCGCGGAGTTCGCAACCGCGCACCGCTGCAGCCTGTGGGGCGTAGGCTGAACGACCCGAGCTGGTCAGCTCGCCGACGTCACCCGGTACACGTCGTAGACGCCCTCCACGTTGCGCACCGCGCGTAGCACGTGCCCGAGGTGCTTCGGGTCGCCCATCTCGAAGCTGAAACGCGACACCGCGACCCGGTCGCGCGAGGTCGTCACCGACGCCGACAGGATGTTGACCTTCTCGTCGGCCAGCACCTTCGTGATGTCGGAGAGCAGCCGATGCCGGTCGAGCGCCTCCACCTGGATCGCCACCAGGAACACCGACCCCGGCGACACCGACCAGGCCACGTCGACCAGGCGTTCGGAGCGATTGTGCAGCTCGGAGGCGTTGGTGCAGTCGGTGCGGTGGACGGAGATGCCGCCGCCCCTGGTGACGAAACCGAGGATCTCGTCGCCCGGGACGGGCGTGCAGCAGCGCGCGAGCTTGGTGTACAGGTCGGCGAGGTCCTCCCCGTCCCCACGCACCACCACCCCGGCGTCGCCACCGGCGCGTCGCAACCGCACCGTGGACGGCGTGGCGCGCTCGGCGAGGTCCTCCTCCGCCTGTTCCACGCCACCGAGCAGGGCCACGAGGCGCTGGACGACGTGGCGGGCGCTCACGTGGCCCTCGCCGACAGCCGCGTAGAGACCCGAGAGGTCCGGGAAATGCAGCTCCCGCGAGAGCGCCGCCATCGCGTCGGCGGAGACGAGCCGCTGCAGCGGCATCGACGTGCGCCGCGCCTCCCGAGCGATCGCCTCCTTGCCCGCCTCGATGGCCTCCTCGCGGCGCTCCTTGGCGAACCACTGCTTGATCTTGGTCTTCGCTCGGGGGGACGCGACGAAGGCGAGCCAGTCGCGGCTCGGGCCGGCGCCCTCGGCCTTCGACGTGAAGATCTCGACGACGTCGCCGGACTCGAGCTTGCGCTCCAGCGCGACGAGCCTGCCGTTGACCCGCGAGCCGATGCACCGGTTGCCGACCTCGGTGTGCACGGCGTATGCGAGGTCCACCGGCGTGGACCCGGTCGGCAGCGTGATCACGTCACCCTTCGGCGTGAAGACGAAGATCTCCTGCGAGGCGAGGTCGAAGCGCAGCGACTCCAGGAAGTCGCCGGGGTCCGCCGCCTCCCGCTGCCAGTCGAGCAGCTGGCGCATCCAGGACATCTCGTCGACCTCGACGGCGGCCGCGGACCAGCTCGCCCCGTTCTGGCTCCTGGCGGTCTCCTTGTAGCGCCAGTGCGCAGCGATGCCGTACTCCGCGGTGCGGTGCATGTCATGGGTGCGGATCTGCACCTCGAGGGGTTTGCCGTCGGGGCCGATCACGGTGGTGTGCAACGACTGGTAGACGCCGAACCGAGGCTGGGCGATGTAGTCCTTGAACCGCCCCGGCATCGGTTGCCACAGCGCGTGCACCATGCCCATCGCCGCGTAGCAGTCCCGCACCTCGTCGACGAGCACGCGGACGCCCACCAGGTCGTGGATGTCGTCGAAGTCCCGGCCCTTGACGATCATCTTCCGGTAGATCGAGTAGTAGTGCTTCGGCCTGCCCTCGACGGTGGCTGCGATGCGGGCCGAGTCGAGCTGCTGCGTCACCTCGTCGATGACCTGCTTGAGGTACGTGTCACGAGACGGCGCCCTGGTGGCGACCAGCCGCACGATCTCGGAGTACTTCTTGGGGTGCAGGATCGCGAAGGAGAGGTCCTCCAGTTCCCACTTGACCGTGGCCATCCCGAGCCGGTGCGCCAGAGGAGCCAGTACCTCGAGCGTCTCCCGGGCCTTCTTGGCCTGCTTCTCCGGCGGCAGGAAGCGCATGGTGCGCATGTTGTGCAGCCGGTCGGACAGCTTGATCACGAGCACCCGCGGGTCGCGGGCCATCGCGACCACCATCTTGCGGATCGTCTCCGCCTCGGCCGCGTTGCCCAGCTCCACCCTGTCGAGCTTCGTGACGCCGTCGACGAGGTGCGCGACCTCCTCACCGAAGTCGCCACGCAGCCGGTCGAGCGAGTAGTCGGTGTCCTCCACAGTGTCGTGCAGGAGCGCCGCGACGAGCGTGGTGGTGTCCATTCCCAGCTCGGCCAGGATCGTGGCGACGGCCAGCGGGTGGGTGATGTACGGGTCGCCGGACTTGCGCTGCTGGCCGTCGTGCTTCGCCTCGGCCACGTCGTAGGCGCGCTGCAGGAGGGCCAGGTCAGCCTTCGGGTGCAGGGCGCGGTGGACGCTGGCCAGGGGCTCGAGCACCGGGGCGACGACGGCGACGCGCTGCGGGGTCATCCGGCGCGCGATGCGGGCGCGCACCCTCCGCGTTGCCGAGGGTCTGGACGTGGTGGCCACCGGACTCTCCGGCCCGGGGACCGGCGGCGCGATCGGCTGCTGCACCTCCGTCATGCGATTTCGCGCTCCACTCGATAAAGGATAGTCCCGTCAAGGCCTCGCGGAGTGGCCGATCCCCCTGCTGGTGGCAGCGTGATCAGTCAGACGCTGAGGAGCGTGTGGACCGGGATCGGCGCGAGCCGGTCCCGGCCCCCCAGCGCGACGAGCTCCAGCAGGACGCCGAGGCCGAGCACGTCGGCGCCGGCATCGGCCAGCAGCGCGCATGCGGCGGCCGCTGTGCCGCCGGTGGCCAGCACGTCGTCGACCACGAAGACCCTCGCCCCACGGGCCACCGTGTCGGCTGGCAGCTCGAGCGTGGCCGTGCCGTACTCGAGGTCGTAGGTCCGGGAGCTCGCCACCCTCGGCAGCTTCCCGGCCTTGCGGATCGGGACGACGCCTGTGCCTGCGACGATGGCGACGGCCGCCCCGATCAGGAAGCCGCGCGCCTCCACCCCGACCACGACGTCTGCCTCACCCACCAGCGACGCCAGCTCGGTGGTGACCGTGGCAAACGCCTCGGCGTCGGCCAGCACCGGGGTGATGTCGCGGAACAGGACTCCGGGCGACGGGTAGTCCGGGACGTCCCTGAGGAGCCCGACCACCCGGTCGAAAGTCCCCTCCGCCTCCGCGTCGCGGATGTCGCCGTGCACGCGCTGTACCGATGACTCGCTCGCAAGCTCACTCATCGCACTGCCTCGCCGCGCTCGCTCATCCCCGCCTCTTGCCACTGGGACGCGACGCCTTGCCCGTCGGCCGGGCGGTCCGGGATGTGTTCCGCCGCTCCCCCGACTTGCCGGGTCGGGCAGGCGAGCTCGCCGCCGCGGCCATCGCGCGCTCCTTGCACAGCTCGGTGGCGAGCGCACCGTCGTCGGACAGGTCCGGGCCGCCGTCGGGCCGCTCACCCGGTGCCCCCGCAAGCGCATCCGCGGCCCGTGCGCGCCGGGCCCTCACCCGCTCGGCCTGCGCCCGGTACCTCGGGTCGCGCATCTTCAGATCGACCAGGAGCGGCGTGGCGAGCAGCAGCGACGACAGGGAACCGGCGAGGATGCCGACCATCTGCACCAGAGCGAGGTCGGCCAGCGTGCCGACCCCGAGCAGCCCCACGCCGACCACCATCAACCCGAGCACCGGCAGCACCGCGATCAGCGAAGTGTTGATCGAGCGCATCAGGGTCTGATTGAGCGCGAGGTTGGCCGCCTCCGCGTAGGTGCGCCGCGTGAGCCCGAGCAGGCCGCGGGTGTTCTCCTTGACCTTGTCGAACACGACGACCGTGTCGTAGAGCGAGAAGCCCAGGATCGTCAGGAGCCCGATCACGGTGGCCGGAGTGACCTGGAACCCGATGATCGAGTACACACCCGCGGTGACGACCACGTCGTGCACGAGCGCGACCAGCGCCGCGGCGGCCATGGAGCGCTCGAAGTAGAACGCCAGGAAGATCGTCACCAGCACGAGGAACACCGCCAGGGCGATGAGCGCCTGGCTGGTGATCTGGCCGCCCCAGCTCCCGCTCACGTCGCTGTCGCTGATCGCCTGCAACGCGGGTGCGCCGTTCGGCCCGACCGGCTTGAACGAGTCGAGCAGCGCCTGCTTGAGCGCCACGAGCTGCGTGGGGTTGAGGGACTCCGAGCGAATGAGGACGGAGCCGGCGGTACCGCTGCCGACCGTCTGCACGGAGGCGGCCTGGGTACCGATCACCCGCTCGTACACCCCGCCGACGGCCTCCACCGTGGGCGGCGCGGCCGTGCTGGCGGTCGGGAACTGCAGCTGTGTGCCGCCGGTGAAGTCGATGCTGAGGTTGAAGCCCCGGAAGACGATCGACGTGATGCAGACGAGCACCAGCAACCCGAACGCGATGTACCACCTCCGCCTGCGCCCGACGATGTCGAACGAGCCGGTGCCGGTGTAGAGGCCGGAGAGGCCACCCTTGCGAGAAGGGGTCGTGGCCGCCATCTCTCAGGCTCCCTTCGATGCGCCGGCCGCCGCAGCGGCCCGCTTGCGATCAGCACCGATCCGCGCCACCGCGCCCAGGCCGGACAGCGTGGGGCTGCCGAACACCCGGGAGTTGGAAGCGAGCGCGACCAGC
>JAODNO010000499.1 GCA_025465235.1 Pseudonocardia sp.
ACGACCAGCCAGGACCGTCCATCCCTGGACGGCCGGCAGTCAATGCACGCATGGTGGCGACCACCAATACGGACGTGCTATCACCTGGCTGATGCGGGGGATCCTGCGGACCGCTGGCCACGACTCCGGGGCCCGAGGACCACACCGGCCGAGGCGATGGAATGGCCCTCGACCACGCCAGACCACCCTCGGTCAACCACAGGACGGCTCCGGTCAAACCGTCGACCTCGGCGGTGGTGAGCAACTGCTCGGCGCGGTCGCGGATCGCCTGCCAGGTCTCAGCCGGGAGCGCGACCATGTCGTCGCCGCCCATGTCTCGGTCCGCGATCTCGTCATCGGACTCTTCCTGAGCGAGCCGGTAGCGGCGGCGTAGCCCGCGGGAGAACGTGACCTGTTTGCGGGCGTGGCTGGCGCGTTCGTACTGCCTGCGCGCACTGATCACGGGTCCAGTCAAGTCTGGCGGGCGCGGTCGGACCAGGGCATCGACGACGATTTCATGCCTCGCGGGACTCGCTCAGGCAGGGCGGGCCGCGCAGCCCGTATGGGTGGACCATTATATGCTCGGCGTGCCCTGACTGTGAGGTTGGCGCTGCCCATGTCAACAGCAAGATCGACTACTCGGGTGGTGCGCCCCTGTGGGCTGGACGCCAGTGGCAGAGCATCGCCATCCCATGCTTGGCGGGGACGCGACATCGCACCCGATCACCGACCAGTCCTGGCTGGTCCACTCGAAGATCGCGTCCTGCCTGTAGGTCCGCCCGAGCGCGACGGCGTCTGTCCTGGTCAATCCGATGACGGCGGCACTTGCTTCGAGGTGACGCCTGTCATCGCTGCCGCCCTGCGCCGGGTACCAGCGGAGCCGGCGCTCGGTGAGCTCGACCTGCAGCGCCTGCTGCGCGGCCCAGTCGGTTGGATCGCCGGGAGTCCTTCGTCGTTGGCCGCCGAGCGTCGCTCGGCCAGGCGCGTGGCCGCCGTCGCGGCCGCAGGGGGACAGGTTCGGCGCCTGTGGATGAGTGTGCCGGCTGCGGTGGACGAACCAGCCGGCCAGTCGAACGAAGACCAGATAGAGCAGACGGAACACCACAACTGATCATCGCCGCCGCGTCGCACAACGCCAAGAACCCAGGTCTCACGCTTGTGCGGAGTTCTAACACCCCACAGGCACATCACCTCGCACCACTCAGCGTTGTTCCGGACGGCGTCCAGGATCGTCACCCTCCGATCATGCCCGACATCATGAGAACGGATTGCCGCCCGGCGCCCAGGAATGTCAGAACATGCGCCTCGGCGATCGCAGTACCACCCCCGCCGTGCCTTGCTGTTGCGCAGACTCCTCCAAGGCATTTAACCGCCCGCTGCCCAGCGGCCCGCGAGCGGCGCGTTGGCCAGAGCACACGGCGCCGCCGGTCCTGGCCGGACTGTCTCCGCCCAAAGTGCGCCCCAGTATTCGAGGTGACGCCCATCCGGCCCGGTCCCGAACTCCGCGATGTGCTCGTGCAGGAGCGCCGTCAGCTCTCGGCGAGGGACGGACGGTACCGCCGCCTTACCGCCGTTTGGTGATCTGCTCCGGATCCAGTGCCGCCATGCGTACCTCCTCGCTCCCCGACAGCCTGGTGCGCGGGATTTTCCCGCATCCAGTCCGTCTTCGCCAGGCGTCACGGCGGGTCGAGGAGCACGAACTGATCGTGCAGCAGCAGCGCGCCGCTCAGGGCGTCAAGGCACTGAGAACACGGTTGAGCGACGTGTGAGATGGACAGGCGGTGGTACGTCTCACCCCGCGGTCGGAGCGCCCGAACTGCCTGATGCAACCTGAAGGGGACGGATATGAGCAACATCCTGAGCAGCGGTCAGAGCCTGGCGATCGGGGAGCGACTCTTCTCGCCGAGCGGGCAGTACTGGATCGGCGTGCTCGAGGAGGACGGCAACTTCGTACTCAACGGCCCCACCGGCGCGGTATGGAGCTCGGAGAGCTGGAACAAGGGTGGCGTGCGGGTCGACATGCAGGCAGACGGCAACCTCGTCCTCTACGCGGAGGACAACCAGCCGGTCTGGGCGTCGAACACCGACTCCCCCGGCGCGCACCTCGCGATCCAGGACGACCGCAACATCGTGATCTACGCCGCCGACGGCAGCGTCGCGTGGTCGCCCAACACATACGCCGAGGACTCGGAGTGACGGGCCGAACGGGCCGAGGTCTCGGCGCTCCCACCGTCGGCAAATGCCGGACACCGGTCTCTCAATTCGGCCCGTGACGAAGGGCGGCCGAGGAACCCGACTGCAGAGGCGGCGCTACCCTGCCTGGCGTGTCGCAGCGCAACCAGCGACAACGCACCGCGGCAAAATCCAAGCGAAGGGCCACAGGGCGGGGCAGGTCACCGCGCCGGGAGGAACCCGATCTCATCAGCCAGATCGCCACGACGCTCGCCGATGGTCTTTCCGCTTAGGCACGATCCGGCTGAGCCGTTGCGCGTAGAGCAGCACGATCAGGCCGGCGACTCGGGATCGCAGTGGGAGGTCGTGTGCGGTGAGCAGTCGTCCCAGCAGCGCCCATCCGCTCCTGCTGCGGCAGGGGTGCGTTCCGGTTGACCGAGGGGCCAGGCAGCCGCAGGTGCCGGGTGAGTTTGCTGGTCATGGCCCAGAGCAGGAACCCGCCTACTCTGTCTCGGGCGTGCTCGCTGTGCTGGGCGTGCCAGGTGTCGATGTCGGCCTGGCGGCAGGTCCGCAGGGTGCGGTGGTGTCGGGTGAGCCAGGTGAGGAACTGGGTGCCCAGCTTGATCTGCTCGCCGGCGAAGCGCCGGTTGGCCCCTGCGCCAGACTGCCGGCCGTGACCCCACCATCCCCAGGCCCCGACGCGGTCAAAGCCGATCTGCTCACGAACCCGATCGGCGCGGCCGACGTCCGCGCGCGGGTATCGGCCGTCTCCGGGCTCTACGCGTGGTGGGCGAGCCCGGCGACACTCCCAACGCTCGTGGGGCCGCTGTACCCCTCAGTCCCGGATCTCCGACTGCTCTACGTCGGCATCGCGACCAAGTTGCGAAGCCCGCTCGCGTCCAACCACCTGGGCCGGACCGGCAGCTCGACCCTGCGCCGCACCCTGGCCGACCTCCTGCTCGACGACGAGCAATACCGCACGCGCTGGACCGACCGCGTCGTCCTCCTTGACGATCACGAGACCCGGCTGACGGTGTGGATGCCCAGAACTCGGCCGACGACCGTGACCTGCGGGTTCGACACCCACCACGGCTCGGCATGATCGCCTGGTGGCGCTCCGACTGACGTACCTGATCGTGTCCCGGC
>JAODNO010000530.1 GCA_025465235.1 Pseudonocardia sp.
AGCTGGACGTTCACACCGTTCTTCAACCCCGAGGTGTTCCAGCCCAGCCTGATCTTCGCGGCCCTGTCCGTCGCCGTGCTGTCGTTCCTCGGCTTCGACGCGATCAGCACGATGGCCGAGGAGACCACCGGCGGCTCCAGGGTGGTCGGACGGGCGACGGTGATCTCCTTGGGGATGGTGGCCGCGCTGTTCGTCGTGCAGACCTACCTCGCGGCGCTGCTCCTGCCGGGACAGACGGAGTTCGCCGGCGAGACGGCCACCAACGAGGCGTTCTACACGGTGGCCGGGCTGGTCGGCGGTGACTGGTTCAAGGTGGTCGTGGCCATCGCCGTCGCGCTCGGCTCCGCCATCGCGAACGCGCTGGTGGCGCAGGCGGCCACGTCGCGGCTGCTGTTCTCGATGGCGCGCGACCGGCAGCTGCCGCGGTTCCTCGCGCACGTGCACCCCACCCGGCGGGTGCCGGAGCGGGCAGTGGTGCTCGTGTCGGTGGTGAGCCTGGTGCTCGGGCTGTTCTTCGTCGGCCAGATCGGGCTGCTGTCGTCGCTGGTGAACTTCGGTGCGCTGTTCTCGTTCCTGCTGCTGCACCTGTCGGTGGCCGCCTGGTACCTGATCAAGCAGCGGCAGCGGACGTACGGGCTGCACCTCGTCGTGCCGCTGCTCGGCTTCGTGATCATCGGGTACGTGCTGGTGAACGCCGACGCCAACGCCAAGATCGGCGGGCTGGTGTGGCTCGCCGTCGGAGTGGTGGTGCTGGTCGTGCTGCGCGTGACGGGTCGCGCCACGCAGCTGAAGGTGAGCTAGCCGCGGGCCGCTCTCCCCAGTGCCTGCCGAGCGATGATCACCTGCTGGATCTGGCTGGTGCCCTCGTAGATCCGGAACAGCCGGGCGTCGCGGTAGAAACGCTCCACCGCGACCCCCCGGATGTAGCCGGCCCCGCCGTGTACCTGCACGGCGCGGTCGGCTACCCGGCCCACCATCTCGCTGGCGAAGTACTTGGCCGCCGACGGGCCCTGCACCTTGTCGGTGCCGGCGTCGTAGGCCCGCGCCACGTCGAGCACGAGTGCGCGTCCCGCGTAGTGATCGGTGACCGAGTCGGCGATCAGACCTTGGATCAGCTGGAACGACGCGATGGGCCGACCGCCCTGCTCGCGGGTCTTCGCGAACTCCACCGACTCGTGCACCAGCCGCCCCGCCATCCCGACGCACAGCGCCGCGATGTGTGCCCGCCCGTGGGCCAGGCACTTCGCCGCGGTCAGGAACCCCTGGTCGATCCCGGCATCGCCGCCGACCAGCGCCTCGGCCGGGACGCGCACGTCGTCCAGGTGGACGTCGGCCGTCCACGCGCCGAACTGCCCCATCTTGTGGTCCTTCGGCCCGATGGAGAGCCCGGGCGTGCCGGCCGGCACCAGAAACGTCGAGATGCCGCGGTTGCCGGCGGCCTCGGGATTGGTGCGAGCAAACACCATGATCACGTCGGCGACGGGTGCGTTGGTGATGTAGCGCTTGGAACCGTTGATCACCCAGTCGGTGCCGTCGCGCCTCGCCGTCGTCGCGAGCCCGGACGGGTCGGAGCCCGCGTCCGCCTCGGTGAGCCCGAACGAGGCCGTGACCTCACCCGACGCCAGCCGTGGCAGCCACGACTTCTTCTGCTCCTCCGTGCCGCCGACCAGCAGCACCTGTCCGGCGATGCCGTTGTTGGTGCCGAACAGGGACCGCAGCGCCGGGGTGGTCCAGCCCAGCTCGAACGCGAGCTGCGCCTCCTCGGTGAGCGTCATCCCGAGCCCGCCGTACTCCTCGGGGATTGCGAACCCGTAGAGCCCCATCTCCTTGCAGGTGGCGATGATCCGCTCCGGGATGGCGTCCTCGGCGTCGATCTGCTCCTCCAGCGGCACGACCTCCTTGCGGATGAACGCGCGCACTGCGGACAGCACGTCGGTCAGGTCGGAAGGCTCCACGTCGATCTCTCCGTCGTTCGTCAGCTGAGGGGACGCCGGCCGCCCGGGAAGGGGGGCCGCTAGTGGACCAGTGCGAGCAGGAAACCGTCGTACCCCTTCGCGCCGACGGTCTGGATCACCGTGGCACTGACCCGCTCCTCCTGCGCCACGGCCGCGGCCAGCCGGCGGGTGCCCAGCACGGAGGGCTCGTCGCTGCCCGCGTCGACAACCCGGCCGTTGCGCACCACGTTGTCCACGATGATCATGCTGCCGGGCCGCGAGAGCCGCAGCGCATGCTCGAAGTACTCCGTGTTGGCGGCCTTGTCCGCATCGATGAACGTGAGATCGAAGGGGCCGTCGACGGCGGGGTCGAGCGTGCTGAGCGTGTCGAGCGCCGGCCCGACGCGCACCTCGACGATCTCAGCGAAGCCGGCCATGGCCAGGTTGGACGTGGCCACCTGGGCGTGGCGCGGGTCGATCTCGCACGTGAGCAGCCGCCCGTGCGGCGGGAGGGCCCGGGCCAGCCAGATCGTGGAGTAGCCGCCCAGCGTGCCGATCTCCAGGATCCGCCCGGCGCCGATCGAGCGGGCCAGCAGGTGCAGCAGCTTCCCCTGCGCCGGAAAGACGTCGATCGCCGGCAGACCGCCGATGGCGTTGGCCTCCAGCGCGGCGTCGAGCACCGGATCGGGACCGAGGAGCATCCGGCCGAAGTGGTCGTCGACCGTCCGCCACACGTCCTCCGCCATGAGAGGGAACCCTAATGGGGCGCGCACGGGTTCGGGTTGGCCCTACCCTCCCTGCGGAGGCGCACCGGCTGGGGGCGGCCGCGACGGGGGGCGAGGGTTGTGGCGTGACCGGACTTGCATCGCCTCCCGCCGCATCGCCCGTCT
>JAODNO010000543.1 GCA_025465235.1 Pseudonocardia sp.
CCCGCCACCGGCGCGCCGCGCCGAGCCCGGCCGGGCCGACGGAGGGGCCGACGGAGGGGCGAGGGGGTGCCTCGGTGGTGCCTGCCGCTGCGCCGGGACGATGAACCACTGCTTGGGCGCTCCGGACCAGCTCGAGTAGGCGTCGGAATTCACCGGCTGCTCTTCCTCCACGGGGGACGGGCGACGACTGTCACCCGCCCCCTACTCGCAGAGCACGACCCCGACGTGACGGGTGGTCCCGCGTGTCCACTCGAACGGCTGTGTGGCGTCAAGGCCTGCGCGCTCGTGCGTCGCACTCGACGCGCGGCTGGGCCCCCGTGGCAGCGGAGCGCAGGGCGACGGCCGGTCGCCCCCGCCAACGCGCCGCCTCGCGGCCGGGGGCGCCGGCGCGGGACAGGGCGAACAGGGCCAGGTCCCGGTATGCAGGGTCCTCGACCCGCTGCAGGTACCGCATGATCTCCTGGGCCGCCGCCCGCCCGGTGCGGGCACGCACCCATGCGGTCAGCTCGGCCTCGACGATCTCGGGGCGCAGGCCGGTGCAGCGCACGCACACGTACTCGATGTCCTCGTCCGCGAGCTCCCCGACCAGTGGCGCGTGCACCCCCTGCTCGGTGAGCATCTCCTGCACGGCCCAGACCCCGAGCGGCGTGAGCGAGACGAGCGTGGGGTCGGGGTCGTCGCGGCCGGCGAGCCGGATCAGGTCGTCGTGGTTCTCGCCGTCGAGGCTCTCGGACAGGTGGACGGCCCCGAGCAGTTCCAGCGCGTCGAGCAGCGCCGTGACGTCGCGACGCCACAGCCGGTGCTCGACGTCCCCGGCGAGGTCGTCGACGACGCAGCCCATCCGGTCGTTGACGGTGTCGCGCACGACGCGATGGAACAGCTCAACGGGGACCGGGTCTCCGCCCGCCGAGTACAGCTGCAACAGCAGCATCGGGAACGCCTCCCCGAGGCTCATCCCGAACAGCGAGGGCGCCCCGAACACGTTGCTGCCGCCGAAGTGCTCCCCGATGCCGCCGACGGCCTCGAACGCGCGCCGCCACAGCTCGATCGGCCTGCTCAGCAGCGGGGCAGAGCTCTTCACCTGCACCAGCCGCCCGTTCACGACGCGGACGAGCCGCGCCTGCCGCGCCCAGGCCAGCAGTAGCGTTATCTCCGGAAGATCGTCGCTGGTGCGGGCCCGGTCGCGGCTGAAGTGGTCGAGGTCGAGTGCGTCGGCCACCGCACGGGCGTCGGAGAGCAGGAGCCTCCCCTCCCGGGTCACCGGCCGCCCCGCCCGTACCCACCGCGTGAACGCGCGCAGCCGGGCGAGCGCGACGCTGGAGTCGGCGGCGGCAAGCATCTGGGCCGCGCCGGGCAGCAGCACGGGCGGCAGTTCGGGCCGCGGAGGCTCCGCGGTCTCGGCCTCCTGCCGGCGCTGGATCTCCTCGAGCGCCGCCCGGTCGATCTCCAGCTCACCTGCGTGCACCTGCTGCAGGAACCGGCCGACGGCGGCCGGGTCCGCCGTCGCGACGCCGTGGCGCAGCATCTGCACCGCCCAGAAGGTGCCGAGGTCGTGGTTGCGCTCGTCGTCGAGGGCGTCGTGCAGGGCCGGCGTGGAGTCGGTGACCTGGGCGTGCAACTCGGCGGGCGGCGCCGAGCGCGAGTCGAGCCAGTCGTGGTCGGCGAGAAATCCGATCAGAGCGTGCAGCGCGGTGGGCACGGCGTCGCGGTCGTCCTCGAGCAGCGGCACCGTGCGCGGGAACCACACGGCCAGCGCGTCGGCGACGTGCGCGCGGGTCCAGTGGCCGAGGCGCCCGTCGACGCCGTGCTTGTGATCGAGCGCCGCGGCGACCAGTGACGGTTCCACATCGATGCCGCGCCGGCGGGCCCACGCGACGATGTGCAGCCGCAGCCGGTCGCGGACAGCGGAGTACTCCTCATGATCGTCGGAGCGGAAGACGAGACGCACTCGTCCAACATTGGCAGCCCCACCTGAACGGCCTACAGGCGGGGCCGTTCAATCACTGTACGTAGTGGTCACGGCGCCCGCCTTGCCGCTGCGTCGCCGTCCGACCCACGCCGGACGGTCGCAGCCGAACCCCGCAGAGAGCGGGTAGAGCCCATGTCAGGAGCACAGTTCGCATCGTGATGAACGGCGTGACCGGGCGGATCGGGTACCGCCAGCACCTCGTCCGGTCGGCCCTCGCGATCCGCGACGACGGCGGGGTCCTGCGTCCCGACGGCACCCGCTTATCCAGGCGGTGCTGGCGGGGCGCAGGCGGGACAAACTGGCCGACATCGCCCGCCGCCAGGTGATCGCCACGCTCGCGCGCCGCTACGTCGAGCTGGTCCAGCCGTACCTCTGAGCGGTCGTGACCTGCGAAGATCCCCGCAGCCCGCGCACCAGCGCCCCCACGAGGGCGCTGAGGTACGTCGGGCAGCGATCAGTCGCCGTGGCGGCGCTGCGGTTGCCGAGCCTCGTAGACGACGGCGGGCGGTAGGTTCCGCCACACCGGCCGGCTGATCACGACCTCGGCGAAGTGCGCGCGCAGGTCGGCGAGCTGGCGGCGGGCGGGCGGCGCCCAGCGCGTCCAGATGTAGGCGAACTGCGTGAAGACGCCGTGCGGGGCGAGCGCTTCAGTGATCATCGTGTGCAGGCCGCGCCCGTCGGGACCGGGGGAGTAGGCCACCCACGGCAGCCCACTGACGATGGCGTCCACGGCGGCGATCCCGCGGTCGGCGAGCAGTGCCGGTAGCTCGCGCGCGTCGGCGAGCACCACCTCGACCTGCGGGTGCCGCTGTGCGAGCAGCTGCGCCCAGCCCGGGTTGAGCTCCACGGCGATGTGCAGGGCCCGCCCGCCGGTGCGCTCCTGGATCACGCCGGTGAACGCCCCGGTGCCGGGTCCGAGCTCCACCACGACGGGTGCGCCGGTGCCGGGAAGCGATGCTGCCATCGCGGCGGCGAGCGCGGGTGAGCTGGGCGCCAATGCCGCCGTGTGCAGGGGGTCGCGCACAAACTCGCGCAGGAACAGGCCGGTGTCAGCCCATGGCGACCGGGACATGATCGCCACGGTAGCTATCGGGGTAGCCGTCACCCGGTCGGGCGCCGTACGGTCGTGGTGATGACCGTCACGTGAGGGAGAACCCCGTGCACCCACACCGACTGCAGCAGCTGGTCGCGTCCGTTCCCGAGAGCATCACGGCCGAGCAGCGGGCCAGGCTGCTCGCCCACGTCCAGACCTCCGACGGTTGCCGGGCGCGTGCC
>JAODNO010000092.1 GCA_025465235.1 Pseudonocardia sp.
GGCGTAGTCGAGGCGTGCCATGGCAACCATCCTGCCACGTGGACCGCTCCTGGCTGCCCCGTGGCGAGCCCCGTCACGTGCCGGCGATCGCCCTGAACGAACGCTCCGGATGTCCAACAGAGCCGGACGTACGGACCCGTTCGTGCGACGGCTGCACGCCCCGTCGGACCCTAGTCACGCCCGGGGAGCGAGGGCCGTCAGGTGGGCGACGATCCGCTCGGCGGCCGCGCGGCCCGTGCCCACGCAGGCAGGCACCCCGACGCCGTGCAGGGCCGAGCCTGCGACAGCGAGCCCAGTAGGGAGGCCGTCCCCGATCACCCGCACGCGGTCGAGGTGACCGACCCCGTACTGCGGCAGTCCGCCACCCCAGCGCTGGACGTGGACGGCGACGGGCTCGGCCGTGATCCCGGTGAGCGCCGCGAGGTCGGCCCTGGCCCGGCCGACGAGCTCGGCGTCGTCGACCTGCAGGGTGGCGGCCTCGCCGAAGCGGCCGAGGGAGGCGCGCAGCCGGACCAGACCGTCGGGAGCCAGGTGTGACCACTTGTTCGTCGAGTGGGTGAATGCCTTCACCGACAGGGGCTCCCCGGTCGCGATCAGCGCACCCGAGGTGGGCGGCAAGGTGCTCGCGTCGGCCCCGCGGTAGGCGAGTGCGACGACGACCGAGGACGCCAGCCCGATCTCTGCCGCCGCCCGAGCCGCGGCCGGTGCCGCTGGGGCCAGCAGCCGTGCCGCGGCGGGAGCGGGGATCGCCAGCACCACGGCGTCCACGTCGAGCGCCTCGGGGGCGGTGGTGGGGCCGAGCGTGAGCCGCCAGCCGGCCTCCCGGCGGTGCAGCTCCCGGACCGCGGTGCCGAGCCGGACGTTCGCCCGGGCCGCGGCGGCGAGGGCGTCCAGGAGCGTCCGATAGCCACCGGACAGGGCACCGAAGACGGGTGCAGGGCTCGCTGGAGCCCGGCCGTCCCGAGCAGCCGGGCCGGGCGGCGGGACGGTAGCCGCGTCGGCAGCAGCCGTGAGGGACGGGGCTCCGGTGTCGAGAGCGGCGGCGAGGGCGGGGACCGTGGCGCGCAGGCCCAGCTCGTCGACCCGCCCCGCGTAGACCCCACCCAGCAGCGGGTCGGCGAGGCGGTCGACGAGCTCGTCGCCGAACCGGTCGCGCAGCAGCCCGCCCAGCACCACGTCGGACCCTCGCTCCCACTGCAGCGGCAGGGCGGGCTCGGCGGCGACGGCGGCCAGCCCGGTGGCGGAGAGGAGCCCGTCCAGCCGGGCGCCGCTCGTCGGCACCCCGAGCAGGGTGGCGCCGGGCAGGGCGGCCGTCCGCCCGTTCGCCCGCAGCGACGCCTTCGCCCCGGTGGGGTGCACCTGCTCCCCGGTCAGGCCGAGCTCGCCCAGCAGCACCGCCATCTCCGGCCGCCGGGCCAGGAACGCCTCCGCGCCCACGTCGAAGGGCACTCCGCCGAGATCGACGGTGTGCAGCACGCCTCCGGTGCGGTCGCGCTGTTCGAGCACGGTGATGGTGGCCGACGGGCCGAGCAGGACGCGTAGCCGGTGTGCCGCGGCGAGCCCGGAGACTCCGCCACCGACGACGGCGACGCTCGGGGCGACGCCGGGGAAGGCCGTCCGCCGCGCCGTCACGGCCGCAGGCTGTGCACCAGCTCGACGAGCCGGGTGAGGACGTCCGGATCGGTCGCGGGGAGCACGCCGTGGCCGAGGTTGAACACGTGCCCCGGTGTGCGGCGGCCCTCGTCGACGATCCGGCGGGCCTCGGCCTCGATCGACGCCTGGTCGGCGAAGAGCACGGCGGGGTCGAGGTTGCCCTGCACAGGATGGGTGCCGCCCGTGCGGCGGGCCGCCTCATCGAGCGGGATCCGCCAGTCGACGCCCACGACGTCCGCTCCGGCCTCAGCCATGGCACCGAGCAGCTCGCCCGTGCCGACGCCGAAGTGGATCCGCGGTACGCCGGTGTCGGCGAGTGCGGTGAGCACGCGGGCGGAGTGCGGCTGGGCGTAGGCGCGGTAGTCGCGGTCCGACAGCGCACCGACCCACGAGTCGAAGAGCTGGACCGCGTCGACGCCGGCGTCGATCTGGGCCCTCAGGAACACCGAGGTCGACTCGGCGAGGCGGCCCATCAGTGCGTGCCAGACCTCAGGGGCCGACCTCATGAGGGCCTTCGTGCGCTCGTGGTTGCGGCTCGGGCCCCCCTCCACGAGGTACGAGGCGAGGGTGAACGGGGCGCCCGCGAAGCCGATGAGCGGGGTCTCCCCCAGCTCGCGCAGCAGCAGCGTGATCGCTTCGGCGACCGGAGCCACCTGCTCGGGGTGCAGCGCCGGGATTCGGTCGACATCGGCCATCGTTCGCACCGGCTCTGCCACCACCGGGCCGGTGCCCGGCACGATGTCCACCCCCACGCCGGCGATGTAGAGCGGTATGACGATGTCGCTGAACAGGATCGCCGCGTCGACCCCGTGGCGGCGCACCGGCTGCAGGGTGATCTCACAGGTCAGGTCGGGCGTCAGACAGGCCTGCAGCATCCCCGACCCGGCGCGCAGCGCCCGGTACTCGGGAAGCGAGCGCCCGGCCTGCCGCATGAACCAGACCGGAATGTGCTCCGGGGACTCGCCGCGCGCCGCGGCGAGCAGGGGCGCAGTGCGCAGATCGCGGCGGGCGAGGACGTCTGAAGGGGGATTGAGCACCATGAGAACCGCATTGTCTCACGGCTCGGGGTTGGATCACCCGACGGTGGACGGCGCAGGCCGTGAATCATGCGGCGCGCCTCGGCACCCGGACACGGAGAGCGACCTAGAGTTCTCGCTCGTGCCCGATGCGACCGCCCCACCTCCAGAGTTCCGGCAGGCGGTCGCGTCGCTGCGCGCCATGCGGCCGAGACCGGAGTTGATCGTCTCCGCCCTGGATGCGCCGCCTCGGCTCGCCCCCTACACGTGGGCGTTCAGTGTGGAGGCGGACGCGAGCACGGCCCCCGGCGAGGAGCTCGATGAGCCCGACACCTCCGGCCGGCTGATCCTGCTGCACGACCCCGCCGGGCAGGACGCCTGGGAGGGCACCTTCCGCCTGGTCTGCTTCGTGCAGGCCCGGCTCGACCCCGAGCAGCTCGGTGACGAGATGCTGCCGGTCGTCGGCTGGTCGTGGCTCACGGAGGCACTCGACCATGGCGGAGCGGAGTACGTCGCACTCGGCGGCACCGTCACGCAGACGTCCTCGGTGCGGTTCGGAGACATCGCAGGCCCGCGCCGGGACGACGACGTGGAGCTACGCGCCTCCTGGACGCCTACCGGACCGGACCTGTCCCGTCACGCAGAGGCATTTTGCGCACTCATCGCATCGGCGGCGGGTCTCCCCCCTGTCGGGATACTTCCCATCGCGCATCGGACGGTCTGACCTGGCTTCACCTGCGTCTGAGACGCGGAAGAGATCACGTCCGTCACCCGTACGGGTGCATGCATATCGACAACGCTGTAACTTTCACCCGGAGAACTTCGAACCACCACACGACGTTAGACCGCTTGGGGGGCTAGGCTTCCTCCACGACACCTCCTCGGGTGGTCGGGCGACAGCTTCACCGACCGGGGTTCTGGTGCCGGTCGGGGGGCAACGACCGACTCCAGGGAGGTAGTGACGTGGCCGTATTGGGCCAGGGCGCACCAGCTCGCGGCACTCCAGGTGCCGTGCTGTCGCCCTCGATGGTCCCGCATCCGCGGGAAGAGTTGTTCTCGGTGCTGGTGGTCGACGATCACCCGCTCCTTCGCGAGGCGATCGCCGCCCGGCTGCGCTCCATGGGTGCGGGCACGGTGTACGAAGCCGCCTCAGTCGCCGAAGCACGGGCTCGGGCGCATGCGAACGGACCCTGTGACCTGGCGATCCTGGATCTCGGTCTGCCCGATGGCAGCGGTCTCGACCTCGTGACCGAACTGCGGTCGCTCGGATGGAACCGGTTGGTGGTGCTGGCGTCCTCGGACGACCCGTACGCCGTGCGCTCGGCATTCCAGGCGGGTGCGCAGGCCTACCTGCTGAAGTCCGCATCGGCGGCGATCGTCACCGACGGCGTCAAGCGCGTGCTGGACGGCGGTGTCTACGCCGATCCGACCGTGGCCCCGCTGCTCGCCACGGGCACTCGGGTGCCGGGCACCGACAACACGCCCCGCGAGCTCTCCGCCCGCGAGGTCGAGGTACTGCAGCTGGTGGCCGACGGCCAGTCCAACAAGGAGATCGGCGAGGCGCTGAGCCTGTCCGCGCTCACGGTCAAGAGCCACCTGTCCCGGATCGGGCGCAAGCTCGGCACGGGGGACCGCGCCCAGATGGTCGCGCTGGCGATGCGTGCCGGGGTCATCCGCTGACCGCAGATCCGCATCAGGACAAGGGGCATTACGACCCGCCGGACGCTCCGGCAGCAGTTCCGCTGCTGGCGCCCCGCGACGGGCTGCCTTCGGTCGTCGCCGACCGCAGGGCGCTCGCACACACGGCTGCGGCCTTCGCGGCGGGGAGCGGACCGATCGCCGTCGACGCCGAGCGCGCCTCCGGCTTCCGGTACTCGCAACGGGCCTACCTGGTACAACTGCGCCGTGCGGGCGCAGGTACGGCCCTCGTCGACCCGATCCCGCTCCAGAGTGACCTTTCCGAGCTCGCCCCGGCGCTGACCGGGCCGGAGTGGGTGCTGCACGCGGCCAACCAGGACCTGGCGTGCCTCGCCGAGGTGGGTCTCGTCCCTTCCGCACTCTTCGACACCGAGCTGGCAGGACGGCTGGCCGGACTCCCACGCGTCGGCCTCGGCCCCCTGGTCGAGCAGCTGTTGGGTCTCTCCCTCGAGAAGGGCCACGGTGCCGCCGACTGGTCGCGTCGCCCGCTGCCCGAGGACTGGCTCGTCTACGCCGCACTGGACGTCGAGGTGCTGGTCGAGCTGCGTGACGTGCTCGCCGGGCTGCTCGCCGAGCAGGGCAAGCTCGAGTGGGCGATGCAGGAGTTCGAGGCCGTGCGCACCGCCGGGCCGCCGCGGCCTCGCGCCGAACCATGGCGACGCACCTCCGGGCTCCACAAGCTGCGCAAGCCGCGCGCCCTGGCCGCCGTCCGGGCGCTGTGGGAAGCGCGTGACCGGCTCGCCGCCGAGCGCGACATCGCACCGGGACGTGTCCTGCCTGACGCCGCGATCGTCGAGGCTGCCGTCGCCGCGCCCGAGTCGGCGCGTGACCTGGCCGCGTTGCCGGTGTTCCGCGGCCGGTCCCAGCGGCGCCTCACCGCGTACTGGTACGCCGCGCTGGCCGAGGCCGCCGGCCTCGATGCTGCGGAGCTCCCCAAGATCGCTCCGCCCGCCGAGGGGCCGCCGCCGGTGGCGCGGTGGGCCGACCGCGAGCCCGATGCAGCCGCCCGCCTCGCCGCGGCCCGTACCGCGATCGCTGCTCTGGGCGAGGAGCGGTCGGTGCCGGTGGAGAACCTGCTGCAGCCCGATCTCCTCCGTCGCCTGTGCTGGTCCCCACCCGCCGACGGGGATGTGGCAGGCGCACTGCGCACCGGTGGCGCGCGCCCCTGGCAGATCGACCTGCTGGCGCCCCTCCTGGAGCCCGCACTCCAGGCCCGGGGCTGATCAGGCCGCTGGCAGGCGCACCGTCACCGCCAGTCCGCCGCCCGCCACCGGCTCGGCGTGCACGACTCCGCCATGGGCCTGGACCACCGCCCGGACGATCGAGAGCCCCAGCCCAGAACCGGGCGCGTTGCCCGTGCGCGCCACGGGCCCGCGACGGAACGGCTCGAACAACTCCTGCACCCGGTCGGCCGGTATCACGGGGCCGGTGGAGGACACCTGAAGTTCCGCGTAGCCGTCTCGCACGCCGGTGCAGACGTCCACCCAGCCGCCGACGACGTTATGTCGCACCGCGTTCTCCAGCAGGTTCCCCGCCACGCGCTCGAGCAGCACCGGGTCGCCGGTTGCGGGTGCGGGGCCCCCCCGGACCTGTACCCGCAGCCCTCGCCGCGCGGCGTCGGCGCGGACGGCGGCCAGTGCCGGAACGACGAGCACGGCGAGGTCGACGGGCCGCACGTCGGCCAGCCCGGCACCTTCGGTGCGGGCCAGCAGCAGCAACCCGGCGACGAGGTCGTCGGCGCGGCGGCTGGCGTCCCGGACGACCTCGGCCATCCGCCGTAGCTCCTCGACATCGGCCGCGGGATCGGACAGGGTGACGTCCACCTCCGTGCGCAACACCGAGAGCGGCGTGCGCAGTTCGTGGCTGGCATTCGCGACGAACCGGCGCTGCGCGTCGAACGCGGCCTGCAGCCGGTCCAGCATCGCGTCGAAGCCCGCGGCGAGCTCGGCGACCTCGCCGCGTGCGTCGCGCAGCCCCGTGCGGGTGTCCAGCGACTCGACCGTGAGTCGTCTGGCTGTGGCCGTCACCGCGTACAGCGGGCCGAGCACCCGGCCGACCAGCACCCAGGACACCACCGCAGCCGCGGCTACGACGAGCGGGAACGCGATCAGTCCTGCCCGCAGCACGTCGGCCCGCGCAGCGGCTCCGACGGCGTCGTGGAGCTGTTCGGCGGGAACGGTCACGTCCCCCACGCGCACGGTCGTACCGGGCGGCAGCGAGGGAACCGCACGGGCTACGCCGCCGACCAGCAGCCAGCCCAGCCACAGCAGCAGAGCACTCACCAGCGCGACGACGGCTGTACTGACCAGCGTCAGTCGAGGACGTAGCCCCACCCCTCGCCTACCGAGCCGCGGCCCGGCGGCCGGCCGGCCCACCGGCCGCCCTGGTTCGGCCATGGCAGCACCCCGCTCAGCCCGCGGCCGGTACCCGGTACCCAGCCCCGACCACGGTCTCGATCACGCCGGGGTCACCGAGCTTCTTGCGCAGGGTCATCACGGTGACCCGGACGGTGGTGGTGAACGGGTCGGCGTTCTCGTCCCAGACGCGCTCCAGCAGCTCCTCACTGCTCACCACCGCCCCGCCGGCGCCGAGCAGTACCTCCAGCACGCCGAACTCCTTGCGCGTCAGCTCGACAGGCCGCTCCGCCCGGTGCACCGTGCGCCGCGCCGGGTCGAGCGCGAGGTCGCCCGCCGTGAGCAGCGGCGGCACGGCCGGGGTGGCCCGGCGCCCGAGCGCCCGGCAGCGGGCCACGAGCTCGGGGAAGTCGAAGGGCTTGGCGAGATAGTCGTCGGCGCCGCGGGACAGCCCGTCGACCTTGTCGGCGAGCGTGCCGCTCGCGGTGAGCATCAGCACCCGCGTCGTGGCCCCGGACGCGACGATCTCGGCGCACAGCCGGTCGCCCGACATGCCGGGCAGATCGCGGTCGAGCACCACCACGTCGTAACGGGTGATCACGGACTTCTCGTGGCCGGTGTCGCCGTCGTAGGCCACGTCGACGGCCATCCCCTCGCGGCGCAGCCCCCGTGCGACCGCGTCGGCCAGCGCACGCTCGTCCTCGACGATGAGCACGCGCATCAGCGCGCCTGTTCTCCCGGGGCCGACGGCGTGGGCTCGTCGACCACCCGCACCCCCGGCAGGGCGGCGGCCCACTCGGTGACGCGCCGCGCCACGTCCTGTGCGGTGAGCCCGGCGGCGGCGAGCACGTCGGCGCGGCTGCCGTGGTCGAGGAACCGCTGCGGGATCGCCAGGTCACGCAGCGGGACATCGCACTCGGCAGCGCGCAGTACGTCGGCGAGGGCGGAACCGAACCCTCCGTGCCGGCCGCTGTCGGAGA
>JAODNO010000586.1 GCA_025465235.1 Pseudonocardia sp.
GGCTGGACAGCGGCCTGTTCGCCGACTGTGTACTCGGGTCGCTCGACACCCCGGACGTGCCGGGTCTGCGCACTGACCTCCGGGACGTCACCGTCGAGCAGTTGCAGGGCTTCGACGCCGTCGTCCACATGGCTGCGCTGTCCAACGACCCGCTGGGGTCGCTGGCACCCGAGATCACCTACGACATCAACCACCACGCCTCCACCCGGCTGGCGCGGCTGGCCAAGGAGGCGGGCGTCACCCGCTTCGCCTACGCGTCCACCTGCTCGGTCTACGGTGCGCAGTCCGGCGACGAGCTCGTCGACGAGGACGCCCCGCTCAAGCCCGTCACCCCGTACGCGATCTCGAAGGTGCGTGTCGAGGACGACCTGGCCGAGCTCGCCGACACCGACTTCGTGCCCTTCTCCCTGCGCAACGCCACCGCGTTCGGGTTCTCCCCGCGGCTGCGCGCCGACATCGTGCTCAACAACCTCGTCGGCCGCGCCATCCTCACGGGCAAGGTCACCGTGCTCTCCGACGGCACCCCGTGGCGCCCGCTCGCACACGCCGAGGACATCGCAGGTGCAGTCGTGGCCGGACTCGCCGCGCCCGCCGACGTCGTGCGCGCACGAGCCTTCAACGTGGGCACCGAGAAGAACAACCGGACCGTCGCCGAGATCGCCGAGGCCGTGGTCGAGGCCGTGCCCGGCGCCGAGCTGGAGATCACCGGCGAGGCGGGCAACGACCCCCGTTCCTACCGGGTGGACTTCTCCCGCGCGCGCAAGGAGCTCGAGTTCGAGGCGCAGTGGACCATTCCGGACGGCGCGCAGCAGCTCGCCACGGAGTACCGCGACCGCGGACTCACGCAGGACGCGTTCGACAACCGGTTCACTCGGCTGGCGGTCCTGAACCGTCGCCAGCAGTCGGGCGAGCTGGATGAGTCCATGCGCGTGATCGCCTGACGCCACCCGAGCGCTCGACCGAGCGGCATTCTCGTCCAGTAGATTCGGACGGGAGTGCCGTTCGTTCGTGAGGGGGCCTTCCCATGTGCCGCAATATCCGGACTCTGCACAACTTCGAGCCGCCCGCCACGCACGACGAGGTGCACGGCGCCGCCCTGCAGTACGTGCGCAAGATCAGCGGGTCGACCCAGCCGTCGCAGGCCAACGCGGAGGCGTTCGCCCGGGCCGTGGAGGTCGTCTCCGCAGCCACGCACCGCCTGCTCGACGAGTTGGTGACCGCCGCGCCGCCGAAGAACCGCGAGGTGGAGGCGGCCAAAGCGCGGGAGCGCTCCGCCGCGCGCTACGCCACAGGCTGAGGCGCGCGGCAGAGCCTGTTCAGTGCTTGATGGAAGCCGACACGGCGGCGGCGAACTCGTCGGCCTGCAGCGGTGCGAGGTCGGACACTCGGAGGAAGTCGCCGAGCGTGGTGCCGGTGGCGCCGCTGTCGACGTTGCGGGGGCCGTTGCCGGCGCGGACGTCGTCGATGTTGATGGTGCGCAGGTCATAGGAGAAGCGCGTGACGCCGGACAGGTTGGGCGCGGACGCGTGGAGGTGGTTGGAGGAGAACATCATCACGTCCCCTGCACCCCCCGCGATGCGGATCTCTCCCCGGGAGTCGATGTCCTCGAGGGGGAGCGGGTGGGGCCGGTCGTCGGTGGTGGTCTTCTCGGCGGCCGTGTGGCGGTGCTTCGCGACCCACTCGTCGTAGTCGTAGGCGTTGGAGCCGTTCTTGACGGGCCTGTCGAAGTAGTCGGTGTACATGCTCATGACGTTGTCGCCGACGACGGGGAAGACCGGCACCCAGTAGTTGACCAGTTGCTGCGGGTGGCCGTACCACATGTCGCGGTGGGCCTTGTAGTTGTAACTGACCCCGGCGGTCAGGAAGTTCTCGGCCGGGATCACTCGCAGGCGCGGGATGTCGAAGTAGGTGCGGTCGGGATCGACGCCGATGTTGACGGCGAACTCTTGGCACAGCTCCTTCGTGCGCTGTCCGTTGGTGAATTCGGACTTGAGCGGGCCGACCCGGGCGATGAACTCGTCGACGGTCATCTCGAACTGGGCGCGCTCGGGGTCGAGGTCACCGAAAGTGTCGGCAATGAGGCTCTCCGCGTGCTTCACCAACGCGCCCGCACCGGACAGTCCGGTGTAGAGGTAGAAATCGCCGGAGAACAGCGATTCGCGTCGGCGGTCGTCTGCGATCTGACGGTTCAGGTAGAGCGTGATCACGCAATTCCTCGCTTCTCCGGTCGATGCACGTGCGACTTCGCGAAGGGAGGTTACCGCACCATCCGGACGGCTGATCCTACGAAGTAGCTTAGTAGGACGTCCCACGGGGAATGGTAGTAGTCGGCCGGGTGGGCGGTAGCGGTCAGACGGGATCGATCCGGAGCACGCGGTCGTCCGTGCCGTTGGACGTCGAGACGAACAACGTGCCGTCAGGAGCCACCCGAACGGCACGCAGCCTGCCGAAGGCGCCGTCGAGCGGGGCGGGGACGGTGACCTTGGCCACGCCGCCGCCGGGGCCGAGTCGCATCAGCAGGAGCTTCTCGCCGCGCAGGGCACCCACCGCGAGCACACCGTCGAGGTCGCCCCACTGCGACCCGGAGAGGAACGCCGCGCCGGACACGGCCTCCACGGGGTCGCCCGAGCTCCATGCGGCGGGCACCGCGTCGGGGAAGCGCTGGAGGTCGGTCATCGGCACGGACTCGTCGTACCCGCCGACGGTGCCCCCCTGGGACGGATCCCATCCGTAGTTGGCGCCTGCCCGCAGGAGGTTCACCTCGTCGTCCGTGGTGGGGCCGTGCTCGGCCGAATATGCGTTGCCGGTGTCCGGTGTGACCGCGATGCCCTGGACGTTGCGGTGCCCGTAGCTCCAGATGAGTCGCTGCGCGGGGTTCTGGGCGTCCGCGTACGGGTTGCCGGGAGCGGGTCCTCCGGTGTCCAGGTCGATGCGGAGCACTTTGCCACCCAGCGACGCGAGGTCTTGCGCGATGGCGCCGCGCGCCGTGTCACCAGTGCCCACGAGCAGGACACCGTCGGCGGTGAGGGTCGGCCTGCACCCGGAGTGCCGTCCCGACGGGTTGATCGGCATCCCGCCGACCAGTGGATCCGCCACCCTCGTCGCCGCCGTGCCGTCGGGCGAGAGTTGCCACGTCACCAGCCGCACGTCCGTGGGCCTGCCGTCCTGCATGTGCGTCTGGCACGTGGTGAACCGGCGGGTCTGCGCGAAGTCGGGGTGTACGACCATGCCCATCAGCCCGCCTTCGCCGCGGACGTACACGTCGGACAGGTCCGCTGCGACCGGCGTGACCGTGGCTCCTGGCTGTGTGCTCGACAGCAGCGCGATCCGGCCGGCGCGCTCGGTCAGCAGTACCCGGCCGTCGGGCAGGAAGCCGAGGTCCCAGACATGTGACAGGCCCGCCGCCACCACGCTGACCCGCAGCTCCGGCGTGCCGGTGCGGGCGGGGGCCACCGGGGCCGATGCCAACGGGGTGCTTGCGCCACCCCGGTCGATCGGGGTGGCCTCCGGCGCGGTGCATCCGGCCAGCCCGAGTGCCGCTGCGACAGCGGTGGCGACCGCATAGCGGGTGGGCGTCATGCGCTCCGCCGGCTTGGCCTCGCACCGCAGCATGGGCCCATCCTGCCGCCGTCCGGGTGGAACTACGGTATGCAACACCCGGTATCGGAGAATCCTGTCGATCTCGGGGCCCTCTCGCCCCGCACTGATCGCTACGGTCTGGCCATGCCCCGCAGTTACCTCCGTTTTCCCCACCTGCACGCCGACACGCTCGTCTTCGTGGCCGAGAACGACGTCTGGACCGCGCCGGTGTCGGGCGGGAGGGCCTACCGGCTCACCGCCGACGACGTGCCCGTCGCCCAGCCACGGCTGTCCCCTGACGGCGCGCAGGTCGCGTGGACGTCGTGGCGTGAGGGCGCTCCCGAGGTGTTCGTCGCCGATCTCGACGGCGGGGGTGCGCGCCGGCTGTCCTACTGGGCCGATCCCCGTACCCAGACGATCGGGTGGACGCCCGCGGGGGAGGTGCTGGCGGTGAGCGCGGCGGGGCAGGCGTCACCGCGGCGGGGATGGGCCTATGCGATCCCGGCGACGGGCGGCACGCCGCGCCGCCTCGACTTCGGGCCGGTCTCCGACGTGGCGCTGCCCGCAGCCGGCGGTCCGGCGGTGGTCGTCACCAGTCTCATGACGCGCGATATGGCCTGGTGGAAGCGGTACCGGGGCGGTACGGCCGGCAAGCTCTGGTGGGATGCGGCCGGGTCGGGGGAGTTCGTCCGGCTCGCGGCCGACCTCGACGGGCAGCTGGCCGCGCCGATGCTGATCGGCTCGGGCGACGCGCTGCGCATCGCGTTCATCTCCGACCATGAGGGCTGGGGCAACCTCTACTCGCTGGGAGCCGACGGTGAGGGGTTGCGCCGCCACACCGACCACGGCGGCCCGGACGCGCCGGCGTTCTACGTGCGGCACGCGAGCACCGACGGCGAGCGGATCGTGTACGAGTCGGCAGGCGAGCTCTGGATCCTCGACTCGCTCGACGGCGCTGCCACCCCCCGACTCCTCGACGTGCGGCTGGGCGGCCCGCGCACCGCGCGCGACCCGTTCCGCGTCCGCACGGCCGACGAGCTCAGCTGGGTCGCGCCCGACCGCACCGGGCGCACGAGCATCGCGCTCGTGCGCGGCACCGTCCACCGGCTGACCCATCGCGACGGCCCCGCCCGCACGCTGCTCGCCCAGCCGGGGGCCCGGGCCCGGTTGGCCCGCCCGCTCGGCGACGACCGCGCGGTGTGGGTGGACGACGTCGAGGGGGAGGACGCGATCTGCATCGCTCCACTCGACGAGCGGGCCAACGGCGGGCAGACGCTGCGCCGGTACGGTGCCGGCGCGGTGGGCCGCGTGCTGGAGCTGGCCGCCGCCCCCGACGGGTCGAAGCTGGCGCTGGCCGCGCACGACGGGCGACTGCTGGTGCTGGAGCTCGCCGGTTCCCGAGCGGGAGAGCTGCGCGAGCTGGCCCGGGGCGCCGACGGCGAGATCTCCGACCTCTGCTGGTCGCCCGACAGTGCCTGGCTGGCCTACAGCGACCCCGTCGAGGCCGGTCTCAGCCGGATCATGATGGCCCGGCTGGCCGACGACACGCTGGTGGCCGTCACCGAGCCGCGCTTCGCCGACACCGATCCCACGTTCACCTCCGACGGCAAGTACCTGGCCTTCCTGTCACGGCGCAGCTTCGACCCCATCTACGACCAGCACTCCTTCGACCTCACCTTCCCGGCGTCGTGGCGGCCGTTCCTCGTGCCGCTGGCCGCCCGCACGCCCTCGCCGTTCGGCGCGAGCCCGGACGGGAGGCCTGTCTCCGCGCAGGACGAGGGCCCGGAGGACCCCCCTGCGCCCGACCCGTCGGACCCGTCGGCCGAGCCGGCGCCCGACGCCGGCAGCGAGGGCACGGGCAAGCCGGAGAAGAAGAAGGGCGACCCCCCGCCCGAGGTCGTGGTCGACGTCGAGGGCCTGGCCGCCCGGGTGGTGCCGGTGCCGGTCGTCGCGGCCCGCTACACCGGCATGCAGGCCGGAAAGGACTGCCTGCTGTGGTACCGCAGCCCGGTCTCCGGTGTGCTGGGGGACACCCGCGCCGGTACCGACGAGAAGGCGGAGCGGCCGGTGCTGGAGCGCTATGACCTGGTGCGCCGCAAGCTCGACGTGATCGCCGACCCGGTCAGCTCGTTCGCCGTGAGTGGTGACGGCTCCCGGCTCGTGGTGCGCGACGGGGGAGCGCTGCGGGTGCTGCGCACCGACCGGTCCGGCTCGGGAGCGCCCGGGGAGGGCGACGGCGACGAGTTCGAGATCGACACCCGCCGGATCGTCGTCACGGTCGACCCCGCCGCCGAATGGCGCCAGATGTTCGACGAGGCCGGCAGGCTGATGCGCGACCACTTCTGGACGGAGGACATGGCCGGCGTCGACTGGGCCGCGGAGCTTGCGCGCTATCGGCCGCTCGTCGACGCCGTGGGCAGCCACGACTAGCTCTTCGAGCTGATGTGGTTTTTGAAGTGCGATATCTGTAGCTCGAACGCGTTCGTGATTGGCCACGGTGCAGGTGAGTACAGCGGGGAGCCGGGATTGATGTGGGCCGATATCGAGCC
>JAODNO010000070.1 GCA_025465235.1 Pseudonocardia sp.
CGGATGCCAGCAGGCGACGCGGTGGCTGGTCAGGTCGCCGACGTGCGGCAGCAGGGCGGGCGCGGCCGAGCGGCAGCGATCGTCAGCGCCCGGGCAGCGCTCGGCGAACGTGCAGGCGTCGGGCTGCTCGTGCAGCACCGGCACCAGGCCGGGGATCTCCTGCAGCCGCCCCCCCGCGGCGCGCCTGCCTGCGGTCGGCACCGCGCCGAGCAGGCCCAGCGTGTAGTGGTGCTGGGGAACGTCGAACAGCTCCTGCGTCGGTCCCGTCTCGACGGCCCGCCCGGCGTACATGACGAGCACCCGGTCGGCGATGTCGGCCACCACCCCGAGGTCGTGCGTGATGAGCACGATCGCCGTGCCGAGCCGGGTCCCCAGGTCACGCAGCAGATCGAGGACGGCGGCCTGCACGGTCACGTCGAGGGCAGTGGTCGGTTCGTCGGCCACCAGGACCGCGGGATCGCAGGCCAGCGCCATGGCGATCATCACCCGCTGTCGCATGCCCCCAGAGAACTGGTGCGGGTAGGCGCCGACGCGGGTGGCCGGCGACGGGATCCCGACCAGCGCGAGCAGCTCCACGGCCCGGGCCAGCGCCTCCTTGCGCGAGAGCCGCTGGTGGATACGGAGGGTCTCGGTGATCTGGCTGCCCACGGTGAACACGGGGTTCAGCGATGTCATCGGCTCCTGGAAGACGTAGGCCACCTCCGCGCCGCGCACCGAACGCAACACCGGTTCGGGGGCCCCGACCAGCTCCTGCCCGCGCAGGCGCACCGAGCCGGTCACGGTCGCCGAAGCGGGCAGCAGGCCCGCGATGCTCATCGCGGTGACGCTCTTGCCGCACCCCGACTCACCGACCACCGCGAGCACCTCGCCGGCCCGGACGTCGAACGACACGGCGTCGACGGCGGACACCGGCCCGTCGTCGGTCCGGAACGTGACGGTGAGATCTCGTACCGCGAGCACGGGCTCGCCCGCCTTGCCCGTCTGCGCCGTCACCGGGTGCTCCTCGGGTCGAGAGCGTCGCGCAGCGCGTCGCCGAACAGGTTGAACGCGAGCGCCACCAGCATGATCGCGAGCCCCGGCACCACCGCGGTCCACGGCGCTCGCGCCGCGTACTGCTGGGCGTCGGCGAGCATCGTGCCGAGGCTCGGGTCGGGTGGCTGGATGCCGAGCCCGAGGAACGACAGCACCGACTCGCCGATGATCGCCTGCGGGATGGCCACCGTGGCCTGCACGATCACTGCGGAGAGCGCGTTGGGTAGGACATGGCGGCCGAGCACCCGGACATCGCTCGCCCCGTCCACCAGCGACGCCGCGACGAAGTCGAGGTTCTTGAGCCGGAGCGTCTCCGACCGGACGACGCGGATCATGCCCGGGATATGGGCGATGCCCAGGGCCAGCGCCGCATTGCCCAGGCTCGGGCCGCGGATGGCGGCGAGCCCGACCGCGAGCAGGAGGAACGGGAAGGCCAGCATCAGGTCGGTGAAGCGGGAGATCACCGCGTCGAGGGTCCGGAAGTAGCCGGCCGCGAGGCCCAGCGGCACGCCGATGGCCAGCGCGAGCGCGATGGCGAGCAAGCCGACCAGCAGCGACGCCCGAAGACCGTAGAGGATGCGGGAGAGTACGTCGCGGCCCAGGTCGTCGGTGCCGAGGGCGAAGCCGACGGTGCCCGGGATCTGGAACGGAGCGTCGAAGTGCACCTGCGACGGCGAGTAGGGCGCAAGGACCGGGGCCAGCACCGCGGCCAGCACGGCCACGGCGAGCACGGTGAACCCGGCGATGCCCAGCGGGCTGCGGCCGAGTCTGCGCAGGGCCGCGCGCCGTCGCGGGGGAGCTGCGCCCGGGTCCGGCGCTGGCGGGGTGACGATCTCGGTCGCGGTCATGTCTGAGCTCCCGCCACGCGGATCCGCGGGTCGATCAACGAGTATGCGATGTCGACCAGGAAGTTGATCAGAATGTAGGCGGCCGCCGTCACGAGGACGACTCCCTGGATGACCGGGTAGTCGCGCTGGAACACCGCGTCGATCGTCATCTTCCCGAAGCCGGGCAGCCCGAAGATCCGCTCCGTGACCACTGCCCCGGAGATCAGGATGCCCAACTGCAGCCCGACCACCGTCACGACCACGACGAGGCTGTTGCGCAGCGCGTGCCGCCCGATCACCGCACGGGGCGAGGCGCCCTTGGCCCGCGCCGTGCGGATGTAGTCGGCCCCCAGCGACTCGAGCATCGCCGAGCGCGTCTGGCGCATCACGATCGCGGCGATGCCGGTGCCCAGCACGAGTGCGGGCAGCACGAGGTGATGCAGGTTCGCCAGCGGATCCTCGCCCAACGGGACGAAGCCCGACGCCGGGAACAGGCCGAGGCCCACCGCCAGGTAGAGGATCGCGATCAGGCCGAGCCAGAAGTTCGGGACCGAGAGGCCCAGCAGCGCGAGCCCGTTGGCGAACCACTCGGCGGGGCGCCCGCGCCGCACGGCCGCCACGACGCCGGTGGTGACGCCCAGCACGATCGCCACCAGCATGGCCAGCACCGACAGCTCGATCGTGACGGGCAGCCCCGTGCCGATCATCTGGGAAACGGGGATGCCCGTCCGCGTGGAGGTGCCGAGGTCGCCGCGCAGTGCCCCGAGAACGAACTTCCCGTACTGCACCACGATCGTGTCGTTGAGCCCGAGCCGCTCGCGAATCGCCGCGAGCGACGCCGGGTCGCGTTCCTCGCCGGCGAACGCGGCCGCCGGGTCGCCCGGCAGCGCACGCACGCCGAGAAACACCACGATCGTGGCGAGCACCAGCGTCACCGCCGACTGCCACAGCCGGTGGAGCAGGTAGGACCGCATGGGGGCAGCGCTCCCGTCAGCGGGTCCGGCCGGCGAACGCGATCCGCGCGATGCCGTCCGGGAAGACCTGGACCCCGGACACCGCACTGGTGACGCCGGTGTAGTTGCGCTGGCGGTACAGATAGACGATCGGGTCGGCGGCGTGGATGGCCGTCACGACCTCGCCGTAGAGCCGTACCCGCTCGGCCTGGTCGGTGCTCGTGCGCGCCCGGGTGAGCAGCGCGTCGAGAGCCGGGTCGCTGTAGCCGGCCACGTTCTGCCCGCCTCCTGTGCTGAGGTAGTTGGTGATGTTGTTGTCGGGATCGATGCGCCCGGACCAGCCGAGCTGCAGCATCTCGAAGTCGCCGCGGTCCTGCTGGTCGAGCAGTGCGGAGTACTCCACCGGCACGATCTGCAGGTTGAAGCCGCCGTCGGCGACCAGGGCCTGCAACGCCTGGGCGAGCCGGAGCGAGTCGGGGTTGTTCGAGGTGATCATCTTGATCGGGTACGGCATCTGGACCCCCGCTTCCTGCAGCAGGGCGCGGGCAGCCGCCGGGTCGTGCGGCGTGCATGCCTGTGCGGCCTCGCTCGTGTAGACCGTGTCCGGGCTGACCGGGGAGCACGCCACCGAGTAGAGCCCGCCGAAGACGGTCTGGACGAGAGCCTGGCGATCCACGGCGAGCTCGAACGCCTGGCGAACCCGTGGGTCGTCTGCCACCGGCGTGCCGACGTGTCCTGGCGCGTTGCCGAGCCCGGAGGTGTTGCCGACGTTGAACGTGATTCCCTGGTAGCCCAGCGAGTTCGAGTCGAGCACCTGGATGCCCTTGGCGTTGCGCAGGCTGGGGACGTCTTGTGTAGAGAGCTGGTCGGCCACCTGCGCGTCGCCGGACTGAAGGTTCGCTGCGCGGATGCTGGCGTCGGTGATGATCCGGTAGGTGATGTGGTCGAGGAACACGCGGTCAGCGGCGTAGTAGTTCGGGTCGCGCACGACGTCGATCGAGTTCTGGGCCACGCGGCTCTCGAACTTGAACGGTCCGACGCACACCGGTGCTGAACCGAACTTGTCCCCGAGTTGCTGCAGCGCCGCCGGGCTCATGATCATCCCGGCACGGTCGGCGAGGACCGATGTCAGCGGTGCGAACGGGGCCGACAGGTGGACGACGACGGTGCTGGTGCCCTGCGCCTCGACGGAGGTGATCGGCCCGAGCTCACTGCGGCGCCCGGATCCGGGCATCGTGAGGTTGCGCTGGAACGTGGTGACCACCGACTGCGCGTCCATCGGGGTGCCGTCGGCGAACCGCACGCCCTGACGCAGCGGGATCGTGACGGTGAGCCCGTCGGGGGCGACCGTGGGCAGGGCGGTGGCCAACTGCGGGACGATCCGGGTGTTCTGGTCGAGGTCGTAGAGCTTCTCGCACATCGTGTGGAAGACGTAGCGCGTGTAGAACGACCGCGACTGCGTGGGGTCGAGCATGTCCGGCTCGGCCGACAGCGCCATGGTGAGCGTGCCGCCCCGCTGCACGGCGGCGGGGTCGGCGGGAGTGCCGAAGATGTCGGTCGCGGGTGTGGCGCCCGGTGCGGCGGCCTGCTGCACGGGCGCGCAGGCCACTGTGACGGCCGCGGCCAGTGCGATCCCCAGCGTCACCGCCCCGCGCGCCCAAATCTTTGGTGCTGCCGTGCTGAGCCTCATCGTTCTACCTCCGGCCGTTCATTCGGTCGGGTGAACGTAGTCTGTATACAGAACGAGGGGCCATGGCCGCGTCGCAGTCTTGATCTAGCCGAAACACGAAGAGTGTGGCGTCCGCCGCTCGGCGTCTCCGGGTGGTTGCCCGGCGCCTGGTTTGTGCTGTTCGGGGCGATCGCGGTGCACGCTGTCCCCGGCCACAATGAGTCCATGTCTCGCGCGCCCGCGGCGGGCTGAGTGCCTGCCCTCGCTCCCGCGGAGCAGCGCGCCCGGTTGGCGGCTGCCCCGGTGGCCCGGCTGGCCACCGTGCGTGCCGACGGCACGCCGCGACTCGTGCCGATCACATTCGCGCTGGTGGAGGGGCTCGTCTGCTCCGCCGTCGACGAGGTCAAGCCCAAGCGCAGCACCCGCCTCGCCCGGCTCGACGACGTTCGGCGCGATCCGCGCGTCGGCCTGGTCGTCGACCACTACGAGGACGACTGGTCGGCCCTGTGGTGGGTGCGGGTGGACGGCACCGCCGAGGTCCACGAGGCCGGACCGCTGCGGGAGCGGGCACTCGCGGAGTTGCAGGCCAAGTACCCGCTCTACGCCGCCGCGCCGCCCGCAGGCGCGCTGCTGGTGATCACGCCGTCGCGCTGGAGCGGCTGGACCGCGGCCTGAGTCAGTAGGCCAACCGGACCACGGCCTCGATCTCCACCGCGATGCCCCATCGCAGACCGCGCGCCGCGGCCCGCGCCGCCCAGCGCCGACTACGGGCGATCCTGCTCGACGAACACGGTGTCGAGGTGCGATGCTCGCCGCCGTCACGGTCCACCCGCACGTCCTCGGACCGTCGGGCCTACGGATCCGGCACGGGACGAGCCTCGACGTGCACATTTCCTAGGACGCGGTCGCCGGAGTCGGTCACGTCCGGCGCAGCCGCGACGGGTGGCGGTCGGTGCAGACCGATGGCGCCACCCTGCACGTCCTGGTCTCGAAACAGACCACTGTCGAGATCCGGATCGCCCGGCCGATCACGGTCGCCCTGCCTCGGGACCGGACGGCGGAGATCACCACCGTGCGCCTCTACGCCGACGACTCCGCAGGCCTGGTGGCCGTCGTTCGCGCGAGCGGCGGGGCGGCCGCTGACTCAGAGGTTGCCCCGCTTCTCCTGCTCTCGCTCGATCGCCTCGAAGAGGGCCTTGAAGTTGCCCTTGCCGAAGCCGAGTGAGCCGTGCCGCTCGATGAGCTCGAAGAACACGGTGGGTCGGTCCTGCACGGGCCTGGTGAAGATCTGCAGCAGGTAGCCGTCCTCGTCGCGGTCGGCGAGGATGCCAAGCTCGCGCAGGATCTCGACGGGCACGCGGGTGTCGCCGACCCATTCGGTGAGCGTGTCGTAGTAGGAGTCCGGCGTCGCCAGGAACTCGACGCCCATCGCGCGCATCGCCCGCACGGACGCGACGATGTCGCCGGTGGCCAGCGCGATGTGCTGCACGCCCGGCCCGCCGTGGAACTCGAGGAACTCGTCGATCTGGGAGCGCCTCCGCCCGGCGGCCGGCTCGTTCAGCGGGAACTTGACCTTGTGGTTGCCGCTGGCCACGACCTTGCTCATGAGGGCCGAGTACTCGGTGGCGATGTCCTCGCCGACGAACTCGGCCATGTTGGTGAAGCCCATCACCCGGTTGTAGAAGCTCACCCAGTGGTCCATGCGGCCCAGCTCGACGTTGCCCACCGCGTGGTCCACGGCTTGGAAGCATCGCTTCGCCGGCGCCGGGAACAGGGGCTCGCGAGCGACGAAACCCGGAGCGAACGGGCCGCGGTACCGCGACCGGTCGACCAGGGTGTGCCGGACGTCGCCGTAGGTGGCGATCGCCGCCCTGCGCAGCTCGCCGTGCTCGTCGGACACGGTGTGCGGCTCGGTCAGCACCGTCGCGCCGGCAGCGCGGGCGTGCGCGACGGCGGTGTCGACGTCGGGGACGGTGATCGCGAGGTCAGCCACCCCGTCCCCGCGCTCGGCCACCCGGGCGCCGACCCAGGCGCCCGCGTGCACCTCACCCGTGATCACGAACCTGGCCGACCCCGAGGTCAGCACGTATTCGGCGAGATCCCGATGGCCCGTCTCCGGCCCACGGTAGGCGACCACGCGCATCCCGAACGCCGACGAGTACCAGTGCGCGGCCTGCCGGGCGTTCCCGACGGCGAAGCGGACGTGGTCCAGCCCCAGCACCGGGAACGCGTCGGTGGAATCGTCGTGGGCGACCTCCCCGATGAGCGGGTCGATCAGCGCGTCGGTGATACCGCCAGTGGTCATGCCGGCCAGTAGAAGTTCTGCTGTGCGCTGTGACAAGCTCCTGTAGCTGAGCTATGCAATCTGCATGGATGAGATCGGCGACGGGAGCAGGAGATGACCACACCCGCCAGCTCGCCGGACGCCCTCGACGTCGAGCTCATCGGGCTGCTCGCCGAGCACCCCCGGGCGGGCGCGCTGGAGCTCTCGCGGCTCGCCCGCGTGGCCAGGGCCACCGTCACCGCGCGGCTCGAGCGCCTGGAACGGGCCGGGGTGATCACGGGTTACGGACCCGACGTCGACCTGCGTGCCGCCGGCTTCCCGGTGCAGGCGTTCGTGTCTCTGGAGATCGCCCAGGGGGCCATCGCCGACGTCCGCGCCGAGCTCCTCGCCATTCCGGCGGTGCTCTCCGCGCATGCCACCACCGGGACCGCCGACGTGCTCTGCCGCATTGCCGCCGCTTCCCACGAGGACCTGCACGCCACGTTGCTGCAGATCGACCGCTCACCGGCAGTGCTGCGCTCGACCAGCGTCGTCGTCCTGTCGGAGGTGGTGGCGTCCCGGTACCTGCCGCTGCTGCGCGGCGCGGGCCGACCGCGCCCGAGCCGGGCGCCGGCGTACCGGGAGTGCTGACCCACGTCAGCCTGTCGGTGCGCACACAGCCCGCACGAACGCTGCGATCGCCGGGTGCGAGCTGGATCCGCGTCGGCAGGCCGCCGGCGTGCTGAGCCGCATCGGGAGCGGCGTGAGCACCACGTCCGGTACGGACTCGGCGGCCGGCCGACCTCTCCGCGGCGCTGTTCGCCGAGCCGAATCCGACCGTGCTCAAGGCCGTGCTCCACGCCACCGGGCGGATCCCTACGCCCACTGTGCGGCTGCCGCTCCTGCGGCCCCACCCGGACGTCGTGGCTGCCGCGCTCGCGCGGTTGGCCCGGCTGACCTCGGGCTGACCCGGTGTCCCGGGAGGCCTACGGCAGCTTGCGGACGAAGGCCGTCACGGCCTCCTCCGTGTCTTCGGGCCGCTCCAGGTGCGGAGAGTGGCCGCAGTCGAGCACCAGCAGCTCGACGGGCCCCGCCGCGGCGTCCCGCACCGCCTCGACGTGCGCGAGCGTGCCGTACTCGTCGGCCGTGCCCTGCACCGCCAGCACCGGGCAGGTGATCGCGGGAAGCTCGGGGCGGATGTCCCATTCGCGGAACTCGTCGTCGAGCCAGACGTCGTTCCAGTTCCAGAACGTCACGTCCGGGTCGCGATGGTGGCGGGCCATCCTCGCCCGCAGGTCGCCCTCGGTGTAGGCGCGGCGGGCCTCCTCGATGCCGCCGAGGCCGATCTCCTCCACGAACTCGTGCGGGGCCAGCACCACGAGCCCGGTGACGTCCGAGCTCCATGCGGCGTACAGCAGCGCGATGGAGGCGCCGTCGCTGTGCCCGACCAGCACCGGGCGGTCCAGCCCGAGGGCCGTGCACAGCGCCGGCACCACCGTGGCGGCCTCGTCGTGCATGAACCGGGGCGTCCGCTTCTGCGTCGGCAGGGCCGAGAACCCGTGCCCGAGCCGGGAGTAGGCCACCGCACGGCGCCCGGTCGCGGCGGCGATGCGATGGTGGAACGTGCGCCAGAGGCCGAGCGAGCCGAGGCCCTCGTGCAGGAACAGCAGCGGCGCGGCGCTGGGGTCACCCGGCACGTCGTCGTACTCGACGCGCCCACCGGGCACCTCGACGCAAGGGTGCTCGGACACCCCCCGAGCCTAGTCCGACCCCGTTGATCAAGGCGCTGACGCGCTCGCAGTGATCGACCCGCGACCACTGCGCCTTGATCAACGGTTGGGGTGCGCTATCTCCCGGTAGGCGTCGGTGACGAGCTCGGCGATCTCGTCCCAGTCCACGTCGTCGACGTCGAGGTACACGCCCACCCAGCCCCGGCCACCCACGTACGGCGGCCGGAAGAATCGCGTGGAATCCGTGGCAACGAGCTCCTCCTGGGTGCCGGGTGGCGCGGCGCACCAGAACGCCACCCGGTCGTCGTGGTGCTGATCGGCGTAGGTCACGAACACCTTGCGCACGAACCAGGTCGGCTCCCCGTGGCTCACCTTCTCGGTGACCTCGGGCAGAGCCAGGCACAGGGCGCGCAGGCGCGCGAGCGCTTCCGTCACGCGTCCCCCGCCCGTTTCACCTGGGGCCGGTAGCTGCCGACCGACCAGACGTTGCCCTCGGGGTCGAGCACCGCGTACTCCCGCGAGCCGTAGGGCTGGTCGACGAGGCCCTGCACGACCTCCGCCCCGGCGGCGACGGCCCGGTCGTGGTGGGCGTCCACGGCGTCGGCTCCGTCGAGGACCAGGTAGATCACCGCCTGGCCGGTGTCGAACGGGCCGGGCGGATCGCTCCTTGTGCCGAGCATGACCACGCCGTCGCCGAAGCTCAGCTCTGCGTGCCCGACAGTTCCGTCGTCGGCGGTGTGGACCTGCTCCTCGACGAGGCCGAGCGCGCCGGTCAGGAACGCAATCGCAGCTTTCGGGTCGTCGTAACGAAGGGTGGGGTGGATGCTCATGGTGCGACGTTAGGCCGGGTGATTCTGCCGGTCTTGAACGAATGGGAACTGTCAGCTCCGTTCGGCGAGGTACGCCGTGGGGGTGCAGCCTGCCAGTGTCCGGAACTCGCGCACGAGATGGGCGTGGTCGGCGTATCCGCAGGTGGCGGCAACATCGGCGACCGAGCGGGCCGCCCGGCCGCCCGATCGGCGGTCCGGGCCGGGCGGCAGCAGCAGCTCGGCCGCCCGCTGGAACCGCAGCACCCGTGCCGCCGGCTTGGGCGCGAGCCCCACCTGCGTGCGGAACCGGTTCAACAGATGACGTCGGCTCCAGCCCGTACCGTCGGCGAGCTGCTGGATGCCGATCGCGCCCGCGGTTCCCACCAGCCGGTCCCACGCCCAGGCCACCTCGGGGTCGGGCCGGGCGCGCGAGGCGTCCAGGCGGCGTAGCAATGCTTCGTCGACGCGGCTGAAGCGCCGCGGCCACCCCGGCTCCTCGGCGAGCCGGGCGGGCAGGGTGGCCAGCTCCGGCACCTCGAGCTCGTCGACGTGGGGCGCGCGGTTGGTGAGCTCCGGCATGGGCCGCCCGAGCAGTGTGAACACCCCGAGCGGGGTGAGGTCGACCTGCACCCCGTGCTGCACGCCGGTGAACTCGGTGATCACGGCGGCGTCGTGCATCCCGGCCAGGAAGGAGACCGGCACGGTCGGACCCGCGGGCCCGTGGAGCCGGATGGGCGGGCCGAGGCTGAGGATCAGCGTGCAGGAGCCGGTGGGGGCCTGCCTCCGGCGCACGGGCGCGGCGCTGCGCTCGCGGTAGCCCGTGTACCCCAGGACATGCTCGGCGAGCGCCGGGTGCGGATGCCCCCGCACGTACTCTCCGACGGGTGCCTCCACCAGCCCAGCATGGCAGCAGAACACCGCTCGGACCTACGCTCTGCACCGTGGACCGGCCCGACGACCTCCTCGCCGAGCTCGTCGGAATGCTTCCCGTCGGTATCTTCGCCGTCGACGGCAATGGCCGTGTCCTGCTGTGGAACGCTGCCGCGGAACGGCTCACGGGCTGGTCCGGCAGTGACGTTGTCGGACAGCGCGTGATGGGCCCCGACCCCACCCGGCGCACGTTCGACGCACCGACCGCTGCCCGCATACTCGACGAGCTCGGCGCGGGGCGGTCGTTCAGCGGCAGGGTGCCCGCCACGCCCGTCAGCGGGCGCACGCTCTACTTCCG
>JAODNO010000642.1 GCA_025465235.1 Pseudonocardia sp.
CCCGCACATCGGCCAGTGGTTCGAGGACGCCCACTTCGCCCGCGAGCTGGTGCCCGAGCTGGGCAAGATGGGCCTGCTCGGCATGCACCTGGAGGGCTACGGCTGCGCCGGCACGAACGCCGTCAGCTATGGCCTCGCCTGCCTGGAACTGGAGGGCGTCGACTCGGGCCTGCGCAGCTTCGTGTCGGTCCAAGGCTCTCTCTCAATGTTCTCCATCTGGAGGTGGGGCTCAGAGGAGCAGAAGCAGGAGTGGTTGTCGCGGCTCGCCAGCGGTGAGGCCGTCGGGTGTTTCGGGCTCACCGAGTCCGACTTCGGGTCCGACCCCTCCGGCATGCGGACCCGCGCTGTGCGCGACGGCGACGACTGGGTCCTCGACGGCTCCAAGATGTGGATCACCAACGGCGGCATCGCAGACGTGGCGACGGTGTGGGCGCAGACCGAGGACGGGATCCGCGGGTTCCTCGTCCCGCGCGGCACCCCCGGACTCACCACCACCGACATCAAGCACAAGCTGTCCCTCCGAGCCTCGATCACGTCGTCCCTCGCCCTCGACGGCGTACGGCTGCCGGCGTCGGCCCAGCTGCCCGGGGCCCGGGGCCTGGGCGGTCCGCTCGCCTGTCTCAACGAGGCCCGATTCGGCATCCTGTTCGGCGCCGTCGGCGCGGCCCGCGACAGCCTGCAGGCGGCCCTGACCTACGCCGACTCGCGGATCCAGTTCGACCGGCCGATCAGCAGCTTCCAGCTGACGCAGAAGAAACTCGCCGACATGGCGGTGTCACTGAACACGTCGATGTTGCTGGCCCTGCACCTGGGCCGGCTCAAGGACGAGCATCGGCTCCGGCCCGAGCAGGTCAGCGTCGGGAAGCTCAACAACGTTCGGGAGGCGATCGCGATCGCCCGCGAGTGCCGCACCGTGCTGGGCGGCAGCGGGATCTCGACCGAGTACTCGCCGCTGCGGCACGCGAACAACCTGGAGTCGGTCCTGACCTACGAGGGTACGAACGAGGTGCATACCCTCGTCGTCGGGCAGGCTCTCACCGGACAAGCGGCCTACCGGTGACGACCGCTCCGGACCCCAGCTCGGGTCCTGGTGGCGCTCCGGCCCGCGAGGACGGAACCGTGCGCGGTGTGATGCGCAGGTGTGCGGTCGCCCTCCGCCTAGCCGAGTCGGCGTCGGCTCTCCCACAAGGAGCGCCGCGCCTGCGGTTGACCCGAGCTACCGCTGGGCCGCCCCGTTCCCGGACAGCATCCAGGACACGGCGCGTTCGACCACATGCTCGGGGACGTCATGACCGCCGTCGAACTCCTCGTACGTGACCGGGTAGTCCAGGGCCTGCAGCGCGGGCACGAGCTGCCGGCTGCAGGAGCCGATCGGCAGAACCTGGTCGTCGGTCCCGTGTGAGACGAACACACGCGGCTTGCCGTGCGCCACCAGCGGGGCGGCGAAGCCGGGAGAGAACGCGAGCACGGCGTCGAACAGGTCGCCGTTCGTGAGCCCGATCGACAGGGCATACGAGGCCCCGTCGGAGAAGCCGCCGATCATCATGCGCTCGACGGTGTGTGAGTCGAGGACCTCGTCGAGCACGCGGTCGAGCCTGCGCACGTCCGGGCCGAAGCCGTCGACGATGAGATCCCAGGTGCCCGAGACCGATTTTGGTGCCACGAGCAGGAGCCGATGCTTGTCGGCGGCCGGCAACAGCAGATCCAGGCCCTGGCGTGGCGAGGCGCCGGCCCCGTGCATGAGCAGCGCCAGCGGGTAGGGGCGCTCGTCCACCGGCGCCGGCACGTACGCCAGCGCCACCAGCTCGCCCGCCGGTCCCTCGAACCGCAGCAGGCCCGCCCTCGTGGAGGTGGCCAGCGGCCGGCAGAGGCGCACCGTCAGACGCCCGTGACGAGAGTTCTCCGCCGGCTGCTGGTGTGGTGGCGCCGGCTCCCGCGTAAGAGGCATGGTCGCTCGCTCTCGATCGTGATCCGGCCGGTATGGCCGCGTCGTCCGGCGGAGGGTTACCCGTTCCCCTGGGTGGAATCCGTCACCGCTGCGAGGGCGTCCGGTCGGGCGCCCGGCCGGAAGGGGGAAGAGCGGCATGAGCTCGACACAGACGCCCGTGGAGAGGACAGCCGACGTGCACGTCACGGGCCGCAGGGTCATCGCCACATTGATCGACAGCCCCGTGCTGGGTGGGCCCTACGTGTCGGTGGCCCTGGCCTCGGGACACTCGTCGAGCTGGCTGAACCGTCGCGACGGGTTCCGAGATCTAAAGCATTGAGCCGCCGGCCTGGGGTGTCGGAATGATCTTGGAGCGTGCGGATCTGCATGCTGGCGGGTGAGTCGTGTTGACCGTGTTCGTCGGCGTCGCCACCGTGACGATCTTCGGGTCGGGGTAGGCCACGACCCTCCCGCGGTGTCCTTGGCCGGAAGCGTGCGGGAGAGCCGTGTGGTTGCCTCGGAGGCGCGATGCTCACGGTAGAGACCGACACCGCTGGGGTCGAGGAACGGCTGCGGTCGGGGCGGCGGTGTTCGGCCGGTTCGAAGCCGAGCGCAACCCCACCTGCGACGACGGATGAAACTCGGCGTCCTCGCCGCCCTCGATCAACGGATCGGGCTGCGCTACGCCATGCCCCCATGACGCCCGAGGAGACCGGCAGTTACCTACGCCATCACGTCGCGCTCGCCGGTGGCTCCGACACCCTGTTCTCCGACGACGGCTGCTCACGCCCCCGACTTCCGCATCCTCAATGACGCCGTCGTTTGGATGCTCAGCGGCGGCCAACAACCTCGTGGCGCAGGACGAGGAGCTCGATGTTTCTGGACGACGTTGCGCGGCCGAGAAGCGTCAGCCGGCTGAGGAGCCGGTCGAAGATCAGGTAGAGGAGGTGTAGCGACACGTCAATGATCAGTGTCCGGCCGGCGGAGAACACGGATCACCGCAGGTCAGGAGCTCAAGGCCTACTTCTGGAACCCCCACAGGGGCATCCGCTCGCGCGGCCTGGATGTCGGCTGGCGGACCCGAATGGGGTTGCCCCGCGCGCGACGCACAATCTGGGTCGGCCGGCGGCCTTCTTCGTCGGTCAGCCGACGCGCTCTGGCTGACTTCGCGACTCCGATCCCACTCTGACCCGTACGGGACCCGCCGGATGAACCCCGAACGATCCTGGTGACCGCACTAGCCAACACCTAGCAGGCGTTGAGCGCCCGCTGCTACACCTCTTTGCGAACGCTCCGTTCGCGGTTCGCCCGGCGCCGACCCCGGCTGGTAGCAAGGTGAGGAGCTAGGTGATTCCGGTTCTCGATACCGCGGTGACGGGCACGACTGCAGAGGCAGCGGCACTGGCCGTCTTTCGTCGCGACTATCCTGCTTTCGCGACGACCAGCGTCCTGGATGATTTGCGGGCGACCGAGTACGGCCGGTTGGACGCCCAGGGACAGACCTACCTGGACTACACAGGTGGCAGCCTGTACGCCGAGTCGCAGGTCCAGCAGCACAGGGCGCTGCTGGAGCAGAACGTGTTCGGCAACCCTCACTCCGAGAACCCCACCTCCCTGGCGATGAGCAGACGGATCGAGGAGACCAGGGCGCGCATCCTCGAGTTCTTCAACGCATCACCCGCGGACTACGAGGTCATCTTCACGCCGAACGCGACCGGGGCGCTCAAGATCGTGGGCGAGTCCTACCCGTTCGCGCCCGGCAGCGACTACCTGCTGACGTTCGACAACCACAACTCCGTCAACGGTATCCGCGAGTTCGCCAGGGCGAAGGGCGCAACGGTCAGCTATGTCGCCGCGCAGCCTCCCGACCTGCGGGTGGACCGCGACAAGCTCATGGCGCACCTACGAGAAACCCCGACGCGGGCCACGGGAGGACTGGGCCAAGAGCGCCGCCGCGGCCTTTTCGCCTACCCGGCACAGTCGAACTTCTCCGGGGTGCAGCACCCGCTGGAGTGGATCGCCGAGGCACAGGCCCTGGGATGGGACGTGCTGCTCGACGCCGCCGCCTTCGCCCCGACCAACCGGCTGAGCCTCGACCGCTGGCGCCCGGACTTCGTTGCCTTGTCCTTCTACAAGATGTTCGGCTACCCGACCGGGATCGGCTGCCTGATCACCCGGAAGACGGCGCTCGCGAAACTGCAGCGGCCGTGGTACGCGGGCGGGACCATCACCTTCTCCTCGGTACAGGCAGCCGAAGGGCACGGCCGGGGCTTCTACCGTTCCCCCGGCCCCGCGGGATTCGAGGACGGCACCCTGGACTACCTGGGAATCCCTGCCGTCGACATCGGCCTGCGGCATCTCGCCTCGATCGGCATGCAGACCATCCACACCCGCGTCACGTGCCTCGCCGCGTGGCTGCTCAACGAACTCGCCGTCCTGACGCACACCAACGGCGTTGCGATGGTCCGCATCTACGGCCCCGTCGACGTCCATCTGCGCGGCGCCTCGATCGCCCTGAATCTGTACGACCCGACAGGTCAGATGATCGACAGCCGACTGGTCGAACGATACGCCAACCGGATCATGCTCTCGCTCCGCCGCGGGTGCCATTGCAATCCCGGAGCCGGCGAGGCCGCGTTGGGCATCAGCAAGGCGGAGATGACGGGGTACTTCCAGAACAAGGATCGTCTGAGCTACGAGGAATTCCTCCACATCATCGACAGGAGGACCGCCGGCGTGGCACGTGTCTCGTTCGGCGTGGCGTCGACGTTCGCGGACGCCTACCGGTTCTCCGCGTTCGTCCAGACGTTCCGCGATGTCCAGGTGAAGGAGCTCACCGCTGGACCGCGAGAAGTCGTCGATCCCGGTCCTCCTCCTACCGGGCAGGGCCAACCCTCGGCCTGCTCCGCTCAATGAGGTCGACGAGGGACACCATGCAGCCTGCTGCACATGCAGATGCACACGCCCATGCCCGGCCACGGGTGGTCGGAGTGTTCGCGCATCCCGACGACGAGACGTTCTGCACCGGAGGGACGTTCGCGAAGTACGCCAAAGCGGGCGCCGAGATCATGGTGCCAAGGCCACCACTTCGCCGTCAGGGCCGTTCTCGCAGCAGCCGCTCACGGCCGAAACACGCTACGGCAGCGACCCCCGCATCATTTGCAGCTAAGCGGCGGCGGAAGTGGCCTGGCATAGCCCTGACGCCGCCATCACGCGCGAGCTCGTGGCTCGACACCATGCGGACAGCCGCGGCGGAGTCGCCCAGTCCGGCGAAGGTCGCCTGACGCGGAGCGCGGTCGGCCCCTCCGGTCCGCCGTGCTCCGCCGAACTGCGCCCGAACGACCCTTGATCGGCACATCATCACCCTTTGAAGTCTTCTTGATATCTAGAAGAATGAGGCCCCCGTGAACCGCTTGGTCAATCGCCTGACGTGGGCTCGTAACGGTCGTCGGCTCCTCCTGGTCGGGTACCTCCCGGCCGGCTACCCCGACGGATCCGAGTTCGGCCAGAGCGTGGGGGAGGCGTTCGAGGCCGGCGCCGACGCGATGGAGATCGCCCTCCCCAACCCGCCGCTGCCGATGGACGGTCCGCTCATCCAGGAGGCCGTCCGGCTGGGAGCGCTGAACGTCGAGGGTCCGGAGGACGCGCTCCGCAGGGCCGTCGACGCCCGCATCCACCCGTTCCAGTCCATCATCGCCCTGGCCTACCGGGCCACCGTCGACGAGCTCGGAACTGGGGGCCTGCTCCGGATCTGCGTCGACAGCGGGGTCGACGCCCTGCTGCTGCCGCAGCACACCGTGCTGGAGCAGCTGGAGCTCGCCGTCCAGGCCCGCGCCGTCGGCCTGGAGCAGGTGATCTTCCTGCACCTGGAGGAGGACCTCCCGGTGCTCGCTGCCAGCGGGCTGGAACGTCTCGTGATCTACCTGCAGTCGGCCGATGTCCAGACGGGTGGCGGGTTCATCGCCGGCAAGGCGGCGGAGCGCCTGGACGAGGTGCGCGAGGCCCTCGGCGACCGGGACGCGTTCGTCCTCGTCGGCTTCGGCATCAGAGGGCCCGACGAGGCGGACGCCCTCGTCGGCTCGAGCGCCGACGGGGTGATCGTCGGGACCGCGATGGTGGAGGCCGCGCGACAGGGCGGAGGGGCCGTCCGGGATCTCGTCCGCAGCATCCAGCCGGCCCTGCCGAAGCTCGTCGCCGGAGGGACGCGGAATGGCTGACTTCTCGCCGGCCGCGCCTTCGCGGCCCCGGACGATCTGACCCCGAAGCGCGCTGCGACCTGCCGCCAGAGGACCGAGGCCACCGAGACCGGACGGCTGCGGCTTGGTGCGCTGCCGTAGCAGAAGGAGATGGCCGAGCACTCCGCGTCACCCTCATGACGCTGCCCCAGGCATGCGGATCCTCACCGACCACGGCCACCTCAGGATCGAGCACGGGCGCGGCACCTTCGTCGCGGACCGGGCCTACCGGCTGCCCCTCGACGGGCTCGGCAGTTTCGCGCAGCAGCGCGGCTCGGACCTGGCGAAACGTCGCTCTCGGACATCGAGTTGGAATCTTCGCGGTGGCGATGCCGGCCCCGGTCAGGACGCTGTCGAAGGCGGTGGTGAACTGACCGGCCCGGTCGCGGACGAGAAACCTGAATGTGGCGGCATGGTCGTCGAGGTCCATCAGCAGGGTCCGGACGACCTGCTGGGTGGTCCGTTTCTGGTTGGATGGCTCGTGGATGGGCATGTGGGCGTGGTGTCTCGCCATGTCGGACCGGCGGGCGCCGGCCGATACCTTCGCGCTGGTCATCGCTGAGGATTCCGAGCCGTTGATTTTCGGGGCGTCAATCTACTTGGAAGTTTCCGCTCTTGCTGACGTAGGCGGCGGCGGGGGCGTCAAGTAGATCGGCGTCAATGCGGTCGCTGCGCAGCAGCAACTGGACCTCCGGGTCCTTTTGCAACTGATTGATCGTGATCGGGGGCTGGCCCGCTGCCACACACTTGTCGCTTTGCTGCTGCGCGATCGGAACCTGGACAGCGCCGGCCAGCAACCCCACCGCCTTGCCGCACAGGGAGTCTATGGAGGTGATATTTGCCGGATTTCCTGCTTTCACCATGATGGAGGTACCGCTCAGTACTGGACGAAATCCACCGTCTTCTCGCGTTCCTGGGTCAGCGTATCGAAGGCGATGGCGACATCGATACGGTGAGAACGCGGTGCGGTGGATTGGGGCGTTGAGCGGGGTGATGGCGGCGGGATTGTGGTTGGGTGGGCGGTGCTCGGGGCTTTGGTGTGGGCGGCGGTTGTTGTAGTGCCAGGCGAACTCTCATCAAGCACTGCGATGGCCCCTCGTCCTGGCCGCCTTGCTCGTCGTGGTGTCGGAGGCAAGGGTGGCGCGTGCGCCATCCCAGAGCGACGCCGAAGGCGCCCATTTCGGCCGACACCACGACGTGGCGATCAACCGCCGAGGAGAAGGGAGCTACCCCAGCCGGCCCGTTCCAAGATCGCATCGATCACTGGCTGCTTCGCCTCGGCGTAGTAGTTGATGTCTCGCCACTCCCTATCGGTCAGCGACCGCTTGGTGGCCTCGTACAGGTGCCGGTCGGCCTCGTCAGCACGAAGACGATCACGGAACACCAGGTACTTTCGGGTCTCCGGGTGGTCGGGCGGGTAGCAGTGCAGGTTGACAGGCTCATCCGGCTCACCGATGCGCAGGCAGCGATGCTGCGGCTCCCGAACTCTCAGGTCGTAGCCGGCGGCTTCGAGATCCGGCAGATAGGCGGGCTCGTCGTCCGGGTCGTCGATGCCGACGACGATGTCGATGATCGGCTTGGCGGCGAGCCCAGGGACCGATGTCGAGCCGATCTGCTCGATCAGACGTGCCCGGTCACCGAGAATGCGGCGGAGCTCGACGGCCCGTGCTTCGAACCGAGCTGGCCATTGCGGGTCGTACTCGGCGAGTTGGACCCGGACCGGCCGTGGTCCGCGGACGAGGAGTCGGGCGAGCGTTTCATCTGTCAGCGCGTTGTCGGACACAATGCGACCTCTCATGCGTTGCGCAGCCGGATACCGCTGAAGCCGAGCGTGCTCGCCGTCACCGCCTCCCAGAACGGCGACAGCTCCGACAGCACGCGGAGTTCAATTCCAGCTTCGTCATGCAGCGCGAAGAGGCTACCCACGGGCTCCGGCGGGCCCAGCGGGCGCACCGGCACCGCCGCGACGTGGGCCGACGGCTCCGGGTCCCGGAGCCGTCGCGCCGGCTCCGGCTCCATGAACGGACGAAACAGCACAGCCGGG
>JAODNO010000653.1 GCA_025465235.1 Pseudonocardia sp.
CAAGCCGCCGACGGGGACGCGTCGCCTGCACAGGCGAGCACGGCCGGCGCGGGTACGACGACCGGCTTGACCGAAGACGTACAGCCGTCCAGCCCGGCTGAGGGACGCTTCGAGGGCCACCGCTCGGCGACCGTCAACCTGCCTTTCGTGACTGCCCAGTTCCGAGTGCCGGACGTGCATGCGCCGAGCCGCGATGATCTCGGCGCCGCCGCGCGCGGGGCACGGTCGATGCTGCCGTCCACGAAGTCGATGCTGTTCTTCGGCGGCCTCGCCGCCACCGCCGTCGTCGGAGCGGTCGAGTGGCCGGTAGCTGCTGCGATCGGAGTCGGCACCGCGCTGGCCGGCCGTCGCGCGGCAAACCCGCAGCCCCGCGGCGGAGCGTCCGCGCAGGCGGAAACATCCGGCTCGACGACGGCGACAGGGGAGCCCGGGGCCTGACCTGACCCGTCGAGGCGAGCCGCGGCACGAGCTGCCGCTCGTCCTGTTGTCTGTGAGGTCCTGGTGTTGCAGAGCGTGTTGAACCTGGCCGGCAGCACGGTGGGCACCGTCGTCGGCGCGGTGAACGGAGTGGCCGAGCTGGTTTCCGCCGCCACCTCCGGTATCGCGGCGTCATCGCCGGGCCGCGTGCACGTTCCCCTGCGCGGGGTCCACACCGGCCGGGTGGCGGCCACGGGTGTGGAGGGTCGGCTCCTCGCCCACGACGGGGTGCGCCGTGCGGAGGTCAACGCGGCGCTGGGCCACGTGATGATCGAGTTCGACCCGGACCTTCTGACAGCGGCCGAGGTGCTGGACGTCGTTCGGGAGGTCGAACAGGAGTGCGGACTGGCGTCGGAGCCGTACGCGGGCCCGGAACATCCGGGATCCCCGCGCCGGGCGCTGCAGGAGATCGCTCTGTTCGGCGTCCACACTGCCGGGCTGGTCTACACCACGCTGGGTCGAGCGGTGCCTGCCGCGCCGATCGCGCTCCCGGCGTCGGTCCTCGCGCTCGTCGACACCGCCCCCCGCCTCCGCAGGCTCGTCGCCTCGCTGGTCGGGGAGCCCGTTGCCGACGCGCTGCTCAGCACCAGCGCTGCCACGTCCAACGCATTGGGGAAGCGGCCGCTCGGGCTGATCGTCGACGCCTGCCATCGCTACAGCCTCTACCAGGAGAGCCAGGCGCGCCGCCGCGCTTGGGTCGCGTGGGACACGATGCTCGCAGGCCAGGAGGGGGCGTACCGAGCCGCGGCACAGCCCGTCGACCCGCGCTCGGCACAGATCCCGCCAGGTCCGGTGGAGAAGATCGCCGACCGGGCGGGGGTGATAGCCCTCGGTGGTGCCGCCGCGTTGTTCGCCGCCACCCGAACCACGTCAGCAGTGACCGCCGCGCTCGTACTCGGCGCACCGAAGGCCGGACGCTTTGGGCGGGAGGGGTTCGCCGCCCAACTCGGCCGCGATGCCGCCGGCAGGGGCAGCCTGGTCCTGGACCACGATGTACTGCGTCGGCTCGACCGCGTCGACTCGATCGTGCTGGACGCCGAGGTCCTGCTCACCGGCCGCCATGCCATCGACGACGTGGTGCCACTCGCCCAGGAGCCCGGCTCCGAGCTGTCCGAACTCGTCGAGCGAGCCCACGACCTGGTGGACCTCGGCCGACCGCGGCGACGGCGCACGCACGAGGGATGGACGGTCGAGCCGCTCGGCCCGGAGCCGTCCGGGCGGTCGGCTCAGGTCGCCGCCACGCTCGCCCAGCGGGCGACCACGGTCCTCACGCTGCGTCGCGGCAACGAACCGGTCGCCCTCATCGGCGTCTCGCAGGCGCTCGACCCCTTCGCCGAGGCCGTGGTGACCGCGGCCGCGCGGGCCGGCCTGGTCCTGGTGGCCGGTCCTCGGGAGCTGGCGCGACGGCTGGAGACCGACGGCGCGATACCGGGTGGGACCGAGCTGACGGACGCGGTACGGGCGCTGCAGGCGGACGGCCACGTCGTCGCTCTGGTCAGCCGGAGCCACCACGCTGCGCTCGCCGCTGCCGATGTCGGCATCGGCATGGTTCCACCGCGGCAGGTGCCGCCATGGACCGCAGACGTCCTGACCCGGGCGGCGAGCGAGGTGTGCCTGCTGCTGGATGCGGTGAGCACGGCCCATCAGGTCAGCCGTCGAGCTGCCCAGTTCGCCGTGGCGGGATCAGGTCTCGGGGCCCTCCTCGCTGTGCTGGGGCCGGTGCCCGGCGCTGCAGGCCGAGCCTCCATCGCCGTCAACCTCGCCGCACTGCTCGCACTCGGCCTCGGCACCTGGTCCGGAATGTCGGTGGCCCGGCGCCCCCAACCGATACCGGCTGATCGGACGCCGTGGCACGCCATGTCGGCCGAGGCGGTGCTGGATGCGTTGGGCAGCACCCGCTCCGGCCTTCCGGAGCCGGAGTCGCGGCGGCGCCATCGTGATCAGTCCGGACCCGATGACCACGACGAGGTCGGTCTCACCCAAGCCACGATGGAGGAGCTCGCCAACCCGCTCACCCCCGCACTCGCCGCGGGCGCCGGGGTCTCAGCGGCAACCGGCTCGATCCTCGACCCGTTGCTGATCACCACGGTGCTTGCGGTGAACGCCCTCATCGGCGGGGTGCAGCGGGTCGGCGCGCAGCGAGCACTCCGCACGCTCCGGCACAGCAGCGCGTCGCGGGTGCACGTGCGGCGTGGCGAGGCCGAGGTCGAGCTCCGGCCCGACGAGCTCGTCGAGGGAGATGTCATCCGGCTGCAGACCGGTGATGCGGTGCCGGCGGACTGCCGGGTGCTGTGCGGGCACGACCTGGAGATCGACGAGTCGTCTCTGACGGGTGAGTCGGTGCCGGTTCCGAAGTCGATCCGCGCGACGAGCGCCCGGGTGCTCGCCGACCGGCACTCCATGCTCTACGAGGGCACGGTCGTCGCAACCGGGCATGTCGACGGGGTGGTCGTGGCAACCGGTGAACGCACCGAGGTGGGCCGTGCCCTGCACCAGGACGGCGAGCAGGCACCTCCCTCCGGGGTGGAGGTCCGGTTGCGCGCGCTGACAGCCCGCATCCTCCCCATCTCGATCGGCGCCGGCCTCGCGCTGATCCCGATCGACCTTCTGCGCAGGCGACCGGCCGGCCTCGCGCTGTCCCGCGCCGTGAGCCTCGCCGTGGCCGCCGTGCCCGAGGGCCTACCGTTCGTCGCGACGGTGGCAGAGCTCGCGGCAGCCCGCCGCCTGTCCGCCCGCGGGGCCCTGGTTCGCAACTCGTCGACGATCGAAGCACTCGGCCGGGTGAACATGCTGTGCTTCGACAAGACCGGCACCCTCACCGAAGGCCGGATCAGCCTGCGACAGGTGTCCGACGGTACCGTCACCGCCACCGTCGACGAGCCGCTCCCGCCCCACCTGCAGGACATCGTTGCCGCCGCAGTGCGGGCCAGCCCGTTCCGGGCCGACCTGCGCCAGGTCACCCACCAGACCGATCGGGCCGTGCTACGTGGCGCCCGCGCCATCGGGGTCAGCGCGGAGAACGGACACGCGCTCGTCGAGCAACTGGACGAGCTGCCCTTCGAGTCCAACCGGTCGTACCACGCCACAATGTGGCGCGGCCACAGCGGCATCCGGATCAGCCTCAAAGGTGCGCCCGAGGTCGTGCTGCCGCTCTGCAGCACCCGCCGTCGGAACGGCGACACCCAACCGCTCGACGAACAAGCCCGCACTGCCATCGAGGCCGAGGTACACCGCCTCGCCGCGCAAGGACACCGCGTGCTCGCCGTCGCCCAACGACGCGTTCCCGAGCGGGCCCGGTTGACCGAGACCGACGTCTCGGATCTGGAGTTCCGCGGTCTGATCGCGCTGGTCGACCCCGTCCGCCCGACCGCCGCGCAGGCGGTTGCGACCCTGCGCGCCGCAGGCGTCGAAATCGCCATGATCACCGGCGACCATCCCAGCACAGCCGAGTCCATCGCTGCCGAACTCGACGCTCTCAACGGGCGCTCGGTGATGACCGGCACGGAGCTCGAGGAGCTCACCGACGCCCAGCTCGTTGATGCCCTTCCCCGCACCGCCGTCTTCGCGCGCGTCACCCCGGCCCAGAAGGCACGCATCGTCCGGCTGCTGCAACAGAGCGGTCTCGCGGTGGCCGTCACCGGTGACGGCACCAACGACGCGCCTGCAATCCGACTGGCCGACGTGGGCATCGCACTGGGCGCCAGAGCCACCCCCGCCGCGCGTGAGGCGGCCGACGTCGTGGTCACCGACGACCGCATCGAGACCATCACCGACGCCATCGTCGAAGGCCGCGGCATGTGGTCCTCGGTTCGCGACGCCCTGTCCATCCTCCTCGGTGGGAACCTCGGCGAGATCGTCTACACCCTCGCCACCGGGCTCGCGGGCGGCAGCAGCGCCCTCAACGCGCGACAGCTGCTACTGATCAACCTGCTCACCGACGTACTGCCCGCCATGGCCGTCGCCGTCCGGCCCCCACCCGACGCCACCCCCGACCAGCTCCTCGCCGAAGGGCCCGAAAGGTCACTGGGAGGGGCCCTCACCCACGACATCCAAGCCCGCGCCGCCATCACGGCCACCGCGGCCGGCGTCGCCTGGCTGCTGGCCCGCCCCGTGAGCACACCGCGGCAGTCCAGCACCACGGGACTCGTCGCGCTCGTCGGCGCCCAACTGGGCCAGACCCTCGCCGTGCGCGGGCGCACCCCCCTCGTCGCCGCCGCTGTCGTCGGCTCGATCGCGCTGCTCGTCATAGCCGTCCAGGTACCCGGCCTCAGTCAGGTCGTCGGCTCCAGCCCACTGCTGCCCCATCAGTGGGGGATCGCCGCCACTGCTGCCGCCGGGGCCACGGCCGCGCAGCTCGTGGCGCAACGGGTCCTGAAACCCGGCTGAACCTGCTCGTCATCTCATCGCCATCGGATATCCAGCCGAATGGCGCTCATCGCTCATCACCGACGCCGATGCTGGGACAGGTCGTCGGAAGGGTGATGTCATGACGGAGATGCTGGCCGCGGTGTTCGTCGCGGTGGCGGCAGCACTGCTGGAGCGGCTTGCGGTGCGAGTCGCCAGATCCTTGTGGGGAGCGCTGCGTCCCACTGCCGCCTGATATCCCATTCCGCAAGGTCCAGCGGTCCGGCCCCGCATGACGCCATGAGCCGTCGCGATCCGAACGCCGCCCGGTGATCGGCGGGCGTGGCTGCGAGCTCGTCGGCGAGGGTGAGCGCAAACGCGCGCAGCCCACAAAGCCCGACCATGGATGGATCCGGCACTGTCGAAGATGAGCTCGACCGCATGAATGACGTCCTGGCGCTCATCATGGTCCTGGCCGTCTTCGGCGTGGCCCTGGGCGGCTTGGCGTGGCTTGCATTGCGTGTTCGTCACCGCGGTATTGGTGGCGACTCCGCCCGGTGATCGTGTGATGTGAACCGCCCGGACTGATCGGCAGGGCTCCCAAGAATGGGGCTACTCCCTTGCCTCAGCCGCCTGCATTGCTTCCACCGCTGCGCCGAGGCTGGCGTTCCAGGTCCCGGCGGCGTTGTAGAAGCCTATGAGCGGCAGGTGTACGTAAGCCCAGGCAGCCAACATCTCTCGCTGCCCGGCGATGAACGCCAAGTAGTAGTGCTGGCGCTCGCCGGCCGGCTGTTGGTACATGATTTTGTCGCCGATCTCCCTGGAGAGGGGCTGTCCACTGTCATCGCGGTACTGGTCCCACTGTTCGCCGATTCGCTCGGCAACCTGGCCGTTGAGCGGTCCGCCGACGAAGATCACAGGTCTGGTCACGGCGGGGATGGTCGCATGCGTCATATCCGGCCGACTGCCGACCACACGAGCCGGGCCCCTCGCACTATTCGTGGGCTCGCACTATTCATGGGAAGGGCCGAGGTGGCACGTCGCGCGGGGTGTCCACCTCGGCCCGGTGAGCGGGGACGGTCGTCAGCGGATCCCCTCCCAGATCGCACGGGTGGCGCCGCGAGGGTCGCGCACGGTCTCGAGCGTCGTGCCGAAGCGCCGGACGCTGCGCTCCTGCCCGTAGGGCTCCCAGCCCGGATCGCCGGTGGTGGCGAACGCGACCCACGCCCGGTGCATCGCGTCGGCCAGCTCCTGCGGCGGTTCCTGGCCCACGAGCCCGGAGGCGCTGCGCAAAGTGTCGAACACGAACCCCAGCTCCAGGGCATGGCAGGAGCCAAGCCTGCCGTCGAGGACCGGCGATGCCCAGTCGAACTCGTAGACGTACGCGCCCGGGTGCGCCTCGGCCATCCGGATCGCCGGGATGCGGAAGAACCAGTCCGTCATCACGTCGGAGAGCAGGACCCCCGGCGACGCGCCCGGCCGCACCGCGCGGTACTCGTCCAGCGCATCGCCCGGCAACCCGTACCGGCCAGCGACCGCCTGCAGCACGGTGGCGGTGGCGCGGTCCATCGCCCCGGAGGGCGCGAGGAACAGGCGGTGCTCGTCCCGGGTGGACCCCACGAGCAGGTCGACCCCCGAGGCGGAACCGGAGGCGATGCGGCGGATCGGTATGTCGGGCAGCACGTCGCCATCGACCACGGGTTCGTAGACCATGGCGTTCGCGGTGACCTCGCCCCAGCGAGCGGGGTCGGGCGCTGTCTGGACCTGGACGGTGAGCGCCTGCTGCGCCTCCACCAAGCGCTGCGGCGGCACCTGCGGGAGCTCCTTGAGGGACACGCCGACCTCGTCCGCCACGTAGCCGGCGATCCGCGCCGCCGTCGCCGCCGACAAGACGTGATGGCCGCCGCCGCTCTGCAGGACGGCCCGTCGGAACAGGCCGTCGGCCGCGGGCATCGCCAGCAGCGACCCGATGCTCATCGCGCCGGCCGACTCGCCGAACACGGTGACGTTGCCGGGGTCGCCACCGAACGTGGCGATGTTCTCCTGCACCCAGCGCAGCGCCGCGACCTGGTCGAGCAGGCCGAGGTTCGCCGTCCCAGCGGGGAGCAGCAGGAAGCCCTCGGCGCCGAGCCGGTAGTTCACGCCGACCAGCACCACCCCGTCGCGCGCGAAGGCGGTGCCGTCGTAGGTCGGCAACGAGTTCGATCCGTTGACGAAGGCGCCACCGTGGATCCACACCATCACCGGTGCGCCCTCAGCGGCCTCCGGCGCCCAGACATTCACGTTCAGGCACTCCTCGCCGGGCACGACCACGGCCGGGAGGATCCGGTCCATCGGCGGCGGATAGCCGGGCGCGGGCGCCGTAGGGCCGTGCTCCCACGCGTCGCGCACGCCGTCCCAGGCGAGCGCGGGGGCGGGCGGGGCGAACCGGTTCGCCCCGAATGGGGCCGCCGCGTACGGGATGCCCAGGAAGCGGGCCACGCCGTCGGCCGTTCGGCCACGAACCTTGCCGGCTGTCGTCTTCACCTCAAGATGCATCCCCGCAGTCTCGCCGAGGGCGATCGTCTCCGAACAGCCCCGCGGGGCACACCTCGCACGCCCGGTCGTCGCGATTCATACCGAGATCCGCGACCTCCGTCAGCCCGGCGTTCGAGCGTCCTGGGGTCGCGGCCGTCGCGCGAGAGCGTGTACTTCGTGCCGATGACGAAGCGGTCGCGCCGGTCGCGCTGCGGGTCTTCCGTGAGGTCGCCGAGCGCCGCACACTCACCGCGGCCGCCGCCGCGCTCGGCTACACCCAGTCCGCCGTGTCCCGCCAGATCGCCTCGCTCGAACGGGCGGCGCGGACACCGTTGCTGGAGCGGCGGCACGACGGGGTCCGGCTGACGGCCGCCGGATACATCGTGCTGCGCCGGGCCGCGGCAGCCCTCGACCAGATCGACGCCACCGCACGGGAGCTCGCCGGCCTGCCTGCCGAGGCGGGGACGGTCCGCCTCGGCTGGTACCCCAGTGCCGGCGCACTCCTGGTGCCCCGCGCCATCGCCATCCTGCGCCGAACCCATCCGGCCATCACCGTCACCTCCCGCGAGGGCAGCACACCCGCACTGGTCCGCGCGCTACGAGCCGGCAGTCTTGATCTCGCGGTTGTGGCCTCGGCGCCACCGTTCCGTCCGCCGGACGCGGAGTCCCCTCACCTGGAGCTCGAGACGCTCGCCGAACGCAGCCTGTACCTCGCGGTGCCCGCCATCCACCCGTTCGCCGGAGCTGACTCCGTGGACGTCACCGACCTGCGCGGTCAGCGCTGGATCGCCAGCCCCTCGACCCGGGAGCAGGAGCGGCTGGGGTCTGGCCCGGGCTGGACGAACGACCCGACATCGCACACACCGCCCGCGACTGGCTGGCCAAGCTGCATCTCGTCGCCGCCGGGTGTGGGCTGACCACGCTGCCCGCCTCACTCCTACCTGCGGTTCCACCCGGAGTGCGGGTCCTCGCGGTGCGCGGCGGCCCGGACGAACAGCGACGCGTCATCCTGGCGCGGCTCCCACACCCGTTACCGGAGCCGGCCGCCCGGCTTGCCGAGGCCGTGCGCGCGGCGGTGATCGACGTATCCCTACCTCCTGCAAGGCCTGGCTGAACGGGCCGAACCCGACCGGCAGAGGCTGGCGCTACCTCGGGACGAACGCTTCTCCTTCGAGCACGGGAACAGCGTGGCTCCGGCCGAGCTGGGCGGCTGTGTCCACGTCCTCGGGGTAGCCGAGGCCGGCGAGCTCCTGCCCGCTGGCGCAGCATTGCAGGGCCGGGCCGATGCCGTCCGCGACGGAGTTGAAGGCCGCGGCTGCTGCGCGCGCCTCGAGCGAGATGCCGGTCCATCCTCGTGCGGCAAGCGCGGCAACGAGCGCGCCCACGCCCCAGAGGTCCTCGATCGCCGGGCGCAGGCTTCCATCCCGCCAACGCTCGCCAGCAGCGATGATCGCGACGCGGATGGCCGGGTCCGCCTCGCGACGGTGGAGCAACCAGGTGGCGGCCGCCTGCCGGTTTCGCACTGCATCGGCTCCCGTCGGACCCCATTCCATGCGGAGCGAATAGCTGAGCTGGCCATGTGCCTCGCGGAACTGGTCCACCTGCTAAGCGGTGGCGCTCATGCCCGAGCAGCTGCGGTTGCGGCGGGTCACGCCACACGCAGGTGTGGCGCACGGGCGGTGACGGGCACCACCTGCTCGCGGCCACGACCGGCCAACCGCGCCAAAGCGCGCAGCGTGCGCCGCGGCAGCTCCAGAACGTCAACCACCGCCCGATAACGCCAACCCGGCACACACAACGTGCGCCCCCGACCCAGA
>JAODNO010000658.1 GCA_025465235.1 Pseudonocardia sp.
TCCCGCTGATGAACTTCCGGCTCGCCCAGCCCGGGCACCTGATCGACCTGCGCCGGGTCCCCGAGCTGGACGGGATCCGGCTCGACGGCGACACGCTCGTGATCGGGGCGATGACCCGCCAGTCGGCGGTCGAGGACTCGCCCGAGGTCGCGCTGGTCGCACCGTTGCTGGCCGAGGCGGTGGGGTTCGTCGCTCACCGGCCGATCCGCAACAGCGGCACGATCGGGGGCAGCATCGCCCACGCCGACCCGGCCGCCGAGCTGCCCGCGGTGGCGCTCGCCCTGGACGCCGAGATCGTCGCCGTCGGCCCCGACGGCACTCGCAGCATCCCCGCTGCCGAGTTCTTCCGCGGCCCCTTCAGCACCGCACTGGCGCCGGACGAGCTCCTCACCGAGGTGCGGCTGCCGCACTGGCGGGGCGGGCACGCGTTCGTCGAGTTCGCGCGGACGCACGGCAGCTTCGCGATCGTCGCGGTGGCCGCGCTCGTCGAGATGGCCGACGGTCGCGTTGCCCGGGCGTCGATCGCGATGACCGGGGTCGCGCCCGTCCCGATCCGCGCCGCTGCTGCCGAACGCGCTCTCGAGGGCGCGGTACCGGACGCGGCAGCCGCGGCCGATGCCGCGGTGGAGGGACTGACCCCGGCCGGTGACGTGCACGCGGGCTCCGTCAGCCGGGTGCAGCTGGCCAGGGTCCATGTCCGCAGAGCGATCGAACGGGCGGTATCGCGTGCCCAGGACCGGAGGTGAGCCGAGATGACCGAGAAGCACCGCATCACCGTGACCGTGAACGGCCGCGCGCACAGGGCCGAGGTCGAGCCGCGCACGCTGCTCGTCGACTTCCTGCGTGACGAGCTGGGACTCAAGGGCACGCACATCGGATGTGAACACGGCGTCTGCGGCACCTGCACCGTGCTGCTGGACGGCCGGAGCATCCGGTCCTGCATCACGTTCGCGGTGCAGGCCGACCAGGCGCAGATCCGGACGGTCGAGGGGCTGGCGTCCGGACCGGACCTGCATCCGTTGCAGGACGAGTTCTGGAACAAGCAGGGTCTGCAGTGCGGGTACTGCACGCCGGGGATGCTCATGCGCGCCTGCGAGATCCTCGAGCAGAACCCGGACCCGACGCCGGAGCAGGTGCGCGAGGGGATCGCGAGCAACCTGTGCCGGTGCACCGGCTACCAGTTCATCACGGAGGCCGTCGTGGCCGCCGCCGGGCGCATGCGCGACGAGCAGCCGTGGGACCCGACCAGGCCGACCGCGGCGACGACCGTGAGCGAGGAGAGGCCGTGACTGCCGTCGACCGTCCATCCGCCCCACCTGTCCGCATCCATGCCGAGACCCGTAAGTGGGTCGGCAAGTCGATCCGCAGGGTCGAGGATCCCAAGTTCCTGCGCGGCCGTGGGGGCTACATCGCCGACCTCGTCACGCCCGGCACGCTGCACGCCGCTGTCCTGCGCAGCCCGCACCCGCACGCCCGGATCGCCTCGATCGACACCGCGGCCGCGGTCGCCCTCGCCGGCGTGCACGCCGTCATCACCGGTGCACAGGCCGCCGAGCTCACCGGCCCGCTGCCCGACTTCGGGCCGGACCCGGCCAACCACCCCTGGCGCTGCCTCGCGGTGGACAAGGTGCGCTATGTCGGCGAGGGCGTGGCCGTCGCGGTTGCCGACAGCCGGTACCTGGCCGAGGACGCGCTCGGGCTGATCGACGTCGAGTACGAGCCGCTGCCGCCCGTGGTGGACCCGGAGGCCGCGCTGGCCGACGGTGCGCCCCTGGTGCACGAGACGCTCGGCACGAACTGCGCCTACGAGCGCACCTTCGACTTCGGCGAGGTCGACCGCGACTTCGCCCAGGCCGACGTGATCGTCAAGGACCGGCTGCGCTGGCACCGCTCCGGCGGTCAGCCCCTGGAGACCGTCGGGGCGATCGCCGACTACGACCACGCCACCGGCGAGCTCACCGTGCACACCAACTCGTTGAGCTTCACCAGCTACCTGTTCATGGCAGCGGCCACCCTGAAGATCCCGGCCAACAAGCTCGACGTCCGGCAGGTGCCTGCGGGCGGCAGCTTCGGCTCGAAGCTGTTCGTCACCAAGCCGCTGGTCATCGCGGGGATGTGCTCGCGTGCCGTCGGGCAGCCCGTGGTCTTCCTCGAGGACCGCGTCGACAACATGTCCAACTGCGACCACCACGGCTCCGACCGCGTGTACGAGGTCGAGCTGGCGATGATGCGCGACGGCACGATGCGCGGCCTGAAGATCGACACGATCGATGACTACGGCGCCTACATCCAGTTCGGCGTCGGGCACCACGGCAACGCGCTCGCCCAGGTCGTCGGGCCCTACATGATCGACAGCGTGCGGTACCGGGTACGTGCGGTGCTGACGAACAAGAACCAGCAGGGCGCCTACCGGGGCTTCGGCTCGGAGGTCAACAACTGGATGCTCGAGCAGATGGTGGACAAGGCCGCGCGCGAGCTCGACCTCGACCCGGTGGAGATCCGCAGGCGAAACTTCATCCGGGAGTTCCCGCACTTCATCCCGAGTGGGAACGTGTACGACTCGGGTGACTACGACACGGTGCTCGACAAGGCGCTGGCGCTGTCGGAGTACGACCACTGGCGCGCCGAGCAGGCGAAGGCCCGCGCTGAGGGCCGCCACATCGGCATCGGCCTGATCACCGCCCAGGAGCGCAGCGTCTTCTCCGCCACCGAGTTCTGGTTCTGGTTCGACGAACCCGGTGCGCCCGTCACGAGCATGCCCGAGAGCGTCACCCTCAAGGTCGACGCCACCGGCGGGATCACCGCCACGCTCTACTCGTGCGCGTTCTGGGGCAACAGTCCCGAGACCATGGTGGCGCAGCTCGTCGCCGAGGAGTTCGACTGCGACCCGCACGACGTCGCGATCGTCTACCAGGGCTGCAAGAACGGGTTGCCGGCTACCGGCCCCGGCGGCTCCCGGACGACCGTGATGCTGGCCGGAGCCGTGGAGGGCGCCACGGCGAAGATCAAGGCCAAGGCGCTGCGTGCGGCCGCGCACCTGCTGGAGGCCGACCCGGACGATCTCGAATGGGTCGACGGCGGCTACCAGATCAAGGGCGTGCCGGAGCAGCGCAAGAGCCTCGCCGACATCGCGGTGATGCTGCACCTGTTCAAGCACAGCTTTCCGGACGACATGGAGTCGGGCCTGGAGGACAGCAAGGTCTTCGACCACCCCTACACCACGATGCCCTCGGCCGACCGCAAGGACCTCGGCGTCTTCTACCCGTTCATGGGCCATGCCTGCCACGTGCCGGTGGTCGAGGTCGATACGGAGACCGGAGGCGTCCGGATCCTCTCCTACGCCGCGGTGCACGACTGCGGCACCCTGGTCAACCCGCGCTCGCTCGCCGGCCACATCGTCGGCGGCACCGCACAGGGCATCGGCACGGCGTTCTACGAGGAGTTCGTCTACGACGACGACGGGCAGTTGCTGTCCTCGAGCTACCTGGACTACCTCATCCCGTCGGCCATGGAGGTGCCGGAGCTCGCGATCGGCCCCGGCTAGACGCCGTCGCCGTACACCCCGCACGGCATCAAGGGCGGCGGCGAGGGCGGCCGGATGATGGCGCCCGCCGCGCTCAACGCCGCGGTGAACGACGCGCTGGCCCCGCTCGGCGTCCGTCTGACGGAGTTGCCGATGACCCCGGAGCGCATCCTCGCGGCCCTGCGGGCAGCCCGATGACCCGCGACGAGTCGGCACCCACCGGGAGCCGTGTCGGAGTGGCGGGGTGAGCGCCCAGGTCGCCGTCGTCACGGGGGCGAACCGGGGGATCGGCCGTGCGATCGCGGTGGCACTCGCCGCCGACGGGTTCGACGTGGCCGTCACCGCCCGCGATCCGGCGACGCTCGCCGACACCGTCGCTGAGGTCGAGAAGGCGGGTGGCACGGCGGTCGCGCTCGCCTGCGACGTCCGGGAGGAGGGGTCGGTGGCGGCGATGGCGGAGGTGGCCGCCTCGATCGGGCCGGTGCACACCGTCGTCGCCAACGCCGGGGTGGCGGGCCCGACTGCGCCGCTGCACGAGATCTCCCTCGACGAGTGGCGTGACTGCGTGGCCACCGACCTGGACGGCGTCTTCCTCACGTTCCGGGCGTTCGTCCCCTTGATGATCAGCGCTGGGGAGGGGAGTCTGATCGCGATCTCGTCGATGACCGGGAAGCGTCCGCTGACCGGGCGCACGCCCTACGCCGCGTCGAAGATGGGGGTCATCGGGCTGGTTCGCACCCTGGCCCTGGAGCTCGGTCCGTACGGCATCCGGGTCAACGCGGTCTGTCCGGGTGCGGTTGCCGGCCCCCGCATCGAGGACGTGGTGCGCAAGCAGGCCGCCGCGCGTGGCATCAGCGAGGACGACGCACTGGCCCTGTTCACCGGGTCGTCCCCGCTGGGCCGGCTGGTGCAGGCGCACGAGGTGGGGCGGACGTGTGCCTTCCTCGCCTCCGCAGGTGCCTCGGCCATCACCGGCGAGGACGTGAACGTCACCGCCGGTGTCGTCATGTACTAGTCGCCCACCGGGCGTTGGGAGTGGAATTGACAATCATCGACCTGTCGCAGGACATCTACGAGGGCATGAAGGTCTACCCGGGCCACCTCAAGACCGTGCAGTTCGAGCACGCCACACACGAGGAGACGGCCCCACGGTTCGACAGCGGCTTCTCGTTCCAGACCACCGGCTTCATGCTCAACGACAACGGGCCGACGCACGTCGACTCGTTCTCGCACCTGGACCCCGATCCGTCGGCCGAGACGATCGAGAAGATGTCCCTCGACCTCTTCTACGGCACCGCCGTGTGCCTGGACGTCAGCGATTTCAAGCCCCAGACCGACATCACTGCCGAGGATCTCGACCGGGTGGAGGCGGAGTCGCCCGTGGACGTGCGCAGGGGCGACATCCTGCTGTTCCACACCGCCACCTGGAACCGGTATGCGGGTGACAACCGCTATCTCAGCGAGTTTCCCGGGCTCGGCGAGTCGGGCAGCGAGTGGATCGTGCAGCGTGGGGTGAAGACGTTCGGCGTGGACAGCCCGACCCCGGACAACCCGTCGAGCACCAGCTACCCCTGCCACATGATGTGCCGCCGCGAGCACATCACGCACTACGAGAACCTGGCGAACCTGGACCGGGTGGTGAACACCCGCTTCACGTTCGTCGGGTTCCCTCTGAAGCTGCAGGGCGCCCACGGCGGCCCCACCCGGGCGGTCGCGCTCGTCGACTGATGGGGTGCGTCGGGCCCGTCTGGCAAGGCTCGGCGCCGGTAGCGGCCGCTTCTTCGCATCATAGAGTTCAGGAACTCCTCGCCCGGGCGGAAAGTTCTGAGCCGAAATAGGTGCGGCTGCCCTCACTCGATCAGGGCTCGTCGTCGTCGAGATGTACACCCTCATATATCCGCTGGGCGCTGTCCCAAGCCCGGCCTACGTTTCCGTCACGGGCGATCACCGGGTCGCCTCGGTCGCGGCGCGACGATCGTGGCTCGCGGCGTTGGCATGCATCTCCAGCCGCCGATCCGTCCACTCCAGCGCCTGCACCGGTACCAGGCGGATCGACGTGCACCACCGTCCGGCCCAATGCTCACCCCCAATCGCGCCAACGATTGCTCTATCCCGCCGGAGCGGGTGACGCAGTGGTCAAGGCTTACATCGTGCACGACGAGCTCCGCAATGGTCTTTCGTCCCGGCTTCGACGAATGATCATCGACATTGTGGACAGTCAACATCCGTCGGTTGTGGGGAACGGTGCGGTGGTGCAGAAGTGGAGTTCAGCCGGGAAGGCGGCTATCGGCCCGCTCGGGGGCTTGCGTCGGGTTGTCGCCCGTCGTAATGTCAAATTCCGCTAGGCCCCGGCAACGTTGATCGGGCCGACTTTGAACCGAATTCATGAGTCGAGGATCCGGAATAACTGGGGATTGGGGACCCGAATGACGATCACGAGCCCGCTCGGACCCCTCACCGCGCTGGCCAGCCCGCCCGCGGCTGCCCCGGCGATCAGGTCGGTTCAGCCGGACCGGGACCACGGCGTGCTCGAGGTGGCCGGCGCGCTGTGCCAGGACAATGCGGCTGAGCTGCGGCAGCGGGTGGAGGGGCTGCTGGTTGCCGGGGTGCGCTTCCTGCTGGTGGACCTCGCCGAGGTCGACGGCTGCGACCCCGTGGTGATCGGCGTGCTCGCCGATGCCGCCCGACTCCTGGAGGGCCGGCAGGGATGGCTGCGGATCAACCCGAGTCGAGATTTGCCCATCGCCGAGAAGCTGGACGAGGCGACGTTGCCCGACCTGTTCGCGATCTACCGCGCGTCAGCAGGCCCCTCTCGGCCAGACGTTTCGTCGCATTCGCCACCTGGCCGCCGCCCGTGACGTCGGACTGCTACCCGGCGTCTCGCTGACCGCCCAGGCGTCACGCACGGGCGAGGCGATCACCCGAGGTTCCGGAACGGGGATGGAAGGAGGATCGGACGTGGACCACACCTACCTTGATCGGTTCGGGGCGCAGACGTGGACGGCGGTGATGGGCCACTCCCCGCGGGGAGCGCTCACGATCAGGGAAGAACCGGACGAGCCCTTGGACGTGCGGCTACATGCGCCGAGCCCCGACACGGTCATCGTGTGGGTCGCAGGCCCGTTGCGTCGCTCGACCGCGCCGCTGCTGATCTTGCGGGTCCGCCAGCAGCTCAACCGCGCGTCGCACGTCATCATCGACCTGTCCTCGGTCCGCTGCCTGGACACCCACGCCGCGACCGAGCTGCGCACACTGTGCGCCGAGGCCGACCGCTGCGGCACCCACCTCCACATTGCCGGGGTCAGCAACGACGCGATCGCCGACCTGCTCCGTCACGTCGATCCCGACCAGCATCTCGCGACCGGCCCAGCCGACGCGGTTCTCGCCAGCCTGGCCATCACGCCACACGCCCGGTGATCCGGAACGGTGCCCCGGCAGCTGCCGGCGTCCCGGCACCTGAGGATCCACCCACGTCGTAGCGACGCTGTCGGGGCCGTGCCTCATGGGTCACGGGCGCAGTTCCTCCTGGACTCCGACGACCCTTTCCCCGAGGGTTTCCAGCCGTGAGCGATCTCGTCGTGCTCGACGCAGCGGCTGTGGAGCGCGCGCTCCCGATGCCGGCCGCGATCACCGCCGTGCGGGAGGCGTTGCGCGCCGGGCTCGACCCGGAGGCCGACCCGGCGCGCGCGGTGGTGCCGGTGGAGCACGGCCAGCTCCTGCTCATGCCGGCGCAGTGGGACCGGTACGCCGGGGTCGATCCGCACCGCCGCCGTGTCGGCGGTGGCAGCCGACCAGCTCGCCGAGCCGGATGCGCAGCGCCTGGTGGTGTTCGGCTCGGGGCCGAAGGCGCGCAGCCATCTCACGGCGCTACGGGCCATCCGGCGGATCCGGCAGGTTGTCGTGGTGGGACGGGACGCCGGTAGGGCCAGCGCGTTCGCGGCGCACCTCGCCGGGGAGGGGCTCGACGCCCGCACCGGGACCGGCGCCGACGTGGCGACCGCAGACCTGGTCGTCTGCGCCACCACCGCGCGCACACCCCTGTTCGACGGATCCCTGCTGGGCTCACGCACCACCGTGGTCGCCGTGGGGTCGCACGAGCCGGAGGCGGCCGAGGTCGACGCAACGACGGTGTGTCGTTCGACCGTCGTCGTGGAGGCGCGGTCGGCCGCGCTGCGGGAGGCGGGCGACCTGATCGGGCCGGTGCAGGCGGGCCTGCTCGATCCGGACGCGCTGGTCGGCCTGGCGAGCCTCGTCCGCGGCGCGGTGCCGATGCCGCCGACGCGGCCGCGGCTGTTCAAGAGCGTCGGGATGGCGTGGGAGGACCTGGTGCTCGCCGCCAGCACCCACGCGGCCCACGCTGATCGTCGAGCGGGAGGCCATGACGGTGGATGACCGCCGCGGCCGTGCGGTCACCTGCCCGGGGCGAGCTCGTGCAGGATCTCCTCGGCGCGCGCGGTGGCGGCGGCAGGGTCGACGTCCGGCGACCCGACCTGCGGATCCCAGTTCAGGTCGTAGAACACCTCGGTGACCCCCTGCTCGCCGAGCCAGGCGGTGTCCTCGCGGATCTTGTCGTACGAGCCGGCCAGCCGCTGGTCAGGGTCTCCACCCGCCCGGACCACCCCCCGGACCACGATCCGGACGGCATCCGGGTCCTTGCCTGCCCTCTCCGCCGCCTCCCGGACGACCGCAATCTGCCCGCTGATCTTCGTCAGATCGCTGGCGCTGCGGCTCATCCAGCCGTCGGCCAGCCGCCCGGCCCGTCGCAACGCCGCCTCCGCCGCGCCGCCCAGCAGCACCGCCGGGCCGACCGGCTTGGGCGCCATCCGGCTCGGCAGCACCGTGTAGAACTCGCCGTCGAACGCGCTGACCTCGTCGTGAAAGAGCGTGTGCAGCGCCTCGAGGTACTCCTCGGCCCGGGCGCCGCGACGCTCCGGGGTCACCCCGCTGGCCGCGAACTCCTCGCGTTGCCAACCGGTGCCGAGCCCGAGGTCGAGCCGGCCGCCCGACAGCACGTCGAGCGTCGAGGCCTGCTTCGCCAGGTATGCCGGGCTGACGAACGGGAGGTTGACCACAGAGACGCCGAGCCGGATCCGCGACGTCCGTGCCGCCACGTAGGACAGTGCCACCACGGGGTCGAGCACGCTGCGGTAGACCACGTCGAGCGCTTCGGGGTCCGCGGGCGTGAGCAGCCGCTGGAACGTCCACAGCGAGTCGTAGCGCAGCTCCTCGGCCCGTTCCGCGAAGCCCGCGAGATTCTCCGGGCCCGCCCAGGCCCCTGACACCGGTGCGCCGAATCCGATCCTCATACGACCATCGTCGCCGATGGTGAAAGCCTCGTCACACCGGCACCGGACGGTGCTTCTGGAGATCAGAACTCACCAAATCCGGTGGCCGCCTCGAGCCGGCAGTCAGTCAGCCCTGGATCCCGCGGCTCCGAGGTGGCGGCCACACCCGGGTTGGACGAAGCCGCCTGTGGAGCGTGGCCGGTGGCGCCGAGGCTCTCCTCGACACGTTCCAGCAGGAGCACCACGGCGATGATCAACGGTGGCAGGAACGCGACCATGAGTAACCCGATGATCATCGTGCAGCTCCTGGAGGATCGTCGCGGGCCCCGGGTGGGGGGCAGCTCGGCGAGCGGTGCTGCATCAGCGTGCGGCGACCTCGCTGCGGTCGCGGGTGTAGGTGCACAGCGCCCAGATCACGAAGACGTCGAGGGCGATGATCAGGAGGGACCACACGGGGTAGTAGGGGATGAACATGAAGTTCGTGAGCATGCTGACGGCGGCGATTCCCACCCCGGCGATGCGTCCCCACAACTGGCCCGTGAGAACCGCGGCGCCGGCGACCGCGACCACGATGCCGATGATCAGGTGAATCCAACCCCAGGTCGTGACGTCGAAGGAGAACACGTAGTTCAGCCCGATGACATAGACCTCGTTGCGGAAGAGTGCCACCAGTCCGGCGAGGGCCTGGAAGACGCCTGCGACGATCATGATGGTGCCGGCGAAGACGACGAACCCGGACTTCCAGGGCGAGGTTTCGACGGCGCTGCGCCCGGCGGCGTCGCCGTAGCCGGTGGTATTGCCGGGAGTGGCCTGGGGCGATGTGGACATCACAACTCCTCCTCATCGTGCATGTTGCTTCGATCGTCGCCCGCCGGGGCAGCTCACCCCTCACCCGTGACGGGTGAGTCGCTGCGGGTGCCCATTGGTCGAGGGGCCAGAACGGCGGACGCCGCCAACAGCGTCCGCCGTCCTGACTGCCCCGCGGAGGTCAGACCGGTGCGTGGTCGGCGTCCTCGAAGGCCTCTCGGAGCTTCGCCTCCTGGTCGGCGGAGAGGTTGGTGGTGATGAGCTCGGCGCGGGTGCCCCGGAAGTTGTCGACGACGCGGTCGGTGACGGCGTCCTGGGTCATCGCGAACAGGGCCGCGAGCGCATTCTGCGCGCCGTCCGCCGTGTCGAACTTCCACACCGTCAACATCCCGTCGGGTTCCCTCCTCTGGACGGAGCGTCGGCGGCGACTCTGCGGCCTCGGCGCGCGGTGGGCATCACCCTCATTGGGTGAGCCGGGCGAGGCCGGCTTTCCGCTACGCAGTTCGGTTCGGCGGGGCTGCTGTCCTACCCTGCGGGTGTGCGACGTTCCCGGCCCGCGGTCGTCGTCTTCGACGTCGGGGGCGTTCTCGCCGAGCCGGAGGGCGGCATCGCCGCGCTGGCGGCCGAAGCCCGGGTTGACGTCACCGGGTTCACGACGGCCTACTGGCGGTACCGGGATGGCTACGACCTCGGCGGTGCCGTCGACGAGTACTGGACGCAGGTCGGGGCGGACGTCGGAAGAAGGCTCGCCCCGGCCGAGGTACGGCGCTTGGACCGGCGGGACGCGCAGCGCTGGGCGGAGCTCGCCCCTCGCCTGGTCGAGCTCGTCGAGCGCGTCGCGCACTCCGGCGTTCGGATGGCGTTGTTCTCCAATGCGCCGCACTCGCTTGCAGCAGAAGTGCGCAGTTCCGGATGGGGAGCGTTGTTCCCGACGAAAGTGTTCTCCTGTGAGACCGGCGTCGCGAAACCGCGGTCAGGCGCCTACGAGGCGGTCGAGGACGCCCTCGGGCTGTCCGGCGGTGAGCTGATGTTCTTCGACGATCGGCCCGCCAACGTGGCCGCGGCACGGGAGCGTGGCTGGTCGGCGCACCAGTGGCAGGGACCATGGCAGTGCGTGGCCGACCTCGCTGCGGGCGGCGTCAGCATCCTCCCCGGCTGACCACCGAGCAGTGTGGGGCGAGCCCCACTCTTCCCGCCAGCCCCCAGAACGTCTGGCCGCTGGCGGTGATGCGCGCCACAGCTGTTCCCGGCGACGCTGTCTAGGCAGGAACAAGGAATGGAGGCGAGCGCACCCCGCTGCTCGCTGGCTGGTCACGTGCCTGTGCTGTCCGATCTGATGGCTGTGAAGGAGACGAGCGATGATCTGCGGACGCTGTGGGTGGTTCATGCCTGCTGACTGCACCTGCCGACGGGACACGGACCGACTCGCTGCGCTACGGCTCAAGGACGCGATGGAGAAGCGTCATCGGGAGGCCGTGGCGCGAGCGCTCCAGTCCGCTCGCACCGTCGAGGGCTGGGTGGCCGGCAGGTGGCGGACGGCGGGCTGAAGCGTCAGCCGGTCTTCGCCGATCAGCGGCGCCTCAGTACCACTGCGCGAAGTCGGCCTTGCGGATCATGCAGTGCACGCCCTTGGTTGCGTCCACCACCTGCGAGACCTCGAAGTCGCCTGCCGCCGACAGGTACGCCATTGCGGTCGGCCGGTCGAAGCCGAATCGCTCGACCAGGAACGTGAGCGCATGGCGCACGCATTTCTTCATCGCTTCGCTGAGGTCCTCGTCCATGCCCGTCGGGATCCAGTAGCCCGGCGTCTCCAGCAGCGGGTTGCGTAAGCTGCCCATCGCCGTGTTCGCCTCCGCGCCGGTGAGCACCGTGAGCCGGAGAGTGGCACGCAGGGATGCCTCGAGCGCCGTCAGTGCGACTTCTCCATTGCCCTGCGCGTAGTGCGGGTCGCCGGTGTAGAAGAGGGCGCCGGGCACCGTGACCGGCAGGTAGAGCGAGCTGCCGACCTGCGCCCATTTCACGTCGATGTTGCCGCCGAAGTCGCCGGGCGGCACCGAGTGCACCGGTTCGCTGGTAGCCGGGGCCACACCCATCAGGCCGAGGAAGGGGTCCAGCGGGAAGCAGGCCTGCCGTCCGTCGGTGGCGGCCATCCAGCTGACCATCCGCGCGCCGGACGTGCCGACCCGGCAGAACTGAAACACGCTCTGCGCGCCCTCGGGCAACTCGCCGGGCAGGGCCCCGTAGCCGTGCCGGCTGGTCACGAAACCATAGGGCGTGCGGGGCAGCAGTTCGAGGACGTCGATCTTCAGGACGTCGCCTGGCTCGGCGCCGGCGATCTCGATCGGTCCGGTGACCACATGCGGGCCGTCGTCGGATTCGTTGGGGATGGTGCTGGCGGCGATCGCCCTCGCGTCGTGCAATACGTCAGCGGCCTCGACGCCGTAGCGGCCCAGGAACTCGACCGGGTCGCGGCCCTGGTCGTCCAGGATGCCCTCGTGGCTGAGCGTGTCGATCGTGACCGTCTCGCCGGAAGCCACCGTCAAGCACGGAGTGGACTTCTCGTTCGGCAGCCAGCCCCAGCTCACCGTCTCCGGTGTCGAGGTGAGCAGGTGCCGGCCGGGGATGTTGCCCTCGCCCGGCTGCAGCAAGGTCAGGTTCATGCGGACGCTCCAGTGTCGTGCGCGGGCAGGCCGACGATCAGGTCGATCTCGACCTCGGCGCCCACGGCGAGTGCGGTGCTGCCGACGCAGGTGCGACTGGGCAGGGCAGCGGTGAACCAGGTGCGGTACAGGGCGTTGAACGCCTCGAACTCGGTGAAGTCGGTGAGGTAGACGCGCACCATGAGCGCGTGGTCGAGGTTCGCCCCGAACGGGGCGAGACAGGCGAGCAGGTTGCGCCGGACCTGCTCGGCCTGGGCGACCAGGCCGCCGGCCACCAGCGCGCCGGTGGCCGGGTCGGTGGGCATCTGCCCGGTGACGAAGAGCAGCGACCCCCACTGGGTCACGTGCGAGAACGGGGCGACCGCGGGTGGCACGCCCTGTTCCGGCGTGAAGCTGAAGGACTGCCTGTTCGGCGTCACGGTTACACCTCCACGGTGTGCACGGCCCGGAGGAACCGGACCGCGGTCGGGTGCTTCGGGGTGTCCAGCACCTGTTGGGGCGGTCCCTGCTCGAGCACCGTGCCGTCGGCCATGAAGACCACGCGGTCGGCGACCTCCCTGGCGAAGCCCAGCTGGTGGGTCGCGATCAGCATCGTGAGCCCGTCGTCCACGGCGAGCGAGCGGACGACCTCCAGCACCTCCTGCACCAGCTCCGGGTCGAGCGCCGAGGTTGGTTCGTCGAGCAGCAGAACCTGGGGTCGACCGGCGAGTGCTCGGGCGATGCCGACGCGCTGCTGCTGCCCGCCGGAGAGCTGGCGGGGCAACGCGTGCGCCCTGCCGCTGAGCCCCACCCTGCCCAGCAGGTGGTCCGCCGCGGCCAGTGCCTCGTCCTTGGGCACCCGGTGCACCCAGCGCAGCGGTACCGCGACGTTCTCCCGCGCCGTGAGGTGCCCGAACAGGTTGAAATGCTGGAACACCATGCCGACGCCGGCGTCCACCCGTTGCCGCGCCACCTCCCGCTCCGGCAGCGGCACGCCGGCGTCCCGGTAGCCGACCTCGATGCCGTCGAACGAGATCTTGCCTGTGTCCAGGGTCTCCAGGTGGTTGATCAGACGCAGCAGCGTGCTCTTGCCCGATCCGCTGGGCCCGAGCAACGCGACCACTTCGCCCTTGCGGATCTCGAGGTCGATACCGCGTAGCACCTCGTGGTCGGCGAACGCCTTGTGGACATCGCTGATGCTCAGCGCGACCCTGGCCCGGCCGACGGCCTCGGCCCGCGACACGACGCCGTTCACGTTTCTCGTGGCGGTCAGCTCTTTCGTGGCGACGGGCGTCTCGATGACGGAGACTTCGTTGACCGTGCTCGGTACTGCCGGGCGCCCGCGGCCGCGTCTCCCGACGCGGCTGAGGTCGAGAGCCCGCTCGATGGTCAGCTGCAGGCCGGTGATGGCACCGGTGAGCACCAGGTACATCACGCCGGACGCGAAGAAGATGCTGAAGTAGTCGAACGTGGCCGACGCCAACTGGTTGCTGCGCAGGGTCAGCTCCGGGACGGCGATGATCGAGGCCAGTGCGGAGTTCTTCATGGTGGAGACCGCTTCGCTGCCGATCGCGGGGATGGCCGCACGCGCCGCCTGCGGCCCGATGATCCGGCGCAGCACGGTCCTGGGCCGCAGCCCGACCGCGCGGGCCGCGTCGGTCTGCCCCTTGTCCACGCCGAGCACCGCGGAGCGGAAGATCTCGGCGAAGAAGGTGGCCTCGTTCGCGGCAAGGGCGACCCCGGCCGCCATGATCGGGCTCAGCACGACTCCTACGTGCGGCAACGCGGTGAACACGAACACGAGCTGGAGCACCAGCGGGGTGCCCCGGAAGATCACGCTGTAGGTGCGCGCGACCCCGGAGACCACACGGTTCCTGCTCAGCGCCATGCCTGCGAGCAGCAGGCCCAATGCGAACCCGCCGAAGAAGCCCAGTGCCGTCGCCTGCAGGGTGATCAGGATCCCGTCCAGCAGGTAGGGCATGGACAGGTAGTGCAGGAAGCTCTCCATCAGCTCGCGGTCACGAGCGACGGCGCCTCGATCGCGGACTCGTCGAGCGACCATTTCTGGGACAGCTGAGTCTGCAGGCCGCTCTTCTGGACCTCGGTCAGCGCCGCCGTGAAGGCGTTGCGGATCGGGAGCTGGCCCTTCGGCACGCCGATGCCGATCGAGTAGGGCAGGGTCACGGCGGTGGCCCTGGCCAGCTTGTCGGGCTGGTCCTTGACGAATCGCGCAACCGTGTTGACGTCGTTGATGTAGGCGTCCGCCCGGCCGGACAGGATCGCCTGCACGCAGTCGGCGTTGTTGTCGAACAGTGCGGTCTGCGCGGGCGGTTTGCCGGCCGCCTGGCACTTGGCGCTCTGCGCCTCCACCAACGGCACCTCGACGAAGCCCTTGTTCAGCGCGCTGGTGGTGCCGCAGAGCGAGTCGTCGATGCCGGTGAGCTTCTTCGGGTTCCCGGCCGCGACCAGCACGCCGTCGTTGACCTTCGAGTACGTGATGAAGTCCGCCGAGGCGGCCCGCTCCTTCGTCGCGTAGATGTCGGAGATGATGAAGTTGGCCTGGCCGCTCTGCAGGGTCGGCAGCAGCGCGTCGAAGGCGACCGGCAGGTAGTTGACCTTGAAACCGAGGCACTCACCGATGGCCTCGCCGAGGTCGATGTCGAAGCCCTCGTACTTCGTCGGGTCGGACACCGAGATCGACTCGTACCCCGGGGTGTGCGGGTTGATCGCGTTCGTCAGCGTCTTGCCGGCCAGGTCGGGATTTTGCGTGCGCAGCTGGGAGCAGGTCGGCGACGACGCGAGCGCGGCGTAGGCGGGGGCGTTGCCGGAGGTGGCGGGTGAGCCGCTCCCGCAGGCGGTCGCCAGCAGGGTGATGGCACCGGCCGAGGCGAGGAGCGCGGCGGGCCGGAGCAGCCGGTTCAACATGGCGGAGGAGTCCTTCGTGGTGACGACAGCGGATCATTAGTCCGTTGGTCGGACCAAGGCACTGTATGGCGGGCTCCACCGCGAAATCGGGCATGAACAGGGATCTGACCTGTTGTTTACCGCGCAGAAACGCGCCGGATGATGGCGGAGCCCTGGTTCGACAAAAGGACCACGGGCGGGGTGGCTGGCCTATGCTCAGATCGTGCAGCCAGCCTCGGTGCCCCCGATGCCCCAACGAGCCCGCAGCGTCAGCATCCAGCTTGCGGCGCATTTCGAGCGGCTGATCGCCACCGGCGTGCTGAGGCCCGGGGAGCGGCTGCCCCCGGAGCGGGAGTTGGCCGCCACCCTGTCGGTGTCCCGGGGTTCGCTGCGCGAGGCGATGCACGAGCTCGAAGCCAAGAACCTGGTGGAGCGGCGCACCGGGCGGGGCACGATCGTCGCCGAGCAGACCGAGTCGGTCACCGAGCTGTACTCCGAGCTGGACGGCACCGACGTCACGCTGGACGACGCCACAGAGCTGCGGCTGATCGTCGAGCCCCGGATCGCCTCGGCGGCTGCGCTGCGGTCAGCGCCGTCCAATCTCGTGCAGCTGGAAGACGTGCTGACCCGCTCGGCGCTGCACCCTGACGCGGACACGTCCCTGCAGCTGGACGTCGAGTTCCACCTGCTGCTGGCGCACGCAGCACAGAACCCGCTGCTCGTAGCGCTGTGCACGATGACGAGCCGGTGGACCGAGACGTTGCGCCGGCACTCGCACACCACGCCGGAGGGCAGGCTGCGCTCGCTCGAGGGCCATCAGGCGATCTACCAGGCAGTACTGGCCCGCGACGCGGACGCTGCGGCGGCCGCGATGAACGAGCATCTGAGCGCGATCCGTGACGTGATCGCGCGCCGCACCAGCTGAGACGGCGTGCGTGCCATCCGCCTCTCGGGTGGTCAGCGGTAGCAGTAGGAGTCCGACGATGCGTCGCCGCCCTGCAGCCGGATCTGGTGCACCCGCAGACCGCGGAACTCCTCGCCGTGCGGGAAGAAGCTCTCGTCGATGCTGAGGCCGCCGTCGGGATCGGCGTCGAGCTTGGCCATCCAGGCCCCCACGCCGTCGGGGTAGAACTGGTCGTCCCACGCGCCGTAGAGCGAGTTCGTGAAGTAGACGCGGCGCCCGTCGCGGCTGACCTCCACCATCTGCGGCGCGCCCGCGAGCGGCATGTCCGGCCGCGCCGGGTGTGGTGCGCGGTCGACGATGCCACCGAGCCGGACGGACCCGGTCTGCCTCGGGTGGGCGGGGTCGCTGACGTCGAACTGCTTCATCTCGCCGATCCCCCAGCAGGAGACATAGAGAAAGCGGTCGTCGACGGACAGATCGATGTCGGTGACGAGCGGGGGCACCGCGCCGAACGGCTTCAGTGCAGGGGGCAGCAGGTCCGAGTCGGCCGGTTCGGCCGGAATGGTGATGACCTTCTCCACCTTCCATTCGTCGCCCTCGCGGAACCAGCGCCAGACCGATCCGGAGAGGTCCTCGGTGGAGACCACCACCCCGACGAATCCCCAGGTGGCGTCCGGGTCGTGCGCGGGGCGGACCTCCAGCGCCATCTGGTGCTGGGCACCCAGGTCGACCCGTTGCTGGTGCCGGCCCGTTGCGAGGTCCCAGAAATGGATGGCGTGGCCGTAGCGCTGACCCAGGAGAAGTTCGGGGACGAGCCCATCCTCGATCAGCGAGGGGCTGCCCCACTCGCTGGAGATCAGCACATTCTGGTTGAGGTGCCACCAGGCGTCGTAGTGGAAGTGCTGGGGGCCGCGATCAGTTTCCCATGCCCGCACCACGTCGAAGGTCCCGTGGTCGAGCAGCGCGATGCCACCCGGCCCGTCGTCGTCCCCCTCCGGGCCGCCGAGACAGGTGAGGAACACCCCGTCGGGCCCGCAGTGCAGGGTATGCGGGCGGGAATAGCCGGCCTTGGCCGAGAGCTCCGCACGGTCGATGGTCTTGATCAGAGTGGGGTTGCGCGGGTCCGGGCCGGTGTCGAGGACGTGGATGTTGGACGACCGCAGGCCGGGGACGAGCAGGTAACGGCGGGCGAGGCCGTCCATGTCGTGGCCCTCGTGCTTGAGCGCGCTGCTGCAGGCGTTCCAGCCGAAATGGTGCAGCTCGTCACCCACGGTGGGCACGTCGGTCCAGCCGACCACCTTCCCGTAGGTGTTCGACTCCCGGTTCAGATCGACCACGGTCATCGCGTCGTTCGTCGTGCCGCCGCGGTCGAAGGCCACCACGTACGCGAGCTGCTCGCCCGGCGCAGCCGCGGCGTCTGCGGGGGACCTGTAGAACGTTGGATCGACCGTTGGCTGACTCACGTCAAGACCTCCTTGTCGGACCAGATCCATGCGGTCGGTCGGTGCCGACGATGGCGAAGAATCGCGGTGACGTCCGCCGGCCCGCGACCCCTCGAATCTCAGGGCGCCCGTCGTGGTGACGGTAGGCGCATCACCGACCAAAGGTGAAGCGCTACGGGCACGTTCGTCGCCGCGTCCGACACGCCCCTTGACACACGGGCGGTAAACAGTCGAATCTGAGACCGGTTCTAGAGCCGCATTCGAACCGGGTCCCACGCGACAGGGAGGTCGCTTTGAGTCCTCGGTACGTTCGACAGCTCGACGAGTACCCCACCGGCAGTCGCCGGCGCCGCATCTTGACGATGGCCGTGCTGGCGAGCCTCATCTGCTCCTACGAAGCCCAGATCGCGCCCGTGGTTCCGCTGCTGCTCGAGGACCTGGGTATGACCCTGGCCACCTATGGGGCGATCTCGGCAGCGGCCGCGCTCGCCGGGGCGTTCGCCGGGATCGTCGGGGGCCGGCTCACCGACAAGGTCGGTCGGGTGCGGCTGCTGATCCCTCTCATGATGCTCACCTCGCTGTGCTGCGTCGCGATGGCGTTGATCCAGTCACCCGGTCAGCTGCTCGTGGCCAGGATCGTGCTCTCGTTCATCGACGGTGTGGCGATCGCCAGCACTGCCCCGTTGGTCCGGGACTTCTCCCCGCGCATGGGTCGGGCGCAGGCGTTCGGCTTCTGGACGTGGGGACCGGTCGGAGCGAACTTCCTGGCGGCCGCCATCGCCGGGCTGACCCTGCCGATGTTCCACAACGCGTGGCAGTCGCAGTTCCTGATCATGGGCGGCGTCTCGCTGGTCGCCTCGCTGGTGGTCGCGGCCAACATCGCCGAGCTCTCGCCTGCGCTGCGCGCGAAGATCGTGCAGACCGAGCGCACGGCCGTGACCGTGGTCGACGAGCGGCGACCGGCGCGCGTCCGTGACCTGCTCGTCCATCGCAGCATCTGGGCGCACGTGGTCGGGATCGCGTTCTGGCTGGTGCTGTACCTGACTCTCACGCTCTACGGCCAGACGATGCTCGTGCAGACCTTCCACATGGGCAGTGCCCAGGCTTCGTCGGTCATGATGGTCTTCTGGATCCTGAACCTGGTGACCGTCGTCGTCGCGGGCCGGGTGTCCGACCGGCTGCAGCTGCGCCGTCCGTTCGCCCTCGCCGGCACTGCCATGGGCCTGGTCGTGCTGCTTGTCCTGGTGTGGCTGCTGGGACGCGAGTCGGTCTCCGTCTCGGCCCTGATGGTCACCGGCCTGTTCCTGGGCGGCCTGCTGGGCATCGCCTACGCCCCCTGGATGGCGAACTTCTCGGAGGACGCCGAGAACATCGACCCGCGGTTGCAGGGCACGGCGTGGGGCCTGTTCTCGTTCCTCGTCAAGGGTATGGCCGTCGTGGTTCTCCTCGTCGTGCCGCAGGTCGTGGCCATGAGCAGCTGGCAGGTCTGGATGGCTGTGACCGTGGCGTGCATGGCGCTGTTCGGCGTGGCCGTCTGCTTCTTCGGGGGGCCGTGGCGTCGCGAGGACGTCCGAGCCGCCGAGCCTGCGGCTGTGCCGGCTGTCGGTTCCGCGGGGTGAGCTCGGCCCGATCGTGCGCCCATGCGCGTTCACGACGGGCTCATCCACCTCCCGCGGCGTCGCTGTCGGAGGAGGGGTCCGGCTGTCGGGCGTCAGTGTGGTCCGGGGTGGTCGGTCCGAGCGGACCAGCGCGGTTTCGCTGCGCCACCGCGATCCGCACCGTGCTGATCAGGATCCTCGCGCCGAGCCCGACGGCGATCAGCCCCACGATCATCTGGGTCATCGTGATGATCCGTGCGAGGTCACTCTTCGGGGCGATGTCCCCGAAGCCGACCGTGGTGAAGACGGTGAGCGTGAAGTAGAGCGCATCGGTCCGGCTCAGCGGCTCCGTGAAGCTGTCCGGCCGGTCCGTGGCGATCACCACGTACACCGCGGCGAACACGAGCAGGAGCATCGGGAGGCCGATCGCCACGGCCTGGATCGCGCGCAGCCGTGGGACGTCGGACCGGAGGATGGCCCGCACCTGCCAGGCGATGACCGCACCGACGAGCACCAGCGCGAACACGAACCAGACCAGGGTGTAGGTGTCGAGTGCCGCGTCCAGCGGAGCGAGGTAGTACACCAGCACGAGCAGCGCGGCCGATGCGACAGCGCGCAGCAGGGTCGCTGTCACCACGCGGTTGCGGCCCGCCCGGGTCAGGTCCTCGTACCGCTTCCTCGTCATCCGACCCCCTGCACCACGCCGTCGGCGGGCGCGTGGACGTGGCGACCGAACACCGGCGGTGCCGGTCCGGTCGTCACCCGCGCCGGGTGATCCCTCGGTCACCGAAGGTCGACGGCTGTTGCCCGTGCCGCTCGTCCGGCCGCGGGGACGCCCATCGCGCCGCGGGCGCTCGTTCCCGGTCGCCCATTGCGGGTGATGCCGGGCCGGGTGGCGCTCCGCACGCTCTGCGGCGATAACTGCTCGCGTGTCGGAGGAGGCTGGGCATGGCAACCATGACGGTGTGGAAGTTCGAGTCGGCGAGCGGTGCCGAGAACGCACTCGAGCTTCTCGAGCGACTGCAGAAGGAGGCGCTGGTCCAGGTCGACGACGCCGCCTACGTCTACTGGCCGGAGGGGCGGAGGAGGCCGAAGACGGAACAGTTGCACAGCTTGACGGGCGCGGGTGCGTTGGGCGGGAGCTTCTGGGGCCTGCTGTTCGGGCTGATCTTCTTCGTACCACTGTTGGGACTGGCAGTGGGGGCGGCCATGGGTGCCATGGCCGGGTCGATGTCCGACGTCGGCATCGACGACGACTTCATCCGCGACGTGCGGGAGAAAGTCACCCCGGGCACCTCGGCCCTGTTCGTCATGACGTCGAACGCCGTCGCCGACCGGGTTCTCGAACAGTTCCGCTCGACCGGGGCCTCGCTGATCTCGACCAACCTGTCCGCGGAGCAGGAGGCCCGGCTGCGGGAGGCGTTCGCGGAGCCGGAGCCCGTCTGACTGACCGGCCCGCGTCCCCGCAGGCGGCCCGGGCGCACGACGCCGGGAGGTCGTGCGCGGATACGAGTGCTCCGGCACTCGTATCCGCGCACGGGCGTCAGCGCGCCGGCCGCTGCCCGGCGAGCACGCGGAGCAGCGCGGTGAGCGCGCCCGACGCGGGGGCGAGGTGGTGCCCGAGCGCGACGCGCGCCGCCGCGGTCGCGAGCAGGACGAGCCCGACCACGAGCGCGAGCCGCAGTAGGGACCCGGTGACGAGGAGCACGACGATCCCGGCCAGTGCCACGACGGCCACCGCCGCGGCGGCCGCCCTGCGCCCGCCGCGGTGCACCAGAGCCGTCCAGCCCGCGACCACCGCCGCGATGACGAGGACCAGGACCAGGACCAGGCGGAGCGGTTCCCGCAGGACGCCCGCGACCGCGAGGCCGACGGCCGCGACGAGGGCGATCAGTGCCCCGGCGGCCGCGACGCGCCGTTTGGCCGACGGGCGCGAGGGCGCTTCACCTGTGCCTGCCGGGATGGTCATCGCACTCGGCCCCCTCGGAAACTCGACCGTGCGACCACCATCGGCGGGCGGCTCGCACCCGTCGCCACCCGGCCCGGATGAACTCAGCTCACCCGGCGAGGGCGATGCCGGCGAGTGGCCCGTGCGCCACCGTCGGCGGGCCGGGCCGTCGCCCGGGCAGGTCCCTGGATCCAGCAGTCAGTCCCTGACCCGGGCGCTCAGGCCCCACCTCGACTGAGGAGGAAGCGGCGATGACCCAGACGACCGCCGGATGGCGCAAGCCCGCCCGCCCGGCTGTCGAGGCGCCCGTTCCGACCCGCGAACAGCGGGTGGCGCGAGGGAGGGCGGCCAGGATGGAAGTGCCCCGGGAGAGCCACGCGGAGTTCGCGCGGCCGTCGAGCCGCCCCGATCCACTGAGCCTGCTGGAGAGCCAGTCGGCGGCGCGCGTGCCAGAGCTGTTGCCGGTCCGCTACGGCCGCATGGCCGTGTCGCCGTTCACGTACTTCCGCGCTGCCGCGCTACCCATGGCGAGCGACCTCGCCGACAGCCCGCGCACGGGGCTGGTCGTGCAGGCCTGCGGGGATGCGCACCTCGCCAACTTCGGGCTGTTCGCCTCCTCCGAGCGGCGCCTCGTCTTCGACATCGCTCATGCAGGCCGTCAGCGACATCTTCCTCGGCTGGGTGCACGTGCAGGGCTTCGACGGGCGTGGCCGAGACTTCTACCTGCGACAGCTGCGCGACTGGAAGGGCTCCGCGGAGATCGGGGTGATGGTGCCACAGGGGATGCGGGCCTACGGCGAGCTGTGTGGGTGGACGCTGGCGAGGGCCCACGCCCGCACCGGGGACCGCGTCGGGATCGCGTCCTATCTCGGCTCCGGCTCGGCATTCGACCGTGCCGTCGGTGAGTTCGCCCGGTCCTACGCGGACCAGAACGAGCGTGACCACCGGGCGCTGGTGGACGCGATCGGCTCAGGCCGGATCGAGGCCGAGTCCGGGCTGTAGCGGGCGAAGCAGCTGCCGAGAGGGCCGAGGCCGGGGAGGTGGACGCAGCACCAGTCGGAATGTTAACGCTGAGCTCCGGGAGGACAGCACCGTGGACGACGAGAGGCCCGGTCGACGCGAGTCGGTCGACCTGTACGCGCGGGCCCGCGCGTACGAGTCGGTCCAGGCGCTGCTCTCCGACGACCACAACCACGAACGCGGCGTCGCGGCGGCCCGGGGCCTCGCCATGGCAGTGTTCGCCGAGGCCGGGGTCGACGGCCTCGCGGAAGTAGCCGTGGAGCTGTCGTCGAAGCTCGCCTCCGCGCTCGAGCGGATCGCCGTCGATCAGGGCATCGCTGCGCTCGACCTCGCCGACGTGTGGTTCCTCGACTGATGGGCCGCGTCCCCATCCCACAACCGGACGATCAGCGCACGACCGGGTATCGCGCGTCCTGCGCGTCGTCCGTCGACACGATGGCCCTGCCGAGCGGGACGAGGGAGACGGGGATCAGCTTCAGGTTGGCCCAGGCCAGGGGGATTCCGATGATCGTGATGGCGAGGGCGATGGCGGTGGTGAGGTGGGCGAGTGCGAGCCACCAGCCGGC
>JAODNO010000718.1 GCA_025465235.1 Pseudonocardia sp.
TCGGGGTGGTGTTCCAGGACCCCATGACATCGCTGAACCCCACGATGACGATAGGGAAGCAGATCGCCGAGGCCGTCCGGCTGCACACGAAGGCGTCGAAGGCCAAGGCCATGCGCCGCGCCGAGGAGGTCTTGGGGCTGGTCGGCATGCCGCGCCCGTCCACGCGGTTGGACGACTACCCGCACCAGCTGTCCGGTGGCATGCGGCAGCGGGTGATGATCGCCCTTGCTCTCTCCTGTGAACCACGGCTCTTGATCGCCGACGAGCCCACGACGGCGCTCGACGTGACGATCCAGGCCCAGATCCTCGACCTGCTGGAGGATCTCCGGCAGCGGCTGGACATGGGGGTGCTGCTGGTCACCCACGACCTCGGCGTCATCGCCGGCCGGGCGGACCGGGTGCTCGTGATGTACGCCGGGCGGATCGTCGGGTCGGGGGAGACAGGCGACCTGTTCGACAATCCGCAGCACCCCTACACCGAGGCACTCCTTGACTCGACTCCGACGCTCGACCAGGACGAGACCGAGGCGCTGCGGTCGATCCCCGGTCTGCCGCCAGACCTGGCGCACCCGCCTACCGGGTGCCGGTTCGCCCCGCGCTGCACCTACGCGGCCGACTTCTGCCGGGAGAACGACCCCGACCTCGCGGTCGGGGACACCGGTCAGTCCTACGCGTGCTTCTTCCCGCGCTCGTCGCCGCGCCGGGAGTTGCTGGCGGTCCGGCCCAGCGTCATCGCGCCGGCGGAGGAGCGCGCGATCGGCAGCACGCTGCTCGAGGTCCGCGACGTGCACAAGGAGTACGAGTCGAGCAAGAGCTTGTTCGGCCGTGCGGGTGACTCGGTCAAGGCTGTCTCAGGGGTGTCCTTCGATGTCCGCGCCGGCGAGACGTTCGCCATCGTGGGCGAGTCCGGCTGCGGCAAGTCGACCTTGGGGCGGCTCATCGTCTCCCTGGAGCGGCCCAGCGCCGGGGAGATCAGGTTCGACGGGGTCGCGCTGAGTTCTCTGCGCTCCGGGGAGCTGCGGCGTCAGCGCAGGGACATCCAGCTCATGTTCCAGGACTCGGGTGCCGCTCTCGACCCCCGGATGAAGATCGGTGCGAGTCTCCAGGAGCCCCTCAACGTGCAGCGGATGGGGGACCGCCGGTCACGGAAGGCGCGCCTCGCCGAGATCCTGGACCAGGTGGGGCTGCCCCAGTCCTCGGTTGAGCGGTACCCGCACCAGTTCTCCGGCGGTCAGCGGCAGCGGATCGGGATGGCCAGGGCGCTGACCGTGAGCCCCCGCCTCATCGTGGCCGACGAGCCGGTCTCGGCGCTGGACGTGTCCATCCAGTCCCAGGTGCTCAACCTGATGAAGTCCCTGCAGCAGGACCTCGGGCTGACCTATGTGGTCATCAGCCACGACCTGGCCGTCGTCAAGTACCTCGCCGACCGGGTGGGCGTCATGTACCTCGGCAAGATGGTGGAGGTCGGGCCGGCCGAGCGCATCTACAGCCGGCCCGCACACCCGTACACGGCCCTGCTGCTCGACGCCAACCCCGAGCCCGACCCGGTCAGGGAGCGGGAGCGGTCCCGGACCGTGCTCGCTGGCGAGCTCCCATCCGCGCTCGAGCCTCCGTCGGGCTGTCGGTTCCGGACACGGTGCCCCCGGGCGAAGGAGCTGTGCGCTGTCGAGGAGCCGCCCCTGCGCCCCTTCGGCGCGGGTCACGAGGGGGCGTGCCACTTCCCGCTGCAGCCGGCGCTCGAGCCGGAGTCGGTCGGCGCCGCCGCGGCCGAGCGGGGCGACTGAGCGCCGCCTCGCTCAGAAGAGGCCTTGGAGCATCCGCCGGGAGGAGGCGATGTGCTCGCGCATAGCCTCTTCGGCCTTCTCGGGTTCGTGGCTGGCGAGGGCGGCGAGCAGGCCGTCGTGTGACAGCATCGCGCCGGGCAGGGCAGGGCGCGTCGAGAAGTACAGTCGCCAGAAGCGCAGATTATGCAAGAGCAATCGGTCGGCAGCGTCCTGCAGAAAAGTGTTGTTGATCATGTGTACGAGAAATCCGTGGATCTCGTGATCGCTTTTGAGGTACTCCGCGGGATCTGACGCCCTACGCGCCTTGTCCGCCACGTCGACCAATCCCCTGAGCCGAGTCAGGTCCTCCTCCGTCGCGCGCCGCGCGGCGATGTAGGCGACTCCGCACTCGATGGCCTCTCGGGCCTCGAACATATCGATGACGTCCTTGAGTGCAACGGCGGACACCACGGTCCCACGGCGCGGCATGACGGTCGTGAACCTGTCGGCCGCGAGTCTGGCGACCGCCTCGTGTACCGGCATCCGGCCCAGTCCGAGTTCGGCGGCGAGTGCCTGTTCGTTCACCATATCGCCGGGCGACAGTCGGAGGTCGAGGATCATGTCGAGCAGTTGCTCATACGCGCGGTCGCTGTCGCGTTTGCGAGGGGGTAACACGCGTGCTCCTTGAGGCGTTATCGCCGGTCGCCATTACGGTTCACCAGAACTGTAGCGAGCAGTCTAAAGGCCGGGCCAGTATCACAAAGAGGGATTCGCGAGCGGGTCGGCAAAGCGGCGCGCGCCGCCGTTGACCGGTCGGGCGGGTCGCCGCCTTCGTCCGCATTGCTCCGCTAGCGAACGCTCCCGACCCCGGACGGGCGCGCCACCTGCTCGCCGTGGCCGGCCTGGTGACCGGCGCTGCTGCCGCGGCTGCGGGTCGTCGAGCGCAGTAGTCGGTCGAGTGCGAGCCGCGCAACGTTGGCCAACAGACCCGACTCGGGCGACGAGCGGGGCGTGGTCGTCCAGCAGTCGGGGCGTGCACACGCGATCAGAATGCCGGAACCGGCCGACGGTCGCACGGTGCAGGTTGCCAGACTCCACCGCCTGCCCGGGGATGCGTACACCCCTGCGGGCACAGGAGGCGGCCGTTCTGCCAGGCTGACCGCCGTGACAGATGATCACTCGCACGGTTCCGGGCTCGTCGAGTGGATCGCGATGACGGTCGATTGCCCGGAGCCGGATGCCATGGCGGATTTCCACATCGCTCTGTGCGGGGGGCGGGTGACCCGCCGCTTGCCCGGTGAGGCCAGTGTGGACGCCGGGGGACGGCTGATCAATTTCCGGGCCGTACCGGGCTACAGGCCCCCGACGTGGCCCTCGCCTGAGGTGCCGCTGCACGCACACTTCGAGTACGTCGTGCAGGACCCGTACGTCGCCGCCCAGCACCTCTTGTCGTTGGGAGCCAGCCTCGCGACGCACCAGGACCCGGACGATCCCGATCTGGTGGTCATGCTCGACCCGGCCGGCCATCCGTTCTGCCTTATCCGTAGCAGCGTGGCCGTTCGTTTTGACGGGGCTTGATCTACCGGCCACGTGGACTGGCGACGGCGAAGTGGCAACGGCACGGTCCTGAGACGTCGAGGTGCACGTGAGTCGCACTGTCCCGCGTAGTCCCTCACGGCATCCCGCAACGACAAACGGCCTGGTTGGAAGCTCCCCGTGGAGCCTCTGACCAGGCCGTGTGGTTTGTCGGGGTGACAGGATTTGAACCTGCGACCTCTTCGTCCCGAACGAAGCGCGCTACCAAGCTGCGCCACACCCCGATGGCCCGTGAGCCATGGATAACTCTAGCCGACGTCCACGGCCGTCGACGCGGGGGTGGTGCGTTGCGCACCGACGACGGACGGGCGGGGTACGAGCGTCAGCAGGCTGGCCTCCGGGGGGCAGGCGAACCGTACGGGGGCATACGGCGAGGTGCCCAGACCCGCCGACACGTGCAGCCATGTGTGGGTGCCCCAGCGGGACGTGCCACGGGCCCGGGAACGGTCGAGCCCGCAGTTGGTGACGAGCGCGCCGACCCCCGGCATGCGGAGCTGCCCGCCGTGGGTGTGGCCGGCCAGCACCAGGTCGTAGCCGTCGGCAGCGAAGCGGTCGAGGACGCGGGGCTCGGGGGAGTGGGTAAGGCCCAGCCGCAGGCCGGGCTCCCCGCCGGGAGGGCCCGCCACGCGGTCGTAGCGGTCGAGGCCGAGGTGCGGGTCGTCGACACCGGCTGCGGTGACCGAGACGCCGGCGACGGTGAGCTTCACGTGCGCGTGGGTGGCGTCGGACCAGCCGTGTTCCACCATCGCCGCCCGCAGGTCCCGCCACGGCAGCGGCTCGCCGTGGACGCGGCGCCTGCTGCCCTTGACGAGGTAGCGGGCCGGGTTCTTGGGGGTGGGCCCGAAATAGTCGTTGCTGCCGAAGACGAACAAACCTGGGCGCTGCAGGAGCGGGGCGAGGGCGGCGACGACAGCGGGCACCGCGCGGGGGTGAGCGAGGTTGTCACCGGTGTTCACGACGAGGTCGGGTTCGAGCGCGGCCAACTCGGCCACCCAGCGCTGCTTGCTGTGCTGGTGCGGGGTGAGGTGCAGGTCGGAGACGTGCAGGACGCGCAGCGGGCGTGCGCCTGTGGCGAGAACCGGCAGTGTGGCCTCCCGCAGCGTCCACCTGCGCCGCTCGATGCCTGCCGCGTAGGCGACTGCGGCCGCCCCCGTCGTGGTGGCGCCGAGTGCGATCCGAGCCCAGCTGTTCACCTTGTCAGCGTACGGCCGAGGTCCCCGTGTCCGCGATCCCCTGGGATCACCACCCGCTTCCGACCGTGCCGCGGCCGCGTCGAACACGGCAGATGCATTAGCGTGCACCGTCGTGAGCACGTTGAAGGAGCAGCTGCGGGCCGACCTGACCGCCGCCATGAAGGCTCGCGACGAGCTGGTGAAAGGCACCCTGCGGATGACGCTGACGGCGATCGGCAACGCCGAGGTCGCCGGTGCCGAGGCTCGTGAGCTCGACGAGGCCGAGGTGGTCAAGGTGATCACGAAGGAGGCCAAGAAGCGGGCCGAGGCGGCCGAGGCGTTCGCCGCCGCAGGCCGTGAGGAGCTCGCGGCGCAGGAGCGTGCGGAGGGAGAGGTGCTCGCCCGCTACCTGCCGGCGCAGCTCTCCGACGAGGAGCTCGCCGTCATCGCGCGCACCGCGGTCGACGAGACGGCTGCCGAGCTCGGGGAGCAGCCCGGCCCGCGGCAGATGGGGCAGGTCATGAGGAAGGCGTCCGCTGCGACCGCCGGTCGTGCCGACGGTGGCCGGGTGGCCGCTGCGGTGAAGGCCCTGCTCGTCCCCTGACCCGCTACTTGGTAGGCGTCTTCTTCCGGGCCGGTGCTCGCTTCGCCGGGGTCTTCTTCGGGGCCGGCTCCCGGGCCCGGCGCTCGGCGAGCAGCTCCGAGGCTCGCTCGTCGGTGAGTTGCTCAACGCTGTCGCCCTTGCGCAAGGAGGCGTTGGTCTCGCCGTCGGTGACGTAGGGGCCGAACCGGCCGTCCTTGATCACCATCGGCTTCCCGGTGGCCGCGTCATTGCCCATCTCTCGCAGCGGAGGGGTGGCCGCTGCGGTGCGACGCCCACGCTGCTTGGGCTGCTTGTAGATCTCCAGCGCCTCGTCGAGGGTGACCGTGAACAGCTGCTCCTCGCTCGTCAATGACCGCGAGTCGGTGCCCTTCTTCAGGTACGGCCCGTAGCGCCCGTTCTGAGCTGTGATCTCGTCGCCGCTCTCCGGGTCGGTGCCGACCAGGCGGGGCAGCGAGAGCAGGCGCAGGGCCTCCTCCAGGGTGACGGTCTCCGTCGACATTCCCTTGAACAGCGACCCGGTGCGTGGCTTGGGCTTGGCGGCGGCCTTCTTCTTCGCGCCGTTGGCGGCCGCGTCAGATGCCTCCGGTTCCGGAAGGATCTCCGTCACGTAGGGTCCGTAGCGACCCTCCTTCGCGACGATCTCGTGCCCGGTCGTCGGGTCGACGCCCAGTGACCGGCCCTCCTGCGGCACCGCGAACAGCTGCTCGGCGACCTCGGGGGTGAGCTCGTCGGGCGGGAGGTCGTCGGGCAGGTTGGCTCGTTGCGACTGCCCGTCCCGCGTCCGCTCCAGGTACGGGCCGTAGCGCCCGACGCGGACCACGACGTCATCGAAGACCGGAACCGAGTTGATCTCCCGAGCGTCGATCTCCTCCAGGTTGACCCCGACGAGCTTCTTCAGTCCGCCGGACCGTGCCACCGAGCCCGCGCTGCCCTGGGCCGCACCGAAGTAGAAGCCCGAGAGCCAGTCCGTGCGGCCCTGGGTGCCCGCTGCGATCGAGTCGAGCTCGTCCTCCATCGCGGCGGTGAAGTCGTAGTCGACCAGCCGCCCGAAGTGGTGCTCGAGCAGCCCGACCACGGCGAACGCAATCCAGGACGGGACGAGGGCCTGGCCCATCTTCCACACGTACCCGCGGTCCTGGATCGTCTTGATGATCGAGGCATAGGTCGACGGGCGGCCGATCCCCAGATCTTCCAGCATCTTGATGAGGCTGGGCTCAGTGAACCGGGACGGGGGGTTCGTCGAGTGCCCCTCGGGCGTCAGCTCGGCGGCGGTCAGCGCCTGCCCCGTGGTGAGCTCGGGCAGCCGCGACTCGGCGTCGTCCGCCTCGCCGCCCGCCTGGTCGTCGACGGTCTCGACGTAGGCCTTGAGGAACCCGGGGAACGTGATGGTCCGGCCCGACGAGGCGAACGTGACCGCCTCACCGGTGGCCGCGGTGCCCCCGATGCGCACGCTGACGGTCGTACCGCGCGCGTCAGCCATCTGCGACGCCACCGTGCGCTGCCAGATCAGCTCGTAGAGCCGGAAGTCGTCGCCGTCGACCTCGCGGGCGATCTCGCCAGGAGTGCGGAAGGTGTCGCCCGCGGGCCGGATGGCCTCGTGGGCCTCCTGCGCGTTCTTCACCTTGCGCGTGTACTGCCGCGGCTGCGCGGGGACGTAGGCGTCGCCGTAGAGCTCGCGGGCCTGCGAGCGGGCGGCCTGGATCGCCGACTCCGACAGGGTCGTGGAGTCGGTGCGCAGGTAGGTGATGTACCCGTTCTCGTAGAGCCGCTGTGCGCTGCGCATCGTGCGGTCGGCGGAGAAGCGCAGCTTCCGCCCGGCTTCCTGCTGCAGCGTCGACGTCATGAACGGCGCGTACGGGCGCCGGGTGTAGGGCTTCTCCTCCGCCGAGGCAACCGACAGCTGCGCGCCCCGCAATCCGGTGGCCAGCTCGGTCGCGCTGGCCTCGTCCAGGATGACGACCTCGTCGGCTTTGCGCAGCTGGCCCAGCGAGTCGAAGTCACGGCCGGTGGCGACCCGCAGGCCGTCCACGTTGGTCAGCCGCGCGGTGAAGGTGGGCGGTTGGGCCTGCGGGTCGGAGACGCTGGCGTCCAACCGGGCGACTATGTCCCAGTACGATGCGCTGCGGAACGCCATGCGGTCGCGCTCGCGCTGCACGATGATGCGGGTCGCGACCGACTGGTCCCGGCCCGCCGACAGCTTGGGCGCGACCTTCTTCCACAGCACCGGGCTGACCTCGTAGCCGTACAGCCGGTCCAGGATGCGGCGGGTCTCCTGGGCGTCGACCAGATCGATGTCCAGGTCGCGGGGATTTTCGGCGGCCTCCAGGATCGCCGGTTCGGTGATCTCGTGGAAGACCATCCGCTTGACCGGGATATTCGGCTTC
>JAODNO010000036.1 GCA_025465235.1 Pseudonocardia sp.
CGGCGCTCGACGACGTTGCGGTCGACCATGACGGTGGTCGACCTGCCACACGCCGGTATGCTACTTCACCAACGCGTTTAGCACTGTGACCGGTCCGAAACACAAGACCCGGGAGCCACCGCATGACTCGTTCGGAGATCAGCATCGCCACGCCCGACGGCGACTGCCCCGCAACTCTGCACGTCCCGGACGGGGGCGGCCCCGCGCCTGCGGTGATCCTGTATGCGGACGCTGGTGGGGTGCGCGAGACCATGCGGGTCATGGCCGACCGGCTTGCCGCGTCCGGCTACGTGACCCTGCTGCCGGACTTCTACTACCGGTCGGGTGACTGGGCGCCGTTCGACGTGGCGACGGTGTTCTCCGACCCGGCTGAGCGGCGGCGCCTGATGGAGCTGGTGCAGGGCGTAACCGCGGAGATGATCGGCCGCGACGCCGGTGCGTTCCTGGACTTCCTGGCCGAGCGGCCGGAGGTGTCCGGGACGGCCGTGGGGACCACCGGGTATTGCATGGGTGGTCGTTCCTCGCTGATCACGGCCGGACGGCATCCGGAGCGGATCGGCGCGGCGGCCTCGTTTCACGGTGGCCGGCTCGCCGCCACCGACGACCCGGACAGCCCCTACCTGCTGGCCGATCGCCTCCGGGCCGCCGTGTATGTGGCGGCCGCGCAAGATGACGACTCGTTCCCGGCCGACCAGTTCGAGCGGTTGGAGGCGGCCTTCGAGCCGGCAGGGGTGCGCTACACCATGGAGGTCTACCCGGCCGCCCACGGCTTCGCGGTGCCGGACAACCCCACCTACGACCCGGCTGCCGAGCAACGGCACTGGACCGCCCTGTCGGAGCTGTTCGCCGCCAACCTTCGCGGCTGAGCGGGAGGTCCGACGCCAGCGGCACGTTGTCCAGCACCTGAGCTCGTACCTGCGGTCCCCGACCATTCGAGGTGCCGACGGGGCACCGACGATCACGATCTCAGGAGGATCCGTGAAGCTCAGATGTGCCGTGCTCGACGACTACCAGGACGTCGCGCTCCGGACGGCGAACTGGAGCTCCCTCGCCGACGCGGTCGACGTCGACGTGTTCCACGAGCACATCGACGATGAGGATGCGCTGGTCGAGACGATCGGCAAGCACGAGGTCGTCGTGATCATGCGGGAGCGCACCCCGTTCCCGCGCTCGGTGCTGGCGCGGCTGCCGCGGTTGCGGCTGCTGGTGACCACCGGGATGGGCAACGCCTCGGTCGACATGGCGGCGGCTGCCGAGCAGGGCGTGGTCGTGTGCGGCACCGGCGGGCTCGTGCCGCCGACCGCCGAGCTCACGTGGGCGCTGATCCTCGGTCTGGCCCGTTCGGTCCCGGCGGAGAACGCGGCGCTGCGGGCCGGCGGCCCGTGGCAGCAGACCGTCGGCACGGACATCGCGGGCGGCACGCTGGGCGTCATCGGCCTGGGGAGGATCGGCCGACGCGTGGCCAAGGTCGGGCAGGCCTTCGGTATGGATGTGGTCGCGTGGAGCCAGAACCTCACCGCGGAGGCCGCGGCGGAGGCCGGCGTGCGGCTCGCCGCCGGCAAGGAGGAGCTGCTCGAAGCCGCTGACTTCGTGACGATCCACCTGGTGCTCTCCGACCGCACCCGGGGTTTGCTGGGTGCGCCCGAGCTTGACCGGATGCGGCCCACGTCCTTTCTGGTCAACACCTCCCGGGGCCCGATCGTGGATGAGGACGCACTGGTCGACGCGTTGCGTTCGGGCCGGATCGCGGGAGCGGGTCTGGACGTGTTCGACGTCGAGCCGCTGCGCGCCGACCACCCGTTCCGCTCGCTGCCCACCGTGCTGGCCACGCCGCACCTCGGCTACGTCACGCGCAAGACCTACGACATCTTCTTCCGCGAGGCCGTCGAGGACATCGCCGCCTTCGTGGCGGGATCGCCGGTCCGCACCCTGAACTGAGACTCGCGGTGATCCAGTTCGCCCAGCGGACGGGACGGGGCGGACGGCTCGCACGTCCTCGAGACAGGGACGCAGCCCATGCCCTGCTCCAGCCACTGCGGCAGCCGTAGAAGATCGGGTAGAACGCCGTGTAGGTGAGCGCCACGCGCAGGTAGGTGTCGGTCAGCGCGGTGTTGCCACTGGCGCGCGCCTTCTACCGGCAGATCGGCCTGGACTGCTCACAGGCTTAGTAGTGGAGCACCAGGCACCGCCTGCCTGACCAGCTGCGCTCCGTCACGGTGTGTGGCGTTCACTTGGCGCCCGCGTCGCTGGACCTGGCAACCTCGCGGTCAGGGTGGGCGCGCGGCCTGGCCCAGGTGAGAGGGCCGCTCGGTGGGGATTGTCATACCGCTTGGGTAGCGTCCCAGGAAGATCACCGAGAGGAAGACAAACACGATGGAACTCACGTCGCACCTGCCACCGGGCGACCGCGAGAGGGTCGAGACCCGACTGCGTCAGAACCTCATGGCCTGGCTGACCACCGTGCGGCCAGACGGGCAGCCGGTCAGTGTCCCCGTCTGGTTCCTGATGCGCGAGGACGGGACGATCCTGCTCTACAGCCAGCCGGGTAAGCAGAAGCTGCGTAGCATCGCCGACAACCCCAAGGTCAGCCTGGGACTGGATGTCACTGACATCGGCAGGAACATCGTGCGCATGGAAGGCATCGCCAGAGTGGCCCACGACGAGCTCGCTGCCGACCAACAGCCCGCGTATCTGGCCAAATACACTGAGCGCATCGGGGCCATGTTCGGCACTCCCGAACGGTTCGCCGAACTTTTCTCCGCCGTGGTGATCATCACGCCAACGAAGCTGCGCATCTGACCATGCCGCGATCCGCTGGGGTCGGGGCGCACCGCGTGGCCCGCTGCGCCATTGCTCTATGACGGTTCGTGGCCGCCGCACTGCGCGCATCGTCCGTCCATACAACACAGTCCACACGGGATAGTCCCGCAACTCAACACGGCCCACCGGGCACGCGGTCAGGTTCGGACGGCCGTGAAGGCGTAGCGCAGACCGACGGGCGGTGGGGTGGCTCGTCGGTGCGGAAGAAGTAGACGAGCAGGTCGGCCGTGACCTCGGCCCCGTCGCCTTGGAGGGTGACCAGCAGATCGGTGGTGAAATGCTGGGTGCGCTCGTCGGGCCTCGGACTCGACGGCCGGTCCGCGGTGCAGCGCGTCCCCGCAGCATCCTGGCCGAGTTCGATCTGACCCTGGCCCTGTCGGGGCAGACGAGTCGCGGCAGCTCAGTCGAGACGACCTGCACCCGCTGAGCTGTCAGCGGGAAACCGGCGGGGCCGCTGACGTCCGGCAGTAGAGCGCGGACGGGGTCCTGTTCCGCCGTTGGTCCGAACAACCTGACGGGGGCCGGACCGGGCAGCACCGACATGTGGACCGGCTGCCGAAGAGCAACGAGGTACCGAGTCGGTCGGGCCGAGGTCCGCGTCGTCCCGATGATCCCGGCTTGCCCAGGTATGTACAGTCACCATTCTGATGTGCGACAACCGATGTAGCTGTGCACACAGTCGGTCGGCAGCGGTCGCGCCGCCGCGGACCTGTCACACGTTGGGAGATTCCAGCCATTAGCAGCGCGGGCACGGGTTCCCCTGGGATCCGGCGTCCCCGGCTCGCCGATGTCGCGGCGGCGGTGGGCTTGCACGTTTCGACGGTTTCGCGAGTGCTCAACGGCGACGCGAGCCTGTCCATCCGGCCGGAGACGCGCGACCGCATCCTGGCGGCGGCGCGGCGTCAGGGGTACCGCCCCAATGTCATGGCCAGGGGGCTGAAACATGCCCGGACTGGCGCATTGGCCATGGTCGTCCCGCTGCTTCGAAATCCGGTCTGGGCCAGCATTCAGCGCGGCGCGCTGCGCGCCGCCGTCGAAGGCGGCCAGGTCGTGATGATCCTCGACGAACCGGAGGACGACGTCCGCCTCCCGACCGACTACCAGTACCTGGTCGAGGAGAGCCGGGCCGACGGGCTGCTGATCGCGACAGCACGGCGCCCCGGCGGGGAGCGGCCCCGCCCGCCCGCGGTTCCGCATGTCTACATCAACCGGCGGGGTCCCCAGCCGGGGAACAACGTCGTGATGGACGAGGAAAAGGCGATGCGGCTGTTCGTCGAGCGCGTTTCCCTGCTCGGACATCGGCGGCTGGGCATGGTCGACGGGTTCAAGATCATCGATACGGTGTACCGCCGGGCCGCTGCCGTGCGTGCTCTCTGCTCGGCCCCCGGCATGTCCGTGGCCTTCGAGCATGCCGAGGACACCGAGGCCGGTGGATACGAGGCGACGTTGCGGCTGCTGTCGCGGCACGACGTGCCGACCGCGCTGGGCGTCGGCAACCTCAGCCAGCTCTTCGGGGTGATGAAGGCATTGCGCGAGGCCGGCGCCGCCGTCCCGGATGACATGTCGCTGGTCAGCTTCGACGAGGACGACTGCCTCGGTTTCCTCGAGGTCGCTGTCACCAGCGTGAGCATGCCGCTGGAGGAGCTCGGCGCGGCCGCGGTTCGCGCCTTGATCGATCGTGTCGACGGCCGGTCCGGCGCGGACGTGCTGGTGTCCGATCCGCTGGTCCTCGTTGAACGGGCGTCCACCGCGCCGCCCCGGCTGTCTCGCCGCCTGCGGCCCTGAGCCGCCCGCCGCCTCCTCGTTGTCGTCCGCGTAACGCATCACACAAACGATTTACTTGACGAAGTCTGTCGGAGGCAAACGTTTGCCTTTAGGTTGCACCCATGCGAGCGATCGGAAGTGTCTCCGCACACCGGACGGTCGACCCTTCCTGGAGCCGTCGATGACCGAGTCGGCCGCCACCGGGTCGAGCTACCCTCGGCTGTCCGCCGGATCGTCTGCGGCCGTAGCCCGGCGCCTGCTCGAGATCGTCTCGCTGTACCACGGCGAGACTCTGTCCGCCGATCAGCTCGACGCGGTGCGAGCGTGCGTCGGGGCGCAGCTCGCGGCGACCGAGCGCCTGCACCGATTCCCGCTGACCGACGACCAAGAGCCGATCTTCACGGTCACCGCGCATGGCGGCGTGCGGGCATGAACGAGGAAGAGCTTGCGTTCCTGAGCATCCGTGAACTCGGCATCCTGCTCCGTTCCGGCGAGATCTCCCCGACGAAGCTCACCGAGTTCTGCTTAGGGCGCCTCGACGACGTCGGTCGCCGGCTGAACGCGGTCGTCACAATGACCGAAGACGTGGCACGGCGTGAGGCGGCGCTGGCCGAGGCTGAGCTTCGCGCGGGTCTGGATCGCGGGCCGCTCCACGGAATTCCCTATGGGCTCAAGGACATCATCAGCGCGGCCGGAACGCCCACGACGTGGGGAGCGTTCCCGGAGCAGCGTTTCGATCAGGAAGCGACGGTGACGCGTAAGCTCCGCGATGCCGGGGCGATCCTGCTCGCCAAGGTGGCCACGATCGAGCTCGCCGGCGGCATGGGGTACGACAACCCCAACGCGTCGATCAGCGGCCCACCGGGAAACCCTTGGCACTCAGGAAAATGGACGAACGGCTCGTCGAGTGGTCCGTCCGCTGTGGTCGGTGCGGGTGCGGTGCCCTTCGCCATCGGCAGCGACACCGCTGGGTCGATCCTGCTCCCGGCCGCCTTCACCGGTACGGCAGGCCTGAGGGCGACCTACGGCAGGGTGAGCCGCGCGGGTGCGATGGCACTGTGCTGGACCCTGGACCGGCTGGGGCCGATGTGCCGTGGCGCCGACGACTGTGGCCTGGTGCTGGAGGCGATCGCCGGGCCTGACCCCCGGGACCGGTCGAGCCTGACGGATTCCTACCGGTACCGGCGGCCACAGCCCCGCCGGGAGGGCTTCCGGTTCGGTGTGGTCGCCGGGTCCTGGGACGGCGCCGAGCCCGAGGTGAGTGCGAACTTCCGGACTTCGCTGGCGGCGCTGGCGGAAATCGGCACCCTGGAGGAGGTCGACCTGCCGGACCTTCCCTATGACGACGTGGCCGAGGTCGTGATCGGAGCCGAGGTGTACGCGGCCTTCGACGAGTTCATCGCCGCTGGCGGCACCACCGGACTGACCGCGGCGAAAGCGTGGGGGCACCGGCTCGCCGGTGCCGTGCTACCGGCTCACGACTACATCCGCGCACAACGAATCCGCCGCGTGATCGCCGATGAGTTCGGTGCACTCGCTTCCCGTTACGACGCGCTCCTCGCGCCCTCTCTCGGTGTGGTGGCATCGGGTCTCGAGGAAGGCTTCGAGTACATGCTGCCAGGAGCATTCGGCCCGCTGAACTTCGCGGGCGTGCTTTCGGGAACCCCGACGGTCTCGGTGCTCAACGGTCTCGGCCGGGACGGCCTGCCCACCGGGATCCAGTTCGCTGGTGCACGGTTGGCCGAGAACGCCATCCTCGACGCCGCGGTCGCGCTCGAAACGCGGACCGGGACCACCGCTCTGCGCCCGGACGGTCCCCATGGCGTAGCCGTCAAAGTGCGTGTAGACGGCCAGGTGGTATGACCACTTATTTCCTGCGCAGGCTCGCTTCCATCGTCGGCCTCGCCTTCGGTATCAGCGTCCTCGTCTTTCTGATCATCCGGCTCATCCCCGGTGATCCCGCGCTGGCTCTGCTCGGCACCAACGCCGGCGACCCCTCGTTGGTCGCGCGACTGCACCAGCAGCTCGGGCTGGACGAACCAATTCCGGTGCAGTACATGCATTGGATCAGCAACGTGCTGGGCGGCGACTTCGGCTACTCCTACGGCAACCAGCAATCGGTCACCTCGTTGCTGGCGGCGAACTTCCCCGCCACCATTCAGCTCACCATCGCCGGCCTGGCGCTGTCGCTTTTCTTCGGCAGCATCATCGGTGTCGTCGCGGCATTGCGCCGCAACCGTGCCCCCGACACCGTCGCCATGGGAATCGCCCTGACCTGCATGTCGATTCCGAGCTTCTGGCTCGGTTTGCTGCTGATCCTGCTGTTCGCCGTGCAGCTGCCGATCTTCGATGTCGTCGGAGGCACCTCGCTGAAGGGACTCGTTCTACCGGCGGTGACCCTGGCGCTGGGCAGCATCGGATTCAACGCGCGGTTCGTCCGCTCGAGCGTGATCAACGCACAGCAGCAGAACCACGTCATTACCGCGCAAGCCAAGGGCATCACCGCAGTGCAGGTCTTCCGTCGCCATGTGCTGCGCAACGCGCTGCTACCGATCCTCACCATCGTCGGCCTTCAGATCGGGCAGCTGATCTCGGGCGTCGTGATCGTTGAGACGGTCTTCTCGCGGCCGGGCATCGGGCGGCTGTTGGTCCAGGCGATCCTGTCCAAGGACTACCTGACCGTGCAGGCAGTCGTGCTGATCATCGCGGTCCTCTACGCCCTGACGAACTTCGTCGTCGACCTGCTCTACCCCGTCCTGGATCCCCGCGTCGGGAACCGGTAGCGGGGAAGGAGAAGCCCTATGCAGCCCGACACCGAAGCGCTCACGACTGGCGAGAACGCCTCCGTGGACGAATCGATCCTGCCAGCGCCTTCCCTGCGCCGCCGTGTGATGCAGGCGTTCAGCCACCGAAGCCTCCTCGCGGGCACGGTGATCTGCCTCGTCCTCGTGGTCCTGGTCCTCGCGGCGCCCCTCCTCACCTCGGCCGACCCGAACCTGCAGGACCCGCTCTCCGCCTTCGCGGAGCCGTCGGGCGCGCACCTGATGGGCGCCGACTCGTTCGGCCGTGACCTGGTCGCCCGCGTGCTCTACGGCGGCCGGACGACGATGCTCGCCAGCCTGTGGGTGGTCCTGCTCGGTGGGCTGGTCGGCACCGCGCTCGGCCTCGTGGCCGGGTATTTCGGTGGTGCGATCGGATTCGTCATCATGCGCCTGGTCGACCTGCTGCTGGCTTTTCCCGGCATCCTGCTCGCCCTCGCGGTCGCCGCGGTGCTCGGGCCCGGACTGTCCAACGGTGTCATCGCGGTCGCGGTGATCCTCGTGCCGGTGTACGCCCGGCTGGTGGAAGGGGCGACCGTGGAAGTGCTTCACCTGCCGTATGTGGACGCCGCAGTGACACTGGGAGCCAGTCCCTGGCAGATCATCCGCAGGCACATCCTGCCCAACGTTGCGTCCGGGATCATCGTGTTGACCACGTCGTGGCTGGGTATCGCCGCGCTCTGGATCGCCGCGCTGGGATTCATCGGCCTCGGCGTGCAGCCGCCGACCGCGGAGTGGGGCGCGATCCTCAACGACGGCGCCAACTACATCACCGTGGCGTGGTGGATAACCGTCTTTCCTGGCGTCTTCCTGGCTCTGTTCGTGGTCGGGGTGAACCTGCTCGGCGACGGCCTGCGCGACGAACTTGATCCCACCCTGTCCCGAGATATCGGCCGTGCGTAGCCCGCGGGGCGCACCCCGACAAGACCTGCCCCGAATGAAGGAGTCAAGCCCGTGAGGTTCGCACGCAAGTCCGTGCCGGCGGTCGCGCTGTCGCTGCTGTCAGCGCTGGCACTGGCCGCCTGCGGAAGTTCCGGTGGTTCCTCGACCGGCGCCACCGGTCCCGCCGACCGGACGGCCAAGGCCACCCTGGGCTGGGCCGAGCCGGTCGACACCCTCAACCCGGCGACAACCGGTAACCGTGATGTCGGCCCGATCGACGCGAACATCTTCGACACGCTGGTCTGGCTGACGCCGGACTTCAAGGTCACGCCCGACCTGGCCACCAAGTGGGAGGTTTCGCCGGACGACAAGACCTACACGTTCACCCTGCGCCAGGGCGTGAAGTTCCACGACGGCACCCCCTTCGACGCCAGCGCCGTGGTCGCCAACATCAACTACATCACCGACAAGTCCACGCAGTCCAACATCGCGCTGGGCTTGCTGGGCCCGTGCACCCACGCGACGGCAACCGCCCAGTACACGGTCACGATCAACTGCTCGGCCCCGTACGCGCCGCTGCTCGCCCAACTCGGCGAGCCCTATCTGGGTGTGCAGTCCCCGGCCGCGATCAATCAATACGGCAAGGACCTGGGACTGCACCCGGTCGGTACCGGGGCGTTCGCCTTCGTGAGCTACACGCCCAACCAGAGCGTGGTTCTCAAGCGCAACGAGGACTACCAGTGGGGACCGGCCGCCACGAACCATCCAGGCCCGCCGGACATCGCGCAACTGACCTTCCAGATCGTGCCGAACTCCCAGGCCCGGGTCAACCAGTTCCAGAGTGGACAGTCCGACTTCATGCAGGAGACTCCGGGCATCTTCTGGAACACGCTGCAGAAGACCGGCCGCTACAACGGGATCAAGTTCCCGATCAGCGGGATGGGAATCTTCGCCCCGATCAACGCGGGCAGCTGGCCCACCAACGACCCGGCCGTCCGCAAGGCGATCATGTACGCCGTCGACAAGCCCGGCGCCATCAAGGTCGCGGACGACGGCGCGTTCGCCCCGAGTAGCACCCCGCTGCAGAAGGGCATGACCGGCTACGACCCCGCACTGGAGAACTCCTACACCTACGACCCCGCGAAGGCCGAAGCGACGCTGCAGGCCGGTGGCTGGACGAAGGTCAACGGGATCTACCAGAAGGATGGCAAGCCGCTCAGCATCAACATCACCGCGATCTCCAGCGTGCCCGAGTACCCGCTCATCGCCCAGGCGATCCAGGGCTACCTGCGCGCCGTCGGCATGGACGCCCAGGTCACCCAGCTCGCGACACCGGCATGGCTGGCCGCGAACATCCAGGGCAATATGTCCCTCACCCCGCTGCAGTACATCGCGGTCGACCCCGACGCATTGCACCTGTGGTTCCTGCCCGGCCAGTACTTCAACTGGAGCCACTTCACCGATCCAACCCTGACCGCCCTGATCAACCAGGGCCAGCAGGAGGCCGACCCGGCCAAGCGGCAGTCCATCTACGCGCAGGCTCAAAAGATCATCATGGACCAGGCCGTCCTGATGCCGATCCACGAAAACGTCGACCTGGTGATGACGTCGAAGAAACTGACCGGCCTGCAGTACTCCGGTGGCGGGTTCGAGTACTTCGGTGCGGCCTCGTTGACGAAGTAGTCGCTCCGCCATGACCCGAACAGATCCCAGGAACGGAGCTCGATCTTGACCACCGTCATACGCGCGGACCGGCTCATCGACGGTACCGGGGCCGCCCCGGTCGAGGACGCGGTACTGATCGTCGATCAGGGGAAGATCGCCGGGACCTTCGCCGGCCAGGCGCCGGAAGGTCTCGTCCCCGCCGACGCCGAAGTGCTGGATCTGCCCGGGTGCACCATCCTGCCCGGGCTCATCGACTCGCACGTGCACCTGAATTTCCCCGGCAACGGCCTGCTGCTCGAGGAGATCATGACCGAGCCCGAGGGAGTGCTGGTGGCGACCGCGACGTTCGCGGCCGGCAAGGCGCTCGCCGCCGGGGTCACCACGGTCCGGGACACCGGCTGCGTGCACAGCACCGTGTTCGAGGTTCGGCGAGCGCTGGAGCTGGGTCACGGGGTCGGACCGCGGATCCTCGCCTGCGGGCAACCGATCACCATCACCGGCGGGCACACCTGGTACCTGGGCGGTGAGGCCGACGGAGTGGACGGGCTGCGCAAGAAGGTCCGGTCGATGGCCAAGCTCGGCGCCGACGCGATCAAGGTGATGGCCAGCGGTGGTGGCACCCGCAACACCATCTCCCACCTGCCGTCCTTCAGCCCCGCGGAGATGACGGCGATCGTCGACGAGGCGCACCGGATGGGGCGCAAGGTCACGGCGCACTGCCTCAACGCCCAGGCCATCGAAATCGCCGTCGACGCCGGCGTGGACCAGCTGGAGCACGCCGGGTTCATCGTGGACGAGGCGGGCAACCAGAAGTTCGACCCAGCGGTCGCCGAGAAGGTCGCCAAGGCCGGTGTCGCGGTCACCAGCACGTTGGCCGTCGGCGGCTACGCCGTAGAGGTCATGCGGGCCAAGCCTGAGCTCACCAGGGCCGAGCAGGAATTCCTCGACCACTGGAGCATGATGCTGGAGGACAACCTGAACACGTTCACCCAGCTGCACGAGGCCGGCGTCCGGATCGTCGCGGGCACCGACGCGGGCTGGCGGTTCACCCCCATCGACGGGCTGGCCGAAGAGATCAAACTGCTGGAACGCGCGGGCATGTCGAGCATGCAGGCGCTGGTGGCGGCCACCGGCAATGCGGCCGCGACGCTCGGCGTCGGCGACAAGTTCGGCACCCTCGAGCCGGGCCTCGCCGCCGACGTTCTCGTCGTCGGCGGTGATCCACTGGAGAACCTGTCCGCGCTGCGGGACGTTCGCCTGGTTTTGCAGGGCGGTGAGATTCGCGCCAGGGCCGCGGCATGAACGGGGTCACCGTCACCGTCACCGTCGCCGGCGCGGGTGCGATCGGCGGAACGATCCAAGTCGCCGCACTCGAACACGTCGAATCCGTCGGGTTCGATGATGTCGAACCCGTGCTCTCTGTGCCTCGGAAAGCACTCGACTGGGCCGCGATCAACGCATCGCTGGACCGGCTCGTCGCGCGGCGGCGTGCGGATCAGAAGACGCACAACGGCATCCGGCTGGATCTCGCGGTCCGACATCGCAGGACCGAGGTGGACTACCAGATCAGCGCTTTCGCCGAAATCGGCGCCGGGCACGGTCTGCGGATGACGCTGATCAGACGGGTGGTTCGGATGATTCACGAGATCGAGGAGGGCCCGCGGGCCTGCGGTCTGGCCAGCCTCGCCAAGCTGGAGCGGTTACGGAGCAGGTCCGCCATGGAACCGGCGTCGACCCGGACCGGATCGTCATGACCGCCGGTGTCCGTGCCGAATCCGAAACGGCGCCGCGGGACGATGTGCTTCTCGAGGTCAGGGACCTGCAGACGCATTTCAAGACCCGCGCCGGGGTGGTCCGTGCGGTCGACGGGGTCAGCTTCGCTGTTCCGGCGGGCGCCAGCGTCGGCATTGTCGGCGAATCCGGTTCGGGCAAGAGCGTCACCTCGCTGTCGATCATGCGGCTGATCTCTTCGCCCGGGTTCATAGCAGGCGGCCAGATCCTGTTCCAGGGCCGCGATCTCGCGGCACTGTCCGAGCGGGAGGTCCAGGCGATCCGGGGCCGTGACCTGGCGCTGGTGTTCCAGGATCCGATGAGTGCGCTCAATCCTGTGTACACCGTCGGGAAGCAGGTTGCCGAGTCGCTGCGGGCGCACCAGAAACTCACTCGTCAAGCGGCGCTGGACCGCGCGGTAGAGCTGCTCTCGATGGTCGGGATCCCGGCCCCCGAACGTCGCGTCCACGAGTACCCGCACAAGCTCAGCGGCGGGATGCGCCAGCGCGTCACGATCGCGATGGCACTGGCCAACGAACCGAGCCTGCTCATCCTCGACGAACCCACGACGGCGCTGGACGTCACCATTCAGGCGCAGATCCTGGACCTGGTCAGGGATCTGCGCCGCCGGGTCAACACCGCGGTCCTGTTGATCAGCCACGACATCGGGGTCGTGGCCGAGATCTGCGAGGAGGTCGTCGTCATGTACGGCGGCCGGGTGATGGAACGCGGCTCGGTCGAGCAGGTCACGAAGAACCCCCGGCATCCCTACACGGTGGGTCTGCTCAACTCGATTCCCAGGCCGGAGATGAAGGGACGCAAGCTGAGCACGATCGGCGGAACCGTCCCGAACCCGTTGCGGATGCCGCCCGGCTGCCCGTTCCAGCCCCGCTGCCCCAAGGCGATGGACATCTGCTCCAGCAAACCGGAACTGTCCGAGGCCGGAGACGGGCGCCAGATCGCCTGCTGGCTGTCCTGAGATCCGCCGAACCGACCGATGAGGAGTGTCGACGTGGTCGATGCCGACAACCAGGCCGCGACCGCGGCGCAGGACGGCGCCGGGCCGAACGACGAGGACGACGTGCTGCTCGATGTCCGCAATCTCAAGACGTACTATCCCAGTCGCTCGGGGTTGCTGGGCCGGCAGCAGGCCTGGGTGCGTGCCGTCGACGACGTGTCGTTCACGATCCGCCGCGGCGAGACCTTCGGCCTGGTGGGCGAGTCCGGTTGTGGTAAGTCCACATTGGGCCGTTCGGTTGTGCGTTTGGAGAAGGCGCATTCCGGCGAGGTGATCTTCGAAGGCCAGGATGTGCTGGCCAAGAAGGGACGCGACCTCAAGCGGCTCCGCCAGGATCTCCAGGTCATCTTCCAGGACCCCCATGGCAGCCTCGACCCGCGGATGAAGGTGCGCGACATCATCGCCGAGGGCCTGGTATGGCAAGGCACGGTGAGCCGGGACGAACGCGCGCACCGTGTGCGTGAACTGGCGTCGCTGGTCGGGCTGCGAGAGGAGCATCTGGACCGCCACGCACACGAGTTCAGCGGCGGGCAGCGACAGCGGATCGGGATCGCCAGGGCGCTGGCCCTGCGGCCCAAGTTCGTGCTGGCCGATGAGCCGGTTTCCGCGCTGGACATGTCGGTCCAGTCCCAGGTGCTCAATCTTCTCACCGACCTGCAGGAGGATTTCGGGCTCACGTACCTGTTCATCGCGCACGATCTGTCGGTTGTGGAGTACATCAGCGACCGGGTCGGCGTCATGTATCTCGGCAAGCTCGTCGAGGTCGCCAAGGCCGAGGATCTCTACACGGACCCGCGAATGCCTTATACGGAAGCGTTGCTCTCCGCCATTCCGGGGAGTCAGGCCCCTGGGCGCCGCAAAAGGATCGTGCTCGGCGGCGAGGTTCCGAGCCCGCTGGACCCACCGTCGGGCTGCCGCTTCCGCACCCGGTGCTGGAAAGCAGAGTCCCTTTGCGCCGAAGAAGTTCCGGTGCTGCGAGAAGTCGTCCCGGACCACTGGGCGGCATGTCACTTCGCGGAGGCGTCGTGAACGAGAGCATGGATCTCGTGGTGCGTGGCGGCCTGGTGGTCACCGCAGCGGGTGAGTCCGTGGCCGACATCGGGGTCGTCGACGGGCGGATCGTCCAGCTCGGTGGGCCGATGTCGGGCGCGCGAGAGATCGACGCGGCCGGGAAGCTTGTCCTCCCCGGCGGCGTGGACATGCACGTACACCTCTCGCCGGTGGAAATGGGTGGGAAGTCGCAGCCGTGGGCGGACGACTTCGTCAGTGGATCCCGCGCCGCGGCCGCCGGTGGGGTGACGACCATCGGCAACATCGGGTTTCCCCGGCAGCGGGAGCGGCTTCCCGACCTGGTCGAGCGGATAGCGGTCGAAGCGGCCAGGGACAGCCTGGTCGACTTCGTGATCCACCCCGTGCTGATGGAACCGGACGAGGGGACCGGATCCGATCTCGCGCGGCTGGCGGAACTGGGCCACACCAGCGTGAAGATCTTCATGAGTATCGGGGGATTCGACGCGAGGACCGCTAATTTCGTGAACGCGCTGGAGACGGCGGGGCGGCGCGGCCTGCTGACGATGGTGCACTGCGAGGACGCGTGCGTCATCGACCACGCCACCGCCGGACTGCTCGACCAAGGCCGTAGCGGGCTTCGCTACTACCCGGACAGCCGGCCCGCCCTGTCCGAGGAGGTGGCGGTCAAGCGCATGATCGGCTTCGCCGAGACCACCGGCGCCCCGATCTACATCGTCCATCTGGGCAGCGAAGGCGCGTTGGCCGAAGCACGCGCGGCGCGAGGACGCGGGCAGCGCGTCTATGTCGAGACACGGCCGATCTACCTGTACTTCACCGATGAACGTTTCGGGAGCGACGACGCCGCCTTGTTCGTGGGCAATCCGCCGCTCCGCGGGGTGCGGGACCGGGACGCGCTGTGGGCGGGCCTGGCCGCAGGCCACGTCGACACCTGTTGCACCGACCACGCCGCATGGACGTTGGCGGACAAGCTCGATCCGGAGTTGACAGTAGCCACTGCGCGTCCAGGGATGTCGGAGCTGGAAACGCTGATGCCGGTGCTGTACTCGGAAGGCGTCCGCAAGGGCAGGCTTTCGCTGCAGCGGTTCGTGGAGGTCACCTCCACCAATGCGGCGAAGTTGTTCGGTCTCTTCCCGCGGAAGGGGACGATCGCCGTGGGCAGCGATGCCGACCTCGTGGTGTGGGACCCGGAGGCGCGACGCCCGATCGTCGGCGCCAAGGGGATGAGCCGGGCCGGGTACAGCCTCTACGAAGGCTGGGACGTGGTGGGCGCTCCGGCGCAGACCATCAGCCGTGGCGAAGTGGTGTACGCCGATGGCGCCGTGCGCGGCGAAGCCGGTCGCGGGCGGCTCGTCCACCGAGGACCGACCCGTGATCTGTAGTGGACATCGAGGAGACCTGTGATGACCGAAACCGGCCTGTTGCACAGAAGATCGGCCGTGGTGACCGGCGCGGCGAGAGGCATCGGCGCCGGTATCGCCATGGCCTTCGCCCGGGAAGGCGCCCACCTCTGCCTCGTTGACCGCGCGGCGGGCGACGCGCTCGAGTCGGTGGCCAAGGAATGCGCCGCGCTGGGCGTGGAGGTCACCACGGTCCGCGCGGACGTTTCGGCGGAATCCGATGTCACGGCCGCGATCGCGCACGCGGTGGCGGAGTTCGACGGCCTCGACATCCTCGTCAATAATGCCGCGATCCTCACCACCTGCCCGGTCGCGGAGATGCCGGCCCAGATGTGGGACGAGACGCTGGCGGTGGACCTGCGCAGCGTCTTCCTGTGCTGCCGCGCGGTGTTGCCGACCATGCGGGCCGCCGGCTACGGCCGGATCATCAACATCGCCTCCCAACTGGCGCTGAGGGGCGGGCCCGGCCTGGCGCACTACAGCGCAGCGAAGGCCGGCGTCATCGGCTTCACCAAGTCTCTGGCGCGAGAGCTGGCCACCGACGGGATCACCGTCAACTGCATCGCGCCGGGTCCGATCGACACGCCCCTCGCCGGCGACCTGCCCGCCGAGCAGGTCGAACGCACTCGGCTGAGCCTGCCGTTGCGGCGGATCGGAGTTCCCGCGGAAGTAGCGCCCAGCGCGGTGCTGCTCGCGAGCGAGCCGGGCGGCAACCTCTACACGGGCCAGACTCTGGGCCCCAACAGCGGGGACGTGATGCCGTGATCGGCGCACTGATCACCGGCGCCGCGAGCGGGATCGGGCGGGCGGTGGCGGTCGAGCTCGCCCGCGCAGGAACCGCCGTGGCGATCGGGACCTTCGACGGCGACCCGCATGATCCACAAGAGACACTTCGCGCAGTGGAATCCGTGGGTGGGCAGGGCTTTGTCGTGCGGGCGGATGTGCGCGACAGCGATGAGCTCGCGCAGGCGAGCAACGAGGCAGCGGAGAGGTTCGGGGGCCTGACCGCGGTCGTGGCCAACGCCGGGGTGCTGCAGCGCCAGCCGCTGGCCGACCTCCCGGACGCGCTGTGGCATCGCCTGCTCGACATCGATCTCACCGGGGTCATGCGTACGGTCCGGGCGGGCACCGCCGTCATGCGCGACGGCGGTGCGGTGGTGTGTGTTTCCAGCATTTCCGGCGGCGTGGTCGGCTCTGCCGGGCACACGCCTTACGCGGCGTCGAAGGCGGGCGTGCTGGGGTTCGTGCGCAGCAGCGCGCTCGAGCTTGCGCCGCAAGGGATCCGGATCAACGCGGTGCTGCCGGGGGTGATCGCGTCCCCGCAGTCTCGTGATGCGGTGAACTCCGCCGGCGAGGAGGGTCTTGCCCGCTCGGCGGCGAGCATCCCGCTCGGCCGGGTCGGCGAGCCCGATGACGTCGCCGCCGTCGTCTGCTTCCTGCTTTCGTCCCGTGCCCGCTACATCACCGGCCAGAGCCTGGTCGTCGATGGTGGCCTGACCGTCGCCTGGCCGACCTAGTGCGCGGGTTTCCGCCCCGCTGCCAGATCAGGTTCGCCCTTGGGCCGCGCTGCTGGAAGGCGCAGGAGATCTGCAGCAGGGAAACCAGATCATTGGACGGCCTGCCACTTCCCTGATCTGGGTTATCGGCGGCGGACCTGAGCTACCCCGAGGTGAAAGGCAACAACGTGTCTGAAGCTATGTCAGACGGGTCGTCAGTTCTGGCCTATTCCGACCGGCTCACTTACCTGCAGGGGGAATCTGTCGAAGTTAAGGCAACCGGCGATGGCTTGGTGGAGCTCGACGTGGTCCGCCTCCGGCACCCGCCGGACGACCCGACGTGGAAGACCCCTTGCTTCTCCCCGGTTGATTCCGTGCCGAGCCAGCGAGTTCAGCTCGTACCGCAGGAGACCTTCGGTGGCTCGTATATGGCGGCGAGTGGAGTGCCATGGGAAGCGGGATCGGTAGTCGGATCTGTCTATGTCCTTCCGACACGGCTGGACTCGGGTCGCATCCAGGGCGTGTGGTCGCTCAATGAGGCCGAAGGGTGCGGTGGTGTGGCGATCGTCGTGGGTGCTGACGGAGCGCTGGCGTTGGTCTGGAGCAGCGGCACGGGAACGGAGCATCGTCTTGGCTCGCCGGTGCGGATGATCGAGGGCCTGTGGCAGGTGGTGTCGTGGTCCATCAATCGGTCGACCGGCGAGGTGTCGCTGGCCCATCGACTCGTTCGTCCAGGGCCGGCTGGAGTGGGTACGTGGAGCGGCTCGAGGCAGATCGAGGACATGCAGGCTCTGAGACTGTCTCAGGTACTCATCGGCGCGGCCCGGGTCGGCGCGGCGCCGATGGCATCGTCGCTTCCAGGCACGCCGAGTCATCAGACCTCCTTCAACGGCAAGATCGATGGCCCGGTACTGGTGGCTGCGCCGATCTCCACCGAGACACTCGGGCGCACGACGCCCGAAGAACTGCGCCGAGCTGGGCCGCTCGTGGCCTGCTGGGATTTCAGCCAGGAGCAGTCAACGACCTGGGTCCCCGACCTCGGCACGCACCGCTGCGATGGCGTCTTGGTGAACAGCCCGGCTCGTGCCATGACAGGAGTCCATTGGCAGGGCGACGAGCAGAACTGGATCCACGCGCCGCAGCAGTACAGCGCTGTCTACTTCCACGACGATGACCTCGACGATGCACGCTGGCCGACCGCGGCCGTGATCGAACTGCCCGAAGATCTACCGACCGGCGTTTACGGCGTCCGGGTGCGGGAGGTGGATGCGGACGAATCGGACCACTGCGAGATGGTCACCGTGATCGTGGTTCCTCGGAAGCCGCGTGCGGGTGTCCAGACCTTGGTGGTGCTGCCGACGTACACCTATATTGCCTATGCGAACCTGCTGGGCAATGGCGACGACACCGACTACATCAAGGCGGGTCTGGCTGAAGGTGACGTAGTTCCCCATGCCGGCATGCAGCGCCTTGCTCGAACACCGGTGATCGGCGGCTCATTGTATGACGTTCACAATGATGGCTCCGGCCGGTGTTACTCGTCGCCTCGCAGGCCGATTCTGAACCTCCGGCTGGACTGGAAGAGCGGCCGGCGCGACGCGTATCGCCACATGGCTGCCGATCTCTACATCATGGATTGGCTGGAATCGCTCGGTGTGTCGTACGACGTGACGACGGACCACATGGTGAACAAGCTGGGCGCGGGTGCTCTGAAAGGGTATTCGACCGTGCTCACCGGCAGTCATCCCGAATATGTCTCGCGGGCCATCATCGACGCACTGCAGTCGCACCTGGAGGCCGGCGGTTCCCTGCTGTATCTCGGTGGTAACGGATTCTATTGGGTAACTACCGAGAGTACTGAGACACGGGAGCTGCTCGAAGTTCGCCGCGGATTCACCGGCACTCGGACGTGGACCGGTGCGGCCGGCGAAAGTCACCACAGCATGACCGGCGAGCTCGGCGGTCTCTGGCGGCACCGGGGTCTGGCTCCCAACCAACTGGTCGGCGTGGGATTCGCTGCGCAGGGCGCCGACGGTGGTGCGGCCGGATATCGCCGCGCATCGGATGCCTTGCAGACCAAAGCGGCCTTTCTCTTCGACGGAATTGATGCAGAGGTTTTCGGCACCACCGGGTTCGATATGGGCGGTGCCGCGGGCGACGAGGTTGACCGGTTCAGCGTCGAGGCAGGGTCGGCACCGTGGGGAACGGTCGTGGCGTCCTCGCTCGAGCTCAGCAAGTTCTATAAGTTGGCTATTGAGGATATTCAGATCAGCCGGGAGAACCTCGGTGGTGATCACGAGAAATCCGTCCGGGCTGACCTTGTTCTCACTGAGCACGCATCCGGCGGGTTTGTCTTCGCGGTCGGCTCCATTTCCTGGGTGCAGTCCATGGCTGTCGGCGGGTACACCAATGATGTTGCGAGAATTACCGAGAATGCACTGCGTGCCGCCAACGCTCGGGCATGCTCAGTCAAGACGACCTCATGAGCGTCTCGATATCGTTGCACATTGCGGCTGCCACCTCAACCGGATGAACCGCACGATGCGCCCATGATCACGCTCGCCAGCGACGTCGACCGGCTCCCGCCCTACCCGCTGGAACTGACCGCCGGGCAGCGCGAACGCGTGGAGCGGTTGCTCGCCGGGACGGTGGTGTCCTTGCACGACCATCCGGTCCGGCTGCCCGATCCGCTCACCGCGCTGACCTGGGCCGAGCACAGCAGTGCGGGTACCGATTGCCTCGGCGAGGCCGGCCTGAACGCTTCGGGCCTGGACGTGGTGCTCGCCAGTTCGCTGGTGGAACCCGACCAGCAGCGGTTGCTGCGGTGGGCGGCCCGGATGCGCGCCGACGCCAGGGCCGTCGAGTCCGGCCCGGAGGTGCTGCTGGCTCTGGAAGATCTGGGCAGCATCGGCACGGACCTGGACGGCATCCCGGCGCTCTACGCGGCCGGGTTCCGCTCGGCTGGGCTGACCTACAACGCCGGCAACCCGCTGGGCGGTGGACTCGGCCAGGCCGTCGACAGCGGGCTCACGGTCCTCGGCCGGGAGGCTGTGTCGGTGATGAACGAGCTTGGTCTGCTGGTCGATCTCGCCCACGTCGGTGACCGCACGAGCATCGAGGCCGCCGCAGCCAGCCGGACCCCGGTGGTGATCAGCCACGCCGGCGCGCGGGCGTGCTGGCCGAGCGCCCGGATGAAGCCGGACGACGTGCTGCGCGCCGTCGCCGCCACCGGCGGTGTGATCGGGGTGGAGGCCGCACCGGGATCCACCCGTGTGGTCGGCCGCGCCGACCACGATCTGGACGCCGTCATGGCGCACGTCGAGTACATCGCGGGGCTCGTGGGCGTGGACCACGTCGGGCTCGGTCCGGACACCTTCTTCGGTGATCACACCGGGCTGTACGCAGCATCCGGGTGGGCACCGCAACCGGTGCCGGGTCACGAGGCGGTGCCGCTGCCCGATCACGTGGCCGGTATGGAGAACCCGGCCGAGGCGCCCGGCAACGCCGCGGGGTGGCTCGTGCGACACGGCTGGACCGACGCCGACATCGCGAAGATCCTCGGCAGCAACGCCCAGCGCGTGCTCAGCATCGCGCTGCGCTGACCCATCCCAGCCGCAACGACGAAGGAGGCACCACCATGACCGGCGCCGGCGCCGAGATCCACGAACGGATCGCGGCAGAGATCAGCAAACTGGCCGATACGCTCATTGAGCTGAGTCTCGACCTGCACGCCCATCCCGAGCTGGCGCTGAAGGAGAAGTATGCGGCGAGCAGGCTCACCGGCCTGCTGCGCGAGGACTTCCTGGTGGAGGAGGGAGTCGGTGGGCTGCCGACCGCGTTCCGGGCCAGTGCGGGTGTTGGGTCGCCCGTGCTGGCGTTCTTGTGCGAGTACGACGCGCTGCCTGGGGTCGGGCACGGCTGCGGGCACAACCTGATCGCCGCGGGCGGGGCCGGTGCGGCGCTTGCCCTGCGTCGGGCCGCGCCCGAGCTTCCGGGAACCGTCTCGTGCATCGGCACGCCGGGGGAGGAGGGCGCAGGTGGCAAGGTGGTGCTGCTCGAGGCGGGCGTGTTCGACGGCGTCGACGCTGCGTTGATGTTCCATCCCGGCGACATGACGATGCCGATCCGGCACGCCACCGCCAATCGCCGTCTCGACGTGGAGTTCCACGGTGTGGCCGCGCACGCTGCCGCGAGCGCGCACGATGGACGCAGCGCGTTGGCGGCGATGATCCAGTTCTTCGTCGGGGTCGACGCGCTGCGCCAGTTCGTCCCGGAGACCAGCCGGATGCACGGGATCATCACTCACGGCGGCGAGGCACCCAACGTCGTTCCCGCCTACACCAGAGCGGAGTTCATGGTGCGGGCGCTGACCAGCGACGTCGTAGACGACCTCGCCGAGCGGGTGGAGGCGATCGCCGGTGCGGCCGCCACGGCCACCGGCACCACCGTGACGATCAGCCGCGGGATCGGTTACGCCGAGCGCAAGAACAACCACGTGATCGCCGAGTTGGTCGCCGGGCATCTGCGACGGCAGGATGTGCCGGTCGAACAGCCGGTGCTGCGGGGCGGCACCGGCTCGTCCGACATCGGCAACGTGAGCCTGGTGTTGCCGGCCATCCATCCTTACCTGCAGGTGATGGACCGCGGAACGCCGAGCCACTCGCTGGCGATGGCCGAGGCGGTCGCGCAGCCCCGCGCGCAGGAGGCGATGCTGCGGATGGCCACCGCGCTGGCCTGCGCCGGCGCCGACCTGCTCGCCGACCCGGAGATCTTCGACGCTGCCCGCGCCGAGTTCGCCACCCGCGGCCCGGACCTGCCGGAATGACGTACCCCTGGCCTTCCGACGTCACCGATGTGGTGGCCGTGCGGCGTGACCTGCACGCCCACCCAGAGCTGGGCTTCACCGAGATCCGCACCGCCGCCCGGGTCGAGATGGCGTTGCGCGCCCTCGGCTGGACGATCCGCTCCGGGCGCGATGTGTTCGACGCGACCGGGCTGCCGGGCCTGCCGGCGCTCCCGGTGCTGGAATCCGCCGCCGATCGGGCGCTGGCCGATGGAGTTCCGGCGGAATTGGTGACCCGCCTGGCCGGTGGCCACACCGCGGTCATCGCCGATCTCGTCGGCAGTCGGCCCGGGCCGCGGGTTGCGCTGCGGTTCGATCTCGATGCGCTGCCCATCACCGAGACCGACAGCGCGGACCACCGGCCATGGCGCCACGGCTTCGCCTCCTGCCACGCCGGGGTGATGCACGCGTGCGGTCACGACGGACACGTCGCGATCGGCCTCGCGCTGGCCGCCGCACTGTCGACACACGATTTTCCGGGCAGCGTGCGGATGCCGTTCCAGCCGGCCGAGGAAGGAGTGCGTGGCGCTACGCCACCGCAGCGGTGACGGACGCGGCCGTCGCTGGCGCGCTAACCGCCGCAGCCGAGGGGCTCGCCGAGGTGCGGGCGACGCACCCGCTCGGGGCGAGCGACGACGCGAGCCTGCTGATGCGTGCGGTGCAGGCGGCGGGTGGTGTCGCGGGTTACGCCATCGTCGGATCGGACACGCCCGGCCCGCCACACTCGCCACTGTTCGATGTGGACGAGGCGGTACTGCCGACGGCGGTGTCCTGGTTGGAGCGTGCGGTGAAGGGTGGGCGCTGGTGACCGAGCCCTACCTCGTGGAGCAGCCCGCCGAGCGGGTCATGCCGTCTGACGTGCTCGCCACCGTTCACGTGGTGTTGCGAGCGTCCTCGGGGACGCCGCCGGCCTTGGACAGAGCGAAACAGGGGTCTTGCATCGTGGTGCCGAGCCCTGTACACCACCGGAACCGGCACCGCGGGCGGCCAACCGACCAGCGACTGGTGCCCGGTGGTCGGCAGCGTGCGGGCCGGCTCGGTGGCAGGCGTGCACATCTGGCCCACGTCACCGCCCGGCGTGTTGTGGCGGACGAGCATGTGGTGGTTTCCCGTCACCGTCGCCGGCGGCTCCGTGACCGGTGGTGGTCGGAGCCGCCGCGCAACTCCGCGACCGGCCCCCCGGGGTGATGCAGCCGGCGATTCTGGTACCGGAAGGCCGTGGACCGCCCTTCGTTGTGGCGGCACAGTCTGGGTTCGCCACTCACCGATGAGCGGTCGGCTGCCGACGGCTCGGCCCGTCGCCGGCAAGCCAGCCCGACTGAGCCGGAGGTGTGTCGACGGTGCCGATCGATGGCGCAGTCTCATGGCCGCCGGTCAGCGAATGAGGGCCGGAAAGCTCGAGGTGGGCCACTGTGGGATCTACGACGTCGACGCCCGGGCCGCGCGCGCGGGTAGGCACCTCAGCGCAGAACCAGGATCTCGCCGATCAGTGGTGGAAGAGTGCGGTGGTCTACCAGATCTATCCGCGCAGCTTCGCCGATTCGAACTCCGACGGAGTTGGTGATCTCGGGGGGATCACGGCCAGGCTGGACTATCTGCTCGCGCTGGGCGTGGACGTGTTGTGGTTGTCGCCGGTCTACCCGTCACCGCAGGCGGACCACGGCTACGACATCACTGACTACCAGGACATCGACCCGCTCTTCGGCAGCCTGGAGGAACTGGACAGGCTACTGCGCTCGGTACACGAGCGGGGAATGCGCCTCATCCTGGATATCGTGGTCAACCATACCTCGGACGAGCATCCTTGGTTCGTGGAGTCCAGGTCGAGCGCGACCGGGTCGAGACGGGATTGGTGCTGGTGGCGGCCGCCGCGATATGGCATGGAACCAGGTGCTCCCGGAGCGGAACCGACGAACTGGGCGTCGATATTCTCGGGCTCGGCGTGGGAGTTCGACAACGCTTCGAGCGAGTATTACCTACACCTGTTTTCCCGGAAGCAACCGGATCTCAATTGGGAGAATCCCGACCTGCGCCAGGCTGTGTACTCGATGATGCGCGGGTGGCTTGACCGGGGCGTGGACGGATTCCGTATGGACGTCATCAATCTGATCTCCAAAGATCCCGGTCTGCCTGACGGGCATCACCTGCCTCATCAGCCGTACGCCGACGGGTCCGAGCACTATGTCTGCGGCCCACATATTCACGATTTCTTGCAAGAAATGCATAGGGACGTGTTCGCCGACCGGCCGGAAAAGTACCTCATGGTCGGGGAGATGCCCGGCGTGACGGTGGACGAGGCGAGATTGTTCACCGATCCCGTGCGCGCCGAGGTGGACATGGTCTTCCAGTTCGAGCATGTCCAACTAGACCAGGGCGAGAGCAAATGGGACTACATCGGCCTCGATCTGCGAGACCTCAAGGCGTCACTCGGCCGTTGGCAGGCAGGGTTGGCCGACGTCGGCTGGAACAGCCTGTACTGGAGCAACCACGATCAACCGAGGGTGGTTTCTCGCTACGGGAACGACCGGGAGTACCGGGTGGCGTCGGCGAAGATGCTGGCCACCGTGCTACATCTGCACCGCGGCACCCCGTACATTTTCCAGGGCGAAGAACTGGGGATGACTAACGCGCCCTTTGAGGAGGTCGACGAGTTCCGGGACATTGAATCGCTCAATCACTACGAGGCGGCCATTGGATCCGGGGCGGCGGCTCCTGCCCACACACTCGCCGCGCTACGGCTGATGAGCCGGGACAATGCCCGCACACCGATGCAATGGAACGCCGGCCCGTGGGCTGGTTTCAGCACGTCCCCACCATGGATTCAGGTCAACCCCAACTACACGGAGATCAACGCGGCAGCGGCCCTCGCCGACCCTGACTCGGTTTTGCATCACTACCGGAAGCTCATCGAGCTCCGGCACACAGAACCAGTGGTCGTGCACGGCAGTTTCCACATGCTGCTTCCGCACGACGAGCGGATCTACGCCTTCCTCCGACGGCTGGACGACGTCGAACTCCTCGTCCTGGGCAACTTCTCCTCCGCCGACGCGGTTGTGGACCTGCCCGACGCGGCCGAGTGGGCCGGCGCGGAGTTGCTGATCGGAACGCCGCCGAAGCCGGACTCGAGCGCTCCCCTCGTGCTGCGACCGTGGGAAGGACGGGTGTACCGACGCACGGGTCAGCGGCGGAGCGGGGCGGTGCCCAGCGATGCCAGATGAGCGTCAGCACATCGCGTGGAAGCCGGCAACAAGGCGGGTTGGAGCAGGCGACGGAGTGGCCCTACCGATCCCATCGCCTATGGGTCACGACGCAGTCGGATCCACCGGTAGCCGTAGCCGGCGAGATCGAGAGCACTGAGGTCGATCTTCTCGTCGTAGCAGCTGTCGGCGGCCACGCTGAGCGGCCGGCCGGGTTGGTCGGGCTGCGTGCCGCCCACGTCGACCCGGCAGGGCACGTCCGCGAGATTGTGGAGGAACAGCAGCGCGCCGGTCTCCGTGCACGCGTGATGCACGAGCACGTGGGGCGGTCCGACGTCGAGCATCACGTGCTGCCCGGTGCCGATCTCCTCGCACTCGCGCAGAGTGTGCAAGATCCGCTCGAACCACACCAGCAAGCTGTGCGGGTCGCGGCGCTGGTCGGTGACGTTCACCTGCTTGTAGCCGTACGGGCCTTCGCTGATCACCGGCACCGGCAGGTCACGCGGGTCCGCCCGGGAGAATCCCGCGTTCAGGGTGTCGTCCCATTGCATGGGGGTCCGGATCGCCTCCCGCTCAGGCAGCTCGAGATTCTCCCCCATGCCGATCTCGTCGCCGTAGCGGATCACCGGCGTGCCTGGCATGGTGAACTGCAGGCTGTAGGCCATCTCGATGCGGCGGCGGTTGCCGCCGAGCATGGGCGCGAGCCGGCGCCGGATGCCGCGGTTGTAGAGCTGCATGTCGGGATCGGGCCCGAAGGCCGCGAACACCTCCTGCCGCTCATCGGGAGTGAGCCGACCCAGGTCGACCTCGTCGTGGTTGCGCAGGAAGGTCGCCCACTGCCCGTGCCGTGGCAGGTCGGGAAGTTCTCGCACGGTAGCCACGACCGGGCGGGCGTCCTGGCGGGCCAGCGCGAGCATGATCGCCTGGTTGAGCCGGAACGCAAAAATCATGTGGAATCTGCTGGCCGCGCCATCTGCGTGGCCGAAATGCTCCAGCACCTCCTCGTTCGACACGTTCGCCTCGGCCAGCAGGGCCGTATCGCCGCGATGCCACGACACGCTCTCGCGGAGCTCGCGGAAGAAGCTGTAGTCCCGCTTCGGGGGCTTCAACAGCGAGCCCGGCTGCTTCGACTCGATCAAGAACGGTGCCGCGTCGACACGGAAGCCCGCGGCACCGACCCGCAGCCATGCCTCCGCGATCGTGCGGATCTCGGCGCGTACCAGGGGGTTCTCGGTGTTCAGATCGGGTTCGAAGGAGTAGAAGCGGTGGCGGTACCAGGCCCCGGCCACCTCGTCGTAGGTCCAGATCTCGTTCTCCACCCCGGGGAAGACCGGTCCCTCGAAGCGGTCAGCAGGCTCGGTGTCCGACCACACATACCAGTCCCGGAACGGCGAGTTGCGGTCCGTTCGGGCGGACTGGAACCATGGATGCTGGTCGCTGGTGTGGTTGACTACGAAGTCCAGCATCACCCGGATGCCGCGTTCACTGGCGCCGTTCAGGAAGGTGCAAAAATCGCCGAAGCTGCCGAACCGGGGGTGGACACCGTAGTGGTCGGTGACGTCATATCCGCCATCCCGTCGCGGCGAGGGGTGGATCGGGTTGAGCCAGATCGTCGTCACGCCGAGCCGCGACAGGTAGTCGAGCCGGCTCGCCATCCCCGCGAAATCACCCACTCCGTCCCCGTTGGTGTCCTGGAACAATCCCACATCGACCGAATAGAACGCACCGTTTCGGTACCAGCGCTCGACCATGCGAGCAGGTATCCCGATCAGCGGCCATTCAACCGGGCTACGCTGAATTTGGACCCTCGAGGCCTAGGGGCAGGCCTCCCAGTGCTCGCCTTGCTCGGTCCAGCGGCTGGGAGTCGGGCTTCGAACGAACGATCGATTCGACGCGTTCGACCAGCAACGGCGTTCTTCGCATGCTGCCGCTGCCAGCGCCTCGAGCTGTGACAGTCGCCGGTCAGGAGCGCGCCAGCTGTTCGGTACGCTCGTGCACTGGGTGTCCGCCGAAGCCGTGCCGCAGGAGGGCAACCGCCTTGGCCGCCGGGGCGTCGAGATCGCGGTAGCTCATCAGCGCCTGCTGGCTGTCGGAGACCACCGGCGACGGAATGTCGCGCTCCAGCGCCCAGCGCAGCACCCATTTCACTTCCCCGGTGTCCTCGACATACGTAGACAGACGCGACAAGTCCGGATTCTGGCGCAGTCCCTCGCTCATCAACTCCACCAACCACGAGCGGATGACCGAGCCGTGGTTCCAATTCTCGAACACAGCCGGCAGGTCGACCTCGAAATCCGAGCGCATCAACAGCTCAGCACCCTCGGCGATCGACTGCACCATTCCGAATTCGATCGCGTTGTGAATCAGCTTCACGAAGTGACCCGAGCCGGGCGGCCCTACGTACAGTGTCGCCCGCTCATCGAACGCCAAATCCAGCAGTAGCGGTTCGATCAGCGCGTACCCCTCGCTGTCTCCACCGGCCATGAAGCATGCACCGTAGCGCGCGCCCCACAGTCCGCCGCTCGTGCCGATGTCGAGGAACCGGATGCCCTCCCGCGCGAACTCGCGGTGGCGGCGGCGAGAGTCCTCCCAGTGCGAGTTCCCACCGTCGGCCACGACGTCGCCGGCCGAGGCCAACGCGCGCAGCTGCTCGCACATGCGCTCGGTCGGATCGCCGTGGGGAATGTAGATGAGCACGATCCTGGGTGACGGTAGTTTGTCGATCAGGTCTTCGAGCGATGCCGCCAGCACCAACCCCTCATCGACGAGCGCCTTCGCGGCGCTCGCGCCGGGGTCGTATCCCACCACTCCGTGGCCATGCTCGATCGCGGCTTGCGCAAGTCTGGCCCCCATCCGACCGAGGCCGACAATCCCTAGTCTCATTGCATCTCCAGTCTCATTGCATCTCCCTGCTCGGCACCCCTTGCGCGTCGTCAGCGAATTCGATGACCGTTTTGATGTCCGTGTCACGCCTCTCGAGAGCCTGCGTCCATTCGGCGAGCGGAACGCGGCGGGTGATCAGGCGCGCGAGCCACTCAGGATCCGCGGCGGCCAGCGCGTTCGCGGCGGCGGCGAAGTGGCGATGGTTCGCGTTGACCGAGCCGAACACCACATCGTTCTTGAGCACCAACTCGTTGTTGAGTGCCCCCACATCGACGTTCAGTGCTCGCCCGCGAGGAGAGACCCCGAGCAGGCACGCAACAGCCCCCGGCGCCGTGCTCTGCACGGCCTCGACCACGAGCTCCGGAACTCCAGTGCACTCGAGCACGACGTCGGGCTCCGCCGAGCGGCACGCGTCCGCGACGGTGCCGGTG
>JAODNO010000047.1 GCA_025465235.1 Pseudonocardia sp.
CCCGGATCATCAAGCAGATCCTCCCGTGCCTCGACAAGCCCCGGACCATACACTTCTCCGACGCCACGCCGAAGATGATCGCCCCGTTGGAACAGAACGCGACCGCATAAGCGGACGGATCGACTGCCTCGTCCGCAACAGGGACGCCATCGCCGAATACCTCGATGCGGTACGCGGCAACAACCACTCGTACGTCGGATGCGAGAAGGCGCAGGAGTACCCCGATGCCAGCAGTACGCTCCGGTCGCCGCGGCGCTGTTCCTCACGAACGGTTTCGCGGAACACCTCCTCCATCAGGGGTCCAGGCCTGAGGTCGGCTCGTCGAGCAGCAGCTCCACGTCGCAGGCCAGCGCAGCCATCAGGGCCACTGCCGTTCGGGCCCAGGAAGCCATGCACCTCGCCGGTGCGGACGACGAGGTCGAGCCCGTCCAGCGCCCTGGCGCGGCCGAAGGTCTTGACCAGACCGGACACCGAGATGGCGTCAGTCATCGTGGCGCTACTTGTGTTGGCGGAGGTCAGCTCCGCGCTCTGTTCGGGCCGGCGCGGGCCGGGTTTTGTCGAGCGCCGCTCGAATCGCGGCCGCATCTTCCGTACTGAGCATGGGGTGCGAGTAGATGTCGACCAGCGTCCGGGCGATTAGGTGATCTCCCTCCGGACTGAACACGTCGACGCCCATGCTCCGGGACACGTGCAGGTGCAGCACCGAGATGGCCAACGCCATCGCGGTGCTCACCGTCGCCCGACTCCTGCGATCGACGTCGGGGGGATCGGGACGGCTCTTGTCGGCATCCGCGAGCCACTGCTCGGTCATCCCGACCATCTCGTCGAACAGGGACTCCGCGGACCCCTCTGCGAGGGAGCGCGCCAGATATCGCTGATAGGGACCCACCGCAGCCCGGGAGACGGCCACGTAGTTCACGTCGGCGGTGGGGTCGGCCCGGACCTCGTCGTTGATCCTGCGGATCATCTTGGCCAGGTAGGCGTCGCACTCCTCGCGCAACCCCTGCTTGGACCCGAAGTGGTGGCGCACCAGCCCCGAGGAGACGCCCGCGGTCTCGGCGATCCCGCGGATCGTCGCCTGGTCGAAGCCGCGCTCCCCGAAATGCTGCATCGCCGCATCTCTTATCCGAGCACGAGCCGTGAGGTCCGCAGGGTCCGGTCCGATCGCCGTCACGTGGTCCACCTATCCACAGACGCAATGTACTACCCACGCGAACAGCGCGCTATACGCTTGTGTAGTCCGTCCCCCCGACCTCAGTTGATACAGGGAACACCGGCGGCAGTGATCGCCGGGGCGTCGGCCGGTGGTGCACCGTGGGCATCGTCGCCTGGCGCTGGGGCGGCCGTTGATCCGCCGGCCGACGGGACGGTGGCTCCGGCGGTGTCGGGTCCCGCGTAATCGCGGCCGAGCAGCACCTGCACGTGTCCGGCGGGGACGGTGTCGTCACGCTGGACCGGTAGTCCACCGAGGAGTTGCGAGATCTGCTGCGCGTTGGTCTGGTTCGCGGCCGAGGCGCGGATGACGGAGTGGGCGAGCCCGGGGGCGTTCCCGACGGCGCCGGGGACAACACCGTGGTCATCGAGCAGGTTCTGGACGCCGGCGGCCAGGCCGGTGCGGCCGGAGGCGTTGCTGACGTCGCCGATCGCAGGAGCAGCGGCAGGATCGGGTGCGGCGGGCTGTTGGCCGGACAGGCCTGAGACGAACTGGCGGACCAGCGTCGGGTTGACCTGCACCGCGACGCCGTCGGACGGGGTGGGCAGCGCAAGGGTGCCGGTGGGGATGGTGCGGAAGCTGATGTTGCCGCCGGTCAGCCCCTGGACCTGGCTGGCGAACCCGAGCAGGTCCCAACCATGGTCGAGCACGACGTACTGGCTGATCGTCGTGATCAGCCTGGACACGGCCGCCGGGTTGGTGAGGGTGCCGGCGGAGAGGACCTTGTGGGCGAGGCTGGCCATGAAGGCCTGCTGGCGCACGATCCGGTCCAGGTCGCCACGGGGCAGACCGTGCCGTTGCCGGACGAAGGCCAGCGCGGGCGCCCCTTCCAGGGTCTGCGGACCGGCTGGGAAGTCGGCGCCCGAGTAGGAGTCGTTGACCGGGGCCTTGAGGCATACGGGCACCCCGCCGACGGCCGTGGTGATGTCGGCGAAGCCGACCAGGTTGACCTCGGCGTAGTGGTCGACCGAGGCCCCGGTGAGCTGTTCGACCGTCGCGATGAGACTGCGGCGCCCTGCCTGGTTGGCCTGCTGGTCCAGCGCCGGTCCGGTGACGCCTTGTGCAGCCAGCCGGGTGCGTTCCGTGGTGGCGGCCCTTGCGTAGGCCGAGTTGATCTTGTGGGTGCCGTAGCCGGGGATGTTGACGTACGAGTCGCGGGGGATCGAGACCGCGGTCGAGGGCTTCTTCGGGTCGTTCGGGATGCGGACGAGGATGAGGGTGTCCGTGTTCATCGTGCCGGTGTCGGGGCCCGCGTGGAGCGCGTCGAAGACCTGCTGGGGCAACGGGTTGCCGTTGGCGTCGGTGCGGCTGTCCAGGCCGACGAGCAGGATGTCGGTGGCGCCATCGGCTGCGGCCGCCGGCGCGATGACGTCGCTGGTGACCAGACTGGAGTTCAACTGCCGGTAGACCGACCAGCCGTAACCGGTGACGAGCAGGGTCAGGGCCGACAGCACCACCAGGACGGTGCGCACCCACCGGGCGAGGCGCCGCCGGCGAAGTGCGGGCCCGTGTTCCCGCGCAGGCGGTCTCTCGGGCTGCCCCGGTCGCGGACGGCCTGGCGCGTCGGGCCATGGACGTTGCGGACGGACGTTCGCGCCGAACCTCGGCTCGGCAGGCAGGCGCGGAACCGGCAGCGTTCGACCGGCCAGCGGATCGGAACGCGTCCCCCATTCACCGCCGGGGCCGGGTATCGGCAACTCCGACCTCCGCGTCATTTATCTGAACAGGTCTGTGGTTCACGAATCTCTCCCATCTCCACCTTCACGATACGGGCCGAGCGAACCGAGGCTGCGGGCGACAGAGGCTCGTGGCCCTGAACAGCAGCGCAACAACGCCGATCAATGATCAACCAGGCATAGAGCGCAAAGCGCCCATGCTCCTTTCTCGATGTGCAGACCGACCCAGTAATCGGGCGTTCTACCGGTATAGGGAACTGGGGGCCGCGAAAAGTTCCCAGCCGGGACACCGCTCGGTGCCCCAGGTGGCGTGGGCCTCGACACAGAAAACGGCCTTCGAGCCTGTCGGTGGACCGCCGGAGCAACACTGTGCCGATCTCCATGACCCCGCTGACCGTCGTGCACTTCGGAGGGAGTCGAGCATCCGGACCGTCAGCGCGGGCTTGCGGACGACGAGTCGATCGCCTGGCCCCCGCGACTAGCTGTCGTCGACGCATCCGGCGGCCGTTCCTGGCGCGCCGGGTGAGGCCGCAGTTGGCGGCGGTCGTTGCGCTCGCGGCGGGTCTCGCGGTGCTCCCGGCCTTCAGTCCCCACTGGGCGGCGGTCTGGAGAGCGCAGGGCGTGGCTACGGCCACCGGTATCGAGGACACGGTGATCATCTTCACGGGTTTCAAATCGGTTACGGGATTCGGTATCGGTGCAATCATCGCGTTCCCGCTGCTGCGGCGGATGGGATTCGTACAGACTCGCGCCGCTGCCCTCGCGCTGCTGGGCTTCGTCACTGTCCCGTGGGGCCGCGCCTGCGCCCGGCACGCTCATTGCGGCGAGACTGACCGGGAATTCCTTCCATGGTGCTCTCATCACCTCGGGCGGCATGCCGATGCACTCGCCGATGCCGCTGCTGGCGATTGCGCCCGTTTTTCGACGTTCCCGCTCGTGCTGCTGCGCGTGGTCGTGTCGAGGGAGCAGGGGGGTTGTCAGGATGAGGACACCGGCGATCGCGATCGCGGTGCGGGCGCTCGTGAGAGTGGCCAGCAGACCCCACAGGACGGTCAGAACCGCGATGGCGGCCTTGTCGGCCACCGACCACGCGGACAGGGTGCGGGAGACCCGGTCCGTCGGGACCTGGTCAAACAACCGCTCTCTCGGCGAGCCACAAACGGGGCGTTGTGCAACTACGGTCGGTCGGCGTGGATCTCGATGCCGTGCGAACCTTCGTCGCTGTGGCGAACGCGGGCCAGTTCCAGGAAGCCGCCGCCCTGCTGTCGATCACCCAGCAGGCCGTCTCCAAGCGCATCGCTACGCTCGAGAAGAACCTCGATGTACGGCTGTTCACCCGCACTGCGCGCGGAGCCCAGCTCACCATCGAGGGGCAGGCGTTCCTGCCCCACGCCCGCGATCTCCTCCAGGTCGAAGAGCGGGCAGCCGCGTCCGTGCGTCCCCGCCGCCGCGCGCTGCGCGTTGACGTGATCGGCCGGCGGCTCGCACCAGCAGCTCTGCTGCGCGACTTCCACCGCGCGCATCCCGAGACCGAACTCGATGTCGTGACCCTCTTCGACGCCGAGGCGGCAATCGCCGCTGTCCGGATTGGCACGATCGACGCGTCCTTCCGCGCTGTCACCCTGCCCGCACGGCAGCTCCCGGACGGCATCGAAACCGCCCGGGTCCTCGACGAGCCCGTCCAGCTCCTCACCGGACCGGCCCATGAGTTCGCCGCAGCTCGCGCGGTCACGCCCGCCGAGCTCGCCGGGCACAGGATCTGGATGCCCGGCATCGTCACCGGAACCGAGTGGGCCGCCTACTACGAGGAGCTCGCCGTCGCGTTCGGGCTCACCATCGACGCGACCGGTCCCTACTTCGGCACCGAGCCGCTCCTCGACACGATCTCCGACTCCTCGGCACTGGCGACCTTGGTCGGCGAGCAGACCCGGCTCGCCTGGCCCGCTCACTGCGACCTACGGCGCATTGCCGTGCACGACCCGACACCCGTCTACCCGCACTCACTGATCTGGCGCAGCGACAACCGGCACCCCGCACTCAGCACACTCCGCAACTACCTCGGCTCCACACAGCCCAACCAGCCCGACGCCGGCACCTGGACACCGGAATGGGCACGGCGCTCACCGTAGGACCCGACGACCTCGGCGCTCAGGCCGCGAACTCGGCGATGGCGCCTCGTTCCAACTGATGCCCAGGCCAGGGCCGGCCGCGGTGACGTACCCGTCCACCGGGCTGCATGGATGGGCAAGCACGGGGCCGGCCAGATCCAGGTATTCGAGCCAGTCGGCGGCGGACTCGCTCCTCCTCGCGGCCGGCGCCCGGTTCGACGTGCTCGTACGCGGCGGTCCGCCGGGCACCGCCCAACTGCAGACGCTGCCGTTCGCATCGGGCAGGCGGGCAACCAGTTCCCGCAGGCGACGCCGGCCACGCTGGTCTCGGAAGGGCCGCCGACTCGTCCGGTGGGGCTGCCCACCACCTTCGCGCCGCCAGAGGACCTGAGCCGCGCCACGGTCGCCGCGCGACGCACCATCGTGTTCTCCGAGAACGACGCCGCCGACAAGTTCTCCATCAACGGAAAGCAGTTCGATCCGAACCGGGTGGACATCCAATCCAAGCTGAACAACCGGTTCCCAGCCGCCGCGCGTGCAGCACGATGCGGGCGGTCACCCCTGCGATGCCCCGTCAACGCTGGACATGATCAGGCCGGGGGACAACGCTGATCGCACCCAGCCGACGAGCATCAGGAGACAGCAATGACGCGGACTCCGCAGCAGATCTTCGAACACCACGCCGGTGCGCTGATCGCCGGCGACATCGACGAGATCGTCGCCGACTACAACGAGGACGCCGTATTCATCACGCCACGTGGCGTCCGGCACGGGAAGGAGGGCGTCCGCGCGGCCTTCACCGAGCTCCTCATCGACCTTCCGGACGCGAAGTGGGACGTGCCGACGCAGATCTTCGAGAAGGACATCCTGTTCATCGAGTGGAACGCGGTGTCCGCTTCCCGCCGCGCGATGGACGGCATCGACACCTTCGTCTTCGAAGGCGACGGCATCCGCGTGCAGACGGTGCGTTACACGCTCGAGAGCACTGCGTAGCGCAAGCCCAGCCGCGCCCGCTCGAGACCTTCCTGCTGGTTCAGTTCGCGAGCCCCTCGGTCGACGTGGCTCGTTCGAGGTGCTCAGGCGGAAGCGGGGTGTTGCCCAGGATGAGGTCGGCTGCCTTCTCCGCCAGCATCATGGTGGGCGCATGCGTGGCACTGTTCGGGCAGTACGGCATCGCCGAGGCGTCCACTACCCGCAGGCCCTCGAGGCCGTGCACCTGCATCGTCGAAGGGTCGAGCACGGCACCCTCGCCTGTGCCCATCCGGCAGGTGGACGTCGGGTGCATGTCCGTCTCACCGGTGCGTCGGACCCAGTCGATGACGTCCTCGTCGGACCCGACGGTCGGGCCAGGCCAGGTCTCCCCTGCGTCGAGGTTGCGGAACGCCGCCTGGGCGAGGATCTCCCTGGCGATCCGCAGGGCGTTGACCCAGAACCGCTGGTCGGCCTCGGTGGACAGGTAGTTGAACAACAGGGTCGGCGGCCGGTGCGGGTCGGCGGAGGTGACCTTCACCGTGCCCGTGGCCTCGGCCCGCATGCCGGCCATGATCAGCTGGTAGCCGTGCTCCGGGGCGTCGTCGTGGAACTGCATCGCGACGGGCGCGAAGCCGAGCATGAGGTCGGGGTAGGCGGCCTCCGAGCTGCTGCGTAGGAATCCGCCTGCCTCGAAGACGTTGGTGGACGCCGGCCCCTTGCCCGCCAGCCACTGCAGCCCGATCCCGGGCCAGTTGCGCTTGTGGCGCATCCCACCCATCGAGACCGGCTGCGTGCAGGCGTGCTGAACCTTCGCCACGAGGTGATCCTGCAGGTTGTCCCCGACACCCGGCAGGTCGTGCACCACCCGGACGCCGACGGCCGCGAGCTCGCGGGCATCGCCGATCCCCGACAACTGCAACAGCTGGGGGGAGTTGAAGGCCCCACCGGCCAGCACGACCTCGCCCGCCGTGACGTCGACGACTCGACCCGATCGGTCCTCGTAGCGCACGCCGACCGCTCGCTTGCCCTCGATCCGGACTTGGGTGACCAGGGCATTCGAACGGACCTGCAGGTTGGGCCGGTCGAGCACCGGGTGCAGGAACGCGCGCGCCGCTGAGAGCCGTCGCCCGTGGTGAATCGTGCGCTCCCACGGAGCGAATCCCTCCGGGTCGACACCGTTGAGGTCCGGCGCCAACCGGTGACCGGCCTGCTCCGCGGCTGCGAACAGCGCGCCGAACAGTGGGTTGGTGACCGGGCCTCGTTCGAGCCGCAACGGCCCACCATAGCCACGGACGGACCCCGCCGATCCGATCGCGCTGGTCTCCAGCCTCTTGAAATACGGCAGGCAGTGGGCGTAGTCCCAGGCATCCATACCCGGGTCGGCACCCCACCGGTCGTAGTCCAGCGGATGGCCGCGCTGGAAGACCATCGCGTTGATGCTGCTGGAACCACCGATCAACTTGCCGCGGGGATGCTGCATCCGCCTGCCGTGCATGTGCGGCTCGGGCGCCGACTCGTAGCACCAGTCATGGAACCGGCTGCCGACCGGAAAGCCGAGCGCGCCGGGCATGTGCACGAAGACGTCCCACAGGTGATCCGGTCGCCCGGCCTCGAGCAGCAGCACGCGGTTGGCCGGGTCGGCGCTCAGCCGGTTGGCCAGGACGGAACCGGCCGAGCCGGACCCGACGACCACAAAATCGACGGAATCGGAAGCAATCAACGAACGCCAGTCCTCTCACGGCGAGCAGCGGTAGGCCGCCTCAGCGTCACACACCGCTCCCGACATCGAGCCACCGGCCGCCGGCGGCTTCGATCTGGGGCAGAGCAAGCCGGACTTCCTCGACGAGCTCGGAGACGAACACCAGCACGAGATCGGGAGCGGCAGCGACGAGTTCGGCCGGCGTGATCACCGGGATGTCGGTGCCGGGCATGCGCTTGCCCTGCTTCTCCGCCGAGACATCGGCCACCCCCGCGAGAAGTCCCGCGTCCACGCCTGCGAGACAGAGCAACGACACAGCTCGTGACGCGGCCCCGTAGCCGTAGACCAGGCGACCCGCATCCCGCTCGTTGCACAACAGGTCACGGAGGCCGGCTGCGGTGCGCTGGACAGAACCTTGCAGCGGGGCCAGGCTGTCCGGTCGCTCCACTCCGACCGCCCGCTCGGGCCCGGTGACAGCATCGAGCAGCGCTTCGTTCGGCCGGCCGTCACGAGAGGCGGCGAGCAGGACCGTGCCACCGTAGAGCGGGAACGAGAATGCCGCGGTCGCGGTGAGGCCGACGTCGGCCAGCATTCCGATCATCGCGGGCGTGGAGTAGTACGCGTAGTGGCCCAGGCGCAGCGCATTCCACTGCAGGCCCTCGACGATGGCAGCCAGCGAGTGGAACTGCAGCAGCAGTGTGCCCCCATCAGCGAGCCGGTCCGCTCTGGCCTGCAGCACCTCCCGCTGGTCACGACCGTGCATCATGCCGAAGCAGCCGTCGATCACGATATCGGCGTGCTCCCCTGGGCCGGCCGGAACGAGACCGCACTGCCCGAGCAGGTCCAGCCAGGTGCCGCCATGCGGACTCGGGAACTCCGCGACGGTGCCACTGATGGGGAGAATCCGGGCGTCGACAAGTCGCGCCACCGCGTCGGCACGCTGCACACGCAGGGCCGCAGGCTCCTGGCCTTCGGGTTCCTCGGGTACCTCGGCATCGTCGGCCAGCTGAGCCAGTCCGCAGGCCGAGCACAGCCACATCCGCAGCGAGAACGTGGGATCGGGCCCAGGGTCCGACGCCGACGGGAACAGCTCGCTCGACGGTTGGCTGCCGAGATCGACGACGATCTCGCCATCGGCCGCCCGGCAGAACCGACAGCAGGGAACATCTGCAGACGGCGCCGCGACCGGGCGCGACTCGCGCGAGGTGCCGGTGGCGGTCATGCGGCGCGGCTCCCCAGTAGGCGAGACAGCTCCGACCAACTACCGGCGCCCTGGTCCTTCACGCTGACCGGCCCGATGTCGCCGGGCCAGGGGATCCCCAGCTCGGCGTCGGCGTAGTGGACGGCGAGGTCCTCGGCCGGGTCGTGCTCGCGATCGATCCGG
>JAODNO010000049.1 GCA_025465235.1 Pseudonocardia sp.
GCGCCCGCCGCGGCGAGCGCCCACCGGGTCAGCGTCGTCGGGCACGCCCACATCGACTCCGCCTGGCTGTGGCCGCTGCGAGAGACCGTCCGCAAGGTCGCCAGGACAGCGTCGAACGTCACGGCGCTGATGGACGACAACCCCGACTTCATCTTCGCGATGTCCTCGGCACAACAGTGGGCGTGGATGGAGGAGCACCGCCCGCACGTCTTCGAGCGGATGAAGGAGAAGGTCGCCACCGGCCAGTTCGTGCCGGTCGGTGGCATGTGGGTGGAGTCCGACACCAACATGCCGGGTGGTGAGGCGCTCGCCCGCCAGCTCGTGCACGGCAAGCGCTACTTCCTCGACAAGCTCGGCATCGAGACCGACGAGGTGTGGCTCCCCGACTCGTTCGGCTACACCGCCGCCTTGCCGCAGCTCGTGAAGCTGTCGCGGACAACCTGGTTCCTCACGCAGAAGATCTCGTGGAGCCAGTTCAACCGGTTCCCGCACCACAGCTTCTGGTGGGAGGGGCTCGACGGCACCCGCGTGTTCACCCACTTCCCGCCGGTCGACACCTACAACTCTGAGCTGTCGGGCCGGGAGATGGCGCACCTGGTGCGCAACTTCTCCGACAAGGGTGTAGCGAACCGCTCGCTCGTGCCCTTCGGCTGGGGTGACGGCGGCGGCGGCCCCACGCGGGAGATGCTGGCCCGCGCCGCCCGCCTGCGCGACCTCGAAGGCTCGGCACGGGTGGAGATCGAGGAGCCTGCCGCGTTCTTCCGCAAGGCGCACGAGGACTACCCCGACGCACCGGTCTGGGTCGGCGAGCTGTACCTGGAGCTGCACCGCGGGACGTACACGAGCCAGGCCAAGAACAAGCAGGGCAACCGGCGCAGCGAGCATCTGCTGCACGAGGCCGAGTTGTGGGCGGCGACGGCGGCGGTGCGCGGCGGGCACCCCTATCCCTACGCAGAACTGGACCGGATCTGGAAGACGGTGCTGTTGCACCAGTTCCACGACATCCTGCCGGGCTCGGCCATCGCCTGGGTGCACCGCGAGAGCCGGGCGACCTACGAGCGACTGTTCGGCGAGCTCGAAGCGATCATCGACGCCGCTCAGCGCGCGCTGGCGGGCGATACGGCGGCGGGCACCGAGGTGGTCTTCAACGCCGCACCGCACGACCGCAGTGGGGTTGCCGCCCAGGGCGCCGCACCCGTGGAGGAGGCCCCGCCCCCGGCGTCGTGCGACACGGCCGACGGCGGGTTCGTCCTCGACAACGGGCTGATACGGGCCGTGGTGGACGCGCGCGGCCTACTCACGTCCGTCGTCGATCTGGCAGCGGAGCGGGAGATCATCGCGCCCGGGGCGGCGGGCAACCTGCTGCAGATCCACCCGGACCTGCCGGCGAACTGGGACGCGTGGGACGTCGACCATACCTACCGTCGCACGGTCACCGACCTGCTCGACGTCGACGCGCTCACCGTCGTGGAAGACGCTCCGGCCGGTACCGCCGCGGTGCGGGTGGTGCGCCGGTTCGGCAGGTCCACCGCCACCCAGGTCGTCTCGCTGGCCCGGGGCATCGGGCGCGTCGACATCGACACCGAGGTGGACTGGCACGAATCCGAGATGTTTCTCAAGGTCGCGTTCCCGCTGGACGTGCGTGCCGAGCGCTCGACAGCGGAGACGCAGTTCGGCTACGTGCACCGCGCCACCGACACGAACACCAGCTGGGAAGCGGCGAAGTTCGAGATCTGCGCGCACCGCTACCTGCATGTGGCCGAGCCCGGCTACGGCATCGCCGTGGTGAACGACTCGACATACGGCCACGACGTCACCCGGGTGGTGCGCGCTCACGGCGGCACGACCACGACCGTGCGGCTGTCGCTGCTGCGTGCGCCGCGGTTCCCTGACCCCGCCACCGACCAGGGCGTGCACCGGATGGGCTTCGCGCTCGTCCCCGGCGCCGACCTGGCCGACGCCACCCGCGAGGGGCTGCGCGTCAACCTGCCCGAGCGGCGGGTGCCCGGCGACGCCGTGGTGGAGCCGCTGGTCGGCGTCGACCACGAGGGCGTGGTGGTGTCGGCGGTCAAGCTGGCCGACGACGGCTCGGGCGATGTCGTCGTCCGACTCTACGAAGCGCTGGGGGCACGAGCCCGGGCCCGCCTCGAGCTCGGCTTCCCAGCGGCGTCGGTCGGCGTGGCCGACCTACTCGAACGGCCGCTGCCCGACGCGGAGGGCCCTGCGCCCGTCGTCGACGGTGGCGGTGTGGACCTGGAACTACGGCCGTTCCAGATCCTGACCTTGCGGTTCCCCACGATGTAGGACTGACGGAGGCGGAGATGACCTTGGAGAAGCCCGTACAACGAGGTACGGGCAGACGGGCACGGGCGCTCGCGATGCTCGCGGTCGCCGGCCTGGTGATCACGGCCTGCAGCAGCGGCGGCGGTGGGTCCAGCGGCGACACCTCGACTGTGACGGTGACCTACCAGCAGTTCGGCGGGTCCCACGTCCAGGAGCAGTTCCTGACCGGGGTCAAGGCCGAGTTCGAGAAGGCCAACCCCGGCGTCACCATCAACCTGCAGCCCATCACCGCCTCCGAGAACGACTACTACACGAAGCTGCAGCTGCAGATGCGCACGCCGAAGACGTCGCCGGACGTCGTGTACGAGGACACGTTCCTCATCAACTCCGACATCGAGGCCGGCTACCTCCGCCCGCTGGACGACCAGCTCAACTCATGGCCGGAGTGGAACCAGTTCACCAGCACCGCCAAGGGTGCGGCACGAGCGCTCGACGGCAAGACCTACGGCGTGCCGGACGGCACCGACACCCGCGCGATCTGGTTCAACAAGGAGATCTTCGCCAAGGCCGGCCTGCCCGCCGACTGGCAGCCCAAGACCTGGGACGACCTGCTCACCACCGCCCGCACGATCAAGGCGAAGGTGCCCGGTGTCATCCCGTTCAACATCTACGCAGGCAAGGGGCTCGGTGAGGCCACCTCGATGCAGGGCTTCGAGATGCTGCTCTACGGCACCGGATCCACGCTGTACGACAACAACGCGAAGAAATGGGTGATCGGCAGCAAAGGCTTCACCGACTCGCTGCAGTTCCTCAAAACCGTCTACGACGAGAAGCTCGGCCCGACACCCCAGCAGGTGCTGGACCCGAACTGGAACAACAACGTCAGCCAGCAGCTGACCCCCAAGGGCCAGGTCGCGATCAGCGTCGACGGTTCGTGGGTGTCGCACAACTGGCTGCCCGGTGACGCCAACCCGTGGCCGCAGTGGAACACCGTGATGGGCAACGCGGCGATGCCGACGCAGGAGGGGCAGGCGCCGGGCAAGGTCAGCATGTCGGGCGGCTGGACATGGGCGATCCCGAAGAATGCCGGGAACCCCGACAAGGCGTGGGAGTTCATCAAGCTCATCTCGGACCGCCAGCACCAGCTGAAGTGGGACATCGACAACGTCCAGATCCCGGTGCGGCCCGACGTCTCGGGTGACCCGACCTACACCGCGGCCAACCCGACGAACGAGTTCTTCTCCTCGCTGGTACCGATCACGACCTACCGGCCGGCGTACGCGCTCTATCCGCGCGTCTCCAACGAGATCCAGGTGGCCACCGAATCGGTGATCACCGGGACGGCCGACGTCGCGACGGCGGCGAAGACCTTCGACGACCAAGTCAGGTCCATCGCCGGTGATGCGGTGATGACCGCGGCAGGGTCGTGAGCTCGCTCGCCGTCGGCTCGCGCAGCAGCGGCACCGCACGCCGTAACGCGGCGTCGGTGACGCTGCTGCGCGGCATGCCGCTGGCACCGGCCGTCGTTCTGCTCGCCGTCTTCCTCGTCGGACCGATCCTGTACTGCGTCTACTCGGCCTTCACCGACATGGCGCTGACCGGTTCGGCCGGATCCGACTTCGTCGGGCTCGACAACTTCACGCGGGCCTTCAGCAGCGCGGATTTCCGCCAATCCGTGTACTACACCGTGATCTTCACCGTGGTGTCGGCGATCATCGGCCAGAATGTGCTCGGCATGGTGCTGGCGCTGCTGATGCGCGCCGGCAACCGCGCCGTGCGCGCGGTGGTCAGCGCCATCGTCATCGGGGCATGGGTGCTGCCCGAGGTGGTCACCGGGTATCTGTGGGTGGCGTTCTTCGGCACCGACGGCTCGCTCAACCACATGCTCACGGCGATCGGGCTGTCCCCGCAGAACATCCTCTTCTCGACGCCGATCCTGGCCGTCTCCATAGCGAACATCTGGCGCGGCACCGCATTCTCGATGCTCGTCTACTCCGCCGCGCTGTCGGAGGTCCCGAAGGAGATCGAGGAGGCCGCGATCGTCGATGGGGCGGGCACCTGGCGCAAGCTCCTCTCCGTCACGCTGCCGATGGTGCGGCGCTCGATCGCGACGAACCTGATGTTGATCACGCTGCAGACCCTCTCGGTCTTCGGCCTGATCTGGACGATGACCAAGGGCGGGCCGAGCAACAAGAGCACGACCCTGCCCGTGTTCGCCTACCAGCAGGCCTTCCAGTTCTCGCAACTCGGCTACGGCACGGCGCTGGCGTTGGTGCTGCTGCTGATCGGCGCCATCTTCTCGCTGATCTACCTGCGGGCACTGCGGTTGGGGGACGACCCGTCATGACCAGTACAACCGCCGCCAGCACGGTACGGCCACAGCGCGCCGTCACCGCCGGCAAGGCCGCCCACAGCGGCGCCCGTCCCACACTCGTGCGCCGGGGCGCGGTCAACCTGGTGCTGCTGCTCATCGCGTCCTGCTACCTGGTTCCGTTGCTGTGGCTGGTGTTGGCGGCGTTCAACTCCACCGCGGGACCTGCCGTCACCTGGCCGGACCGATGGACGTTCGACAACTTCAGGGCCGTCCTCACCCCGGAGATCACGTTCCGACCGATGCTGAACGGGCTCATCCTGTGTGGCGGGGCCACGATCGTCACGATGGTCTGCGCGGTCCTGGCTGCCTACCCACTGTCGCGTTACCGATCGCGCATGAAGCGCCCGTTCCTGCTCACGGTGCTGTTCATGACCGGGCTGCCGATCACCGCGATCATGGTGCCGGTCTACGGGCTGTTCGTGCAGGTTGACCTGATCGACACGTTCACCGGCACGATCCTGTTCATGGCCACCACGGCTCTCCCGATCTCCATCTGGCTCTCGAAGAACTTCATGGACGCCGTGCCGATCGAGCTGGAGGAGGCGGCGTGGACCGACGGCGCCTCCCCCATGCAGGCCCTGCGCCGCATCGTCCTGCCGCTGATGTGGCCCGGGATCGCGGTGGTCGCGCTCTACACCTTCATCGGGCTGTGGGGAAACTTCTTCGTCCCCTTCGTGCTGTTGCTCTCCAACGACAACCTCCCGGCGTCGGTGAGCATCTACACGTTCTTCAGCCAGTACGCCCAGGTGGTCTACGGCCAGCTGGCGGCGTACTCGATGCTCTACTCGCTACCGGCGGTGCTGCTGTACCTCATCCTGAGCCGGCGGCTGAGCGGCGCCTTCACGTTCGGAGGTGCGGTGAAGGGGTGACTTGGGTCAGGACCGCGCCTGTGGTCCGAGGCTGCGGAAACCGTCAAACCCGTGCCGTCATGCGGCGCGGCTCGCCAGTAGGTGCGACAGGTCCGGCCAACTACCGGCGCCCTGGTCCTTCACGCTGACCGGCCCGATGTCGCCGGGCCAGGGGATCCCCAGCTCGGCGTCGGCGTAGTGGACGGCGAGGTCCTCGGCCGGGTCGTGCTCGCGATCGATCCGG